>NZ_JACAQY010000048.1:0-115083 GCF_013386835.1 Pseudomonas sp. IPO3774
GCTGGGCCAAGGATGGCCCATCGCGGCGGCCCACGGTCCAAAGCCGGAGTGAGGGCACACCGAGCCTAGGCGAGGTGCCGAGTGGTGGGGCAAGAGCGTTTTGCTTACTTTTGCGCTTTTCAAAAGTGAGCCGCTGTAAGAGCGGAACCAATAGCAGCCCTGACCGAAATAACGGATATGCACACACCACAAGCGAGCAAAAAAAAGCCCCGCGACCGAATGACGGCACGGGGCTAAAAATTGGCTGGATGCGACCAACCAAAGGAGCTCTTTAAGTCAAATCACTTGGCACTGGCAATCGTGGTACTCGGCTGCCACCCACCGCCCAACGCCTTGTAGATCGCGACGATCCCACGATACAGATCCACTTCGGCCTGAGCCTGGGAGTCCTCGGCGGCCAAACGCTCACGCTGCGCGTCCAGCAACACCAGGAAGTCCACCGTCCCTTCGCGGTAACGAATCTCCGCCAGATCCGCAGCAGCCCGGCTCGACTCACTCTGACGAATCAGCGAGACCAACCGCTGCTGGCGTTTGCCGTAATCACTGAAGGCATTCTCCGATTCTTCCAGCGCCAACAGCACCTGCTGCTCATAAGTCGCCAGGGCGCCATCCGCTTCGGCATCCGCACCACGCAACCTTGCCCGCACACTGCCCAGGTCAAACGCCGCCCAGGTAATGCTCGGACCCAGCGACCAGGCATTAGCAGCCGCCGACCCAATCTGCGAACCCCGCCCAGCGGTAAAACCGAGGAACCCACTGAGGCTCACCCGCGGAAACAGATCAGCCTTGGCCACCCCAATCCGCGCCGTGGCGGCTGCCAACTTACGCTCGGCACTGAGAATGTCCGGACGACGTTGCAGCAGTTGCCCCGGATCACCAATCGGCAACGCCTTGGCAATCGCCGGCAAATCTTTCGGGCTCAAATCCACGCTCAACTTGTCCGGCCGCTCACCGAGCAGGGTAGCGATACGATTACGCTCGCGAACTTCCTCGGCCTGCAACTGCGGCACACTGGCTTCTACAGCCGCCAGACGCGCATCGGCCCGCACCACATCGAGCTGATCGCCCACACCGGCATCCCGCAGGCTGACGGTGATGCCGCGCGAATCCTCCTGGTTCTTCAGATTCGCCACCGCGATTTTCTCGCGCAGTTGCGCGCCCCGCAGTTGACCGTAAGCGTCCACCAACTCGGCAATCATCGTCACTTGCAGCTGATACAAGTCAGCTTCGGCAACCTGTTGGTCAGCGTCGCTGGCCTCCAGGTTGCGGCGGATGCGGCCGAACAAGTCCACTTCCCAGGCCATGTCCAGGCCCAGGTCATAACGCTCGCTGTTGACACGTTGGGTGGTCTGGCCGGGGATCTGGCCTTTGCCCACATCGCTGCTGACACGGCTGGTGATCACCGGCATCACGTCATTGGCAGCGTCGTCACGAATCGCCCGGGCTGCCCGCAGGCGGGCAAATGCCACCCGCAGGTCACGGTTACCGTTCAGGGACTGAGTCACCAACTGGTTAAGGGTCGGGTCCTCGAACTGTTGCCACCAGATGCCTTCGAACTTCGCGTGGTCGTACTGCTTGGCATCGGCGGCGGCCGTTACGTTGGCCGCCTCCAGTGGCTGGGTTTTATAGTCCGGGCCCACGGCACAGGCGCTCAGCGCCAGTACCAGCAAGCTCGGCAAAAATACTTTCACGCTCATTGCTGTGTCTCCAGCTTCAAGGCCTTGGCCGCTTTGCGCGCTTCACCGCGTTCAACAAACCGGCGGATCAGTACATAGAACACTGGCGTCAGCAGCAGACCGAAGAAGGTCACGCCGATCATCCCGGAGAACACCGCCACACCCATGGCATGGCGCATCTCGGCACCGGCACCGCTGGACATCACCAGAGGCACTACACCCATGATGAAGGCGAACGAGGTCATCAGGATCGGCCGCAGACGCAGACGGCAGGCTTCCAGTACCGCAGCGAGCGGATCGAGGCCTTCCTGCTGTTTATCCTTGGCGAACTCGACGATCAGAATCGCGTTCTTACAGGCCAGGCCCACCAGGACGATCAGGCCGATCTGGGTAAAGATGTTGTTGTCGCCGCCAGAGATAATCACCCCGGTGATGGCCGACAACAGGGTCATCGGTACGATCAGGATCACCGCCAGTGGCAGGCTCCAGCTTTCGTATTGGGCGGCCAGTACCAGGAACGCCAGCAGTACGCAGAGCGGGAACACGAACAGCGCAGTGTTGCCCGAGAGGATTTGCTGATAGGTCAGGTCGGTCCACTCGTAGGTCATGCCGTTGGGCAGTTCGTCTTTCAACAGTTTCTCGATCGCCGCCTGGGCCTGGCCGGAGCTGTAGCCCGGTGCGGCGTTGCCGTTGATCTCGGCGGTGATGAAGCCGTTGTAGTGCATCACGCGGTCCGGGCCCGAGGTGTCGCTGACCTTGATGAAGGTCGCCAGGGGAATCATCTCGCCTTTGTTGTTGCGCACTTTCAACTGGCCGATCTGGTCTTCATCCTGGCGGAACTGTTGCTCAGCCTGCACGTTGACCTGATAGGTGCGCCCGAAGCGGTTGAAGTCGTTGGCATACAACGAGCCCAGGTAGATCTGCAGGGTGTCGAAGATGTCGCTGATCGCCACGCCGTGGGTCTTGGCCTTTTCGCGGTCGATGGCAGCATCGACCTGGGGCACGTTGACCGTGTAGCTGGTGAACAGGCCGAACAACTCAGGCACGCCACGGCTCTTGGTAATGATGTTCTGCACTTCTTTGTACAGCTCGTCGTAACCCAGGTTGCCACGGTCTTCGACCTGCAGGCGGAACCCGCCGATCGTACCCAGGCCCTGTACCGGCGGCGGTGGGAAGATCGCCATGTAGGCTTCCTGGATGCTGCTGTACTTGCCATTCAGTGCACCGGCAATCGCACCGGCAGACAAGCTCGGGTCTTTACGCTCATCGAACGGCTTCAAGGTCACGAACACGATGCCGTTGTTCGGGCTGTTGGTAAAACCGTTGATCGACAAGCCGGGGAAGGCGATCGCGCTTTCCACGCCGGGCTGTTTCATGGCGATGTCGGACATGCGCTTGATCACGTCTTCGGTACGGTCCAGGCTCGCGGCGTCCGGCAATTGCGCGAAGGCCACCAGGTATTGCTTGTCCTGGGCCGGTACGAAACCGGTCGGCGTGTGGGCAAAGCCCATCCAGGTCAGGACCATCAGGCCGGCGTACAGGAACAGCGCGATACCACTGCCGCGGATCACCCTGCGTACCGTGCCGACGTAACCATGGCTGGCCTTGTCGAAGAAGCGGTTGAACGGTTTGAACAACCAGCCGCCCAGCATCCTGTCGAGGAACCTGGAGAACCCGTCTTTCGGAGCGTTGTGGCCTTTGAGCAATACCGCTGCCAGTGCGGGCGACAGGGTCAGCGAGTTGAACGCCGAGATCACGGTCGAGATCGCAATGGTCAAGGCGAACTGCTTGTAGAACTGGCCGGTCAAGCCGCTGATAAATGCCGCTGGAATGAACACCGCACACAGTACCAGCGCGGTCGCGATGATCGGGCCGGTTACTTCGCTCATGGCCTTTTCAGTGGCCGGGAACGGTTCCAGGCCCAATTCGATGTTCCGTTCGACGTTCTCCACCACCACGATGGCGTCGTCCACCACGATACCGATCGCCAACACCAGCCCGAACAGCGACAGCGCGTTGAGCGAGAAGCCAAACAGGTGCATCACCGCAAAGGTACCGATCAACGATACCGGCACCGCCACCAATGGAATGATCGACGCACGCCAGGTCTGCAGGAACAGGATCACCACCAGCACCACCAGGATCAGTGCTTCGAACAGGGTGTGAACCACGGCCTCGATGGAGCCACGTACGAAGACGGTAGGGTCATAGGCGATGCGGTAATCCATGCCCTCCGGGAAGCTCTGTTTCAGCTCCGCCATCTTGGCGCGCACTTCATTGGAGATGTCGATTGCGTTGGAGCCCGGGCGCTGGAAGATCGGGATCGCCACGGCCGGCTGGTTGTCGATCAACGAGCGCAGGGCGTACTGGCTGGAACCCAGCTCAACCCGTGCAATGTCCTTCAAACGCGTGATTTCGCCGTTGGCGCCGGCACGGATGACGATATTCTCGAACTCTTCCTCAGTGACCAGTCGGCCCTGGGTGTTGACCGACAGCTGGAAGCTGGTGTCATTCGGCGCAGGTTGCGCGCCCAAGGCACCGGCCGCCACCTGGCGGTTCTGTTCGCGAATGGCCGTGACCACATCGGTGGCGGTCAGGTTGCGCGAGGCGGTCTTGTTCGGGTCCAGCCACACACGCAGGGAGTAATCGCCCATGCCGAACAGCTGCACATCACCCACGCCGCCCAGCCGTGCCAGCTCATCCTTGATATTGAGGATCGCGTAGTTGGACAGGTAGAGCATGTTGTAGCGCTGGTCGGGGGAGGTGATGTGCACCACCATGGTCAGGTCGGGAGAGGCCTTGTCCACGGTAATACCGATGCGCGTCACTTCCTCGGGCAGTTTTGGCTGAGTCCGGGTTACCCGGTTCTGCACCTGCACCTGCGCGTTGTCCAGGTCGGTGCCCAGGGCGAAGGTGATGGTCAGGGTCAGCTTGCCGTCGGCGGTCGATTGCGAGGACATGTACAGCATATTCTCGACGCCGGTGATGGCTTGCTCCAGGGGCGCGGCCACGGTTTCACCGATGACCTTGGGGTTGGCGCCCGGGAAGTTGGCACGGACCACGACGGTCGGCGGTACCACTTCCGGGTATTCACTGATCGGCAGCTGGAACAGTGAAATCGCGCCGGCGATCAGGATCAACAGCGACAGCACCGCTGCGAAGATCGGCCGCGAAATGAAGAACTTGGAAAAATTCATCTTGAGTCGTATCCCTTAACCGCGTGGAGTCGCGACACTGGCGAGCTTGGGCGCGGCTTTATCCGGCGCCACTTGCTCCAGGTTGCTGGCTTCAAGCGCTTGTCGTTGTTGTGCCAAGGCGGCGAGGGTTTCCTTGCTGGCCATCGGGATGGTTTCCGGTGCAACCGGCGACCCCGGGCGAACACGCTGCAAACCCTTGACGATGATCGTGTCGTCCTTGGTCAGGCCGCTGCGCACGATGCGCAAACCTTCGATCTTCGGACCCAGTTCCACCGCGCGGTAGGCAGGCTTGTCGCCGTCCATCACCAGTACGAACTTCTTGCCCAGGTCGGTGCCCACGGCTTCGTCGCTGATCAGCACGGCGGAGTAGGTGCCACTGCCTACCAGCTTTAGGCGCGCATACAGGCCTGGGGTGTATTCGCCCTTGCTGTTATCAAACACGGCGCGACCACGAATGGTGCCGGTGGCCGGGTTGACCTGGTTGTCGACGAAGTTCATCTGGCCCAGGTGCGGGTTGCCGTCTTCATTGGACAGGCCCAGGTACACCGGGGTGGTCGCGCCACGGCGACCCTGGCGCGCGAGCTCGGTGTACTTGAGGTACACACGTTCATCGGCGTCGAAGTAGGCGTAGACCTTGTCGGTGGACACCACGCTGGTCAGCGCGGTGACATCGGCTGTCACCAGGTTGCCGGCGGTGATCTCGGCACGGCTGACGCGGCCGCTGATGGGCGAGCTGACACGGGTGAAGCTCAGGTTCAGCTTGGCCAGGTCCAACTGCGCCTGGATGCCGGCGACAGTCGCATGGGCTTCCTGGGCGGCGGTGGTGCGCGAGTCGGCCAGCTCGGCGGAGATCGCATTGCTCTGGCGCAGGCGTTCGCCGCGCTGGGCTTCGTTATCGCTGCGGGTGGCGGCGGCCTTGGTTTGTGCGAGTTGTGCTTCGAGGCGGCGCACTTCGGCCTGGAATGGGCGTGGGTCGATCTGGAACAACAGGTCGCCCTTCTTGACCAAGGCACCTTCGGTGAAGGCGACCTGATCGATCTGGCCCGACACGCGCGGACGGATCTGCACGGTTTCCGGCGCTTCGAGCCGGCCGGTGAATTCGTCCCACTCATTGACCGGTTGTTCCAGCACCTTGGCCACGCTGACGTGGCTTGGTGGCATGGCGGCTGCCTGTTCGGGCGCTTTGCCGCAGGCGCTCATCACCATCACGGCCAAAATGGCCAAGGGATAGCGCAAATGTTTGAGTGACTGTTCCATGAGGTGCATCCGCCAATGTATTTAAGATGGGCGGATCATGCTCGGCAGGGTGCTATCTCACGAATCGAATGAAACAAAGGTAACTATCATTCGGAATGATATAAGCGTAAAGCGAGCCCTCTAGCATGGGGCTTTCGTTAGGGAGCTATCAATGCTGTTGATGACAAAGGACTGTTGCGCAAGATGCAAGGAACAGCGCGCCGCATAAATTGTCGGGCGTGTCTGCTATTCAAATGTACAGAGCGCCGGGTTGGTTGCCGTGCATTCGTTGCCTGACCATGCGCTGCCCAGAGGCCTGGCATTGAGCTGGTTTTTCAGGGTCATGCTTACCGGTTCATGGTTCTGATCCAGGTAGTGGCATGCCACAGACGACTGGCCCTGGCTGCTTTGGATCACCGCCTTTTCAAAGTGGACCTGGTGCAGGTCCTTCTGCTCTGTCATCGGGTTTTGCCCGGTCCATTGCCGACCGTCCGGGCCGGACGCAGTGTAGGCGACCACTTCCCCGGTCGGCGTCTTTTTGAACGCGTCTTTAAGGGCATGGGTGGGCGGGCAGGCACCAGTGCCAGCGTAGACGTTGCCCATCAACGCCATCAGGGTAATCACGAGGGCTGAGGTTTTCCTGAGCTGCCTGTTCATCACGCGTGCTCCTGGTCTGGAGTAACTGTGAGGTAAAGACTAGCCCAAACAGGCAACGCCGGAAGGTGCTAAATCCACACGTCGTTGATTGCCGTGCGCTCGCCACCCTCGCTGCCGGTGTTCAGCACGCCGCAGGGTTCGATCAACAGCAACTTCACCTCACCCAATGCGTGCGGCTTGTGCTCGACGCCCTTGGGCACCACGTACATTTCCCCTTGGCCGATGGTCACCGCGCCGTCGCGGAAGTCGATGCGCAGGGTGCCTTCGAGGACGATAAAGGTTTCATCGGTGTCGGCATGGTCGTGCCAGATGAAGTCACCTTCGATCTTCACCACCTTGAACTGGTAGTCGTTCATCTGCGCGACGACCTTGGGCGCCCATTGCTCGCTGAACAGGGCGTATTTCTGGGCGAAGTTGATCGAGGCGTAATTCGTCGAAGTGTGGGAGGCGGGCATTGTAGGTTCCAGGGTTTCAGGACATTGGAGCCTTAAGTTAGGCCTAACGGCTGGCCGGATATTGAATGATCGTGCAGCGACAGCTCATCCACTATCCGCTCGATCAACACCCTGACACGGCGCGGTTGAACCCGTGTCGGCGGATAGATGATGTTCAGCGCGGTACTACCCAAATCATAGTCAGCCAGCAGCTCGACCAATCGCCCGGCCTCAAGGTCGGCGCGCACGTCCCACACCGATTTCAGGCAAATGCCATGGCCCGCCAGGCACCACTGGCGTACCAGCGCACCGTCGTTCGCCACCCGCCGGCCCTGGACCAGCACCCGATGGGCGTGCCCGTGCCGCTTGAAGGTCCATTCCCGCGAAATATTGATGCCGAAGCGCATCACCAGGCACTCGTGGCGCGCCAGATCCTCGGGGTGTCGGGGCGTACCATTGAGCGCCAGGTAGTGGGGTGACGCACACAGCACGCGACGGTTTTCGCCAATCGGCCTGGCATGCAGGGTGCTGTCCGCCAGCTCGCCGTAGCGCACCGCGAAATCGATGCCCTGGCTCACCGGATCGGCGTAGCCGTCGCTCAGGTTCAGGTCAATGCTGATCTCGGGATGCTCCAGCATGAATGCGGCGAGGATCGGTTCGATGTATTGGCGCCCGAGGTCTTCCGGGGCGCTGAGGCGAATCGGCCCGGACAGGGTGTGGGTGCCATGGCGAATGCTGCTGTGCAGCTCGTTGGCCTCTGCCAGCAAGCGGCGGGCGCCTTCCACCAGCAAGCGGCCTTCGTCCGTCAGGTTGATCGCCCGGGTGGTGCGGTTGAGCAGGCTGGCGCCATAGAAACCCTCCAACTGCGCGAGCCTTTCCGAGACAGAGGCGGGTGACAGTCCCAGCTCTCTACCCGCTGCCGACAACCCGCCTTTTTCCACAATCAGCAAAAACAACTCAAGGTTCTTCAGCAGCATTGTTCGGTATTTCCGAAAGTGGTTTTTGATTTCGACTCAATTATCAAGTTAAGCCAAAAGAACTAGTTTTGCATCCATCGTTAACCATCGGAGTGACTGACATGTCATCCAATTCTTCGAAAATGCCCATCCAGGTCTGGGTGCTGACCCTGGCGGCTTTCGCCATCGGCACCGCCGAGTTCGTGATTGCCGGATTACTGACCCAGGTCTCCCACAGCTTGAACATCAGCGAAGGGCAGGCTGGCAGCCTGATTACCGCCTACGCGCTGGCCATCGTGGTCGGAGGCCCGGTGCTGACCATCTGGCTCTCGCGCTACGAAAAACGCACGGTGCTGTGGTTGTTGATGGCGGTGTTCGTCGGCGCCAACGTAATGACTGCCCTCAGCAGCGACTACAGCGTGTTGCTGGTCAGCCGGGCGATTGCCGGGCTGACCCAGGGGCCGTTCTACGGGATCGGCGCGGTGGTCGCGACGCGCCTGGTGGCCAGCGGCATGGAAGGCCGCGCCGTCGGCCAGATGTTTGCCGGGCTGACGTTGGCCAACGTGCTGGGCGTTCCCGCCGGCTCGTGGATTGGCAATCAATATGGCTGGAGCACCGCATTCCTGATAGTCGCCGCGTTGGGCGTGCTCGCGTTGCTGGCAATCATTGTGTCGATCAAGCGCCAGGGCACCGAGCAGTCAGTGTCGTTGATCAACCAGTTGGCGGTGTTCCGTAACCGCAACCTGCTGGCCAGTCTGATGTTCACGGTGCTCGGCTGGGCCGGGTTCATGGCCTTTTATGGCTATATCGCGCCGATCGCCGAACAGGTGGCCGGGTTTGATTCGACGATGCTGACCGCTGTGCTGGTCGTGGTCGGCATTGGCCTGGTAGTCGGCAACAGTCTCGGGGCGCGTACCGCAGACGCCAACTTGCGCTTTTCGCTGATGTTCTGGCCGGCGGCGATGATCGTGACACTGATCGCCGCAGGCCTTGTGGCGCCCTACAAGTGGCCGTTCCTGGTGACCGCGTTCCTCTTCGGTATCGCCTCGTTCGCCAACGTGCCATCCATGCAAATGCGCGTGATGAAGCACGGCGGCAAGGCCCCGGAGCTGGCTGCCACGGCGAATATCTCGGCCTTCAACCTGGCCAACGCCCTGGGCGGCATCATCGGCGGCATCGTGGTGGACAGCCACTGGGGCGCGGCGGCGATTCCGTTTGCGGCTGCGGCGATTCCATTGCTCGGTGTGCTGTTCATTGTTTCCCAGGAAGGCGCGGGTAAAGCCACCCGGCCTGCAGCGATTGCCTGATCCCCTGAATTCAGTATGAGGTGAACCAACATGGACAAAACCGATAACCCGCATCGTCGTACTTTCCTCGCCCAGGCCGGCGCAGGTGCTGCTGTTCTGGCCGCAGGATCGCTGCTCGGCCCGGCCGCTGCCAAAGCTGCGGTGACAGGGCCGGGCAACGCTGCCCCCGCGGCGACTGCCGGCAAGGCAATCGGGCGTTTCTGGCCAGGGGACACCCGGCTGGTGGTGTCCATTTCCATGCAATTCGAGGCAGGCGGCCAACCGCTCAAGGGCACTGACAGTCCGTTTCCCCACGTGGATTTTCCCGACAGTGTTCCGGAGGATGTGGCCACCAATACCTGGTTTGCCTATGGCTACCGTGAAGGTATTCCGCGGATGCTTGATCTCTGGGACCGGCATGGGGTGAAAGTCACCTGCCACATGATCGGCGACGCCGTAAAGCGCAACCCAGCGCTGGCCCGGGAGATCGTCGCCCGTGGGCACGAAGCCTCGGGGCATGGCCCGCACTGGAGCTCGCAATTTGCCATGAGCCGGGATGAAGAGCGCACTTTCCTGCGCCAGGCCGCGAGCATGTTGCAGGACGTCACCGGTCAGCCGGTCACCGGCTACAACTGCAACTGGCTGCGGCGCGGGCCCAATACCTTGTCGTTGTTGCAGGAGCTGGGCTACGTCTATCACATTGATGATGTGAGTCGCGATGAGCCGTTTATCGAGCAGGTCAATGGCAAGGACTTTGTCGTGGTCCCGTATACCCTGCGCAACAACGACATCGTGTTGATTGAGGGGCGCAATTACTCGCCCTCGAAATTCCTTCAACAGGTCAAGCTGGAGTTCGACCAGCTCTACCTGGAAGCCGGAAGCCGACGCCGCATGATGGCGATCAGTGCCCACGATCGCATCAGCGGTACGCCGCAAATGGTCAGGGTCTGGGACGAGTTTCTGCGGTACGCCAACAGCCATCCCGGCGTGGCGTTCATGCGCAAGGACGCCATCGCTCAATACACCTTGAAAAGCCCCCTCAGCCTCAGGGAAAGCGAAACCATCTGAGTTCGTTCTCTTCGCCTTTAAAGGATGTGCCCGTATGCAACGTTCCATTCCCCTTATCGCCGCCGGATTCCTGGCCCTGACCCTCTCCGGCGTGGCGTTTGCCACCACCGAACTGGTGACGCCGGGTGTCCTGGTGGTGGACAAGAGCCTGACCGCCGCGCAACTGAAGATCATGGAAACTGTCGCCCGGCGTTACGACACTTTCTGGAATACCGGTGACGAGAGCCTGGCCCGTGAAGCGCTGGCGCTCAACTTCATCGATAAAACACCGCCCGCCGGGCGCAAACAAGGGCCGGAGGGACCGCTGCTGGCCTCCCGTGCGTTTCGCGGCGCGGTGCCGGACCTGAGCTGTGAAGTAGAGCAAATGATCATTGCCGGCGACCGCGTGGTGGCACATTTGCATTTTCGCGGGCACTTCACCGGTTCCTTTGGTCAGATCAAGGGCACTGGGCAGGTCGTAGACTTTATTGCCACCGACATTTACCAGATCGGCAAGGGCAAGATCGTCGCCAACTGGCACATCGAAGACAACCTGACGCTGATGAAGCAGTTGGGTGCGCTCTGACGGGAGGGCTCTGCACATGACCGTTCACTACCTTGATCACTTCACGCTCCGCACGGAGCATGTCGACGCGACGGTGAGTTTCTATCGTGACGCCCTCGGCCTGGAGGAGGGCTGGCGCCCGGCGTTTCCTTTTCCGGGCAGTTGGCTTTATTCAGCAGGTCGCCCGCTGCTGCATATCGCCAGCCTGCAGGGCAGCGCCGCGCAGCTTGAAACGTATCTTGGGGTGCGTGCTGCCGGCGACGGCTCAAGTGCGCTCGATCACATTGCATTGCGCTGCAATGACCTTGAAACTCACCGGCAACGCCTGCACACGCTAGGGCTGCCTTTTACCGAGCGGGTGGTGCCGGAGCTGTTCGAGCACCAATTGTTTGTCGAAGACCCCAACGGGATCAGGGTCGAGCTGATCTTTGCTTACCCGGCGGCCTGAGGTGGCTGGCCGGATTTCCCGGCCAACTGTTGGCTGGGCAACAGCAGTCGGACAGTTGTGGTTTGGGCGGGACAGCGCAACGTCATCCAATGTTTTCATCTGCTTGATTTTATTCGAAATAATTTATGGCATGGGCTCTGCAATGCACACAGGTGAACCCTTTCACCCGTTGCTCAGCGGAGCCCTGTATGCCTTGCACCTTTTTCTCGCGTTCACGTTACATCTTGCTCGGCGCAGCGTTGTTGCTGGGCCACGCCGCCGTGTCCCAGGCCGCCGAGGGCGATGACGCGGTGCCGTCCCTGGCCGGCAAGCGCATTGCCGTGAGCATGACCGGCACCAGTCACTACTTCGATATCAAGGCCTTCCAGGCCCAGGTCGACGAGATCAAGCGCCTCGGCGGCACGCCCATCACCCTCGACGCCGGGCGCAATGACAAGAACCTGGTGACCCAACTGCAAACCGTGGTCACCCAGAAACCCGATGCGGTGATCCAGACCCTCGGCACCCTGAGCGTGATCGACCCGTGGCTCAAGCGCATCAGCAAGGCCGGCATCCCGCTGTTCACCATCGACGCGCCGTCGCAGTACAGCCTCAACAACACCACCTCGGATAATGTCGCCACCGGCAAGGCCCTGGCCGATCAGTTGATCAAGGATGCCGGCGGCAAGGGCAAGATCCTGGTGTTCAACGGCTTCTACGGCGTGCCGGTGTGCGCGATTCGCTACGACCAGTTGAAGCTGGCGCTCAAGGATCACCCGCAACTGGAAATCATCGAGCCGGAGCTGCGGGATGTGATCCCCAACACCGTGCAGGATGCCTATTCCCAGGTGTCCGCATTGCTCAACAAGTACCCGGCCGGCAGTGTCTCGGCGATCTGGGCGGCATGGGACATTCCGCAACTGGGGGCAAGCAAGGCGTTGATCGACGCCAAGCGCACCGAGATCAAGACCTACGGCGTGGACGGTACGCCGGAGGTACTGGAGCTGCTCGGCCAGGCCAATTCGCCGGTGGGCGCGGTAGTCGCCCAGCAACCGGCGCTGATCGGCAAGACTGCCGTGCAGAACGTGGCCCGCTACCTGGCCGGGCAGCGTGACCTGCCCAAGGAAACCCATGTGCCGACGCTGCTGACCACCGCCGCCAACCTGGCGCAGGTCCAGCAACTGCGGGGTGATTGATGGCCGCGTTGCACTTGCAGCACCTGCGCAAACGCTTCGGCGCCACGCTGGCGCTGGATGATGCGAGCCTGAAAGTCGAGCGCGGCACCATTCACGGCCTGGTGGGCGAGAACGGTGCCGGCAAGTCGACCTTGATCAAGGTCCTGGCGGGGATCCACAAAGCGGACTCGGGGCAGGTGAGCATTGACGGCCAGCCGTATGCCGCACTGTCGCCGCGCCAGGTGGACGCGCTGGGCGTGCAGTTCATCCATCAGGAGCGGCTGTTGCCGGCGAGTTTTACCGTGGGCGAGGCGTTGTTTTTCGGGCATGAATTACGCCGTGGTCCGTTTGTCGACCGGCGCCGGCAGCAGCGCGAGGCAGAACGTTTGCTGGCGGAATATTTTGAGCTGCAACTGCCCGCCGACGCGTTGGTAGGCGAGCTGAACAGCGCCGAGCGCCAGGTGCTGCAAATCACCCGGGCGTTGATTCGCCAGCCGAAGATCCTGGTGTTCGACGAGCCCAGCGTGGCGCTGGTCAAGCGCGAAGTCGACCAGCTGCTGCGGATCGTCAAGCGCCTGCGGGACCAGGGTTTGTCGATTCTCTACATCTCCCATTACCTGCAGGAAATCGACAGCCTGTGCGATGAAGTGACGGTGTTGCGCAATGGTCGAGATGTGGCCGTGGTTGAGCCACGGCACACCTCCAGCGCGCAGATTGCGCGGTTGATGGTCAACCGCGAGGTCCAGGAGATGTACCCCAAGGCGCAGGTCGAGCTCGGCGAACCATTGCTGCAGGTGCGTGGGCTGAACCTGGCCCGGCGCTACCGGCAGATCGACCTGGAATTGCGTCGGGGCGAGATCGTCGGCCTCACCGGGCTGGTCGGGTCGGGCGCCAAGGACCTGCTCAAGACCCTGTTCGGTGTGGTGCGCGCCGACAGCGGCAGCATTCATCTGGAGGGGCGTTTGTTGCGCCTGCGTTCACCCGGAGAAGCCATTGCCCAAGGGATTGCACTGGTGCCGGAAGAACGCCGCAGCCAGGGGATTTCACCGCTGCTGTCGGTGCTGGAAAACCTCACGCTCGCCGGGCTTGGGCGTTTCAGTCGCTGGGGGTTACTGAGCCAGCGTAAGGAGCAGGCCGAAAGCCTGCGGCTGATCGACGAGTTGGCGATCAAGACGCCGGGCCCGCAGGCTGCCGTCAGCCAGCTCAGCGGCGGCAACCAGCAGAAAGTCGCCCTGGGCAAATGGCTGAGCCGGCGCTCGGCGGTGTACCTGTTGGACGAACCGTGCGTAGGTGTGGACGTCGGCGCCAAGGTCGAGATTTATCGCGTGATCGGGCGGCTGGTGGAAGAGGGCGCAGCGGTGCTTGTGCTGTCTTCGGATTTGCCCGAGCTGTTGGGGATCTGCGACCGCATCCTGGTGCTGCATCGCGGTGAAATAGCCGGGGAGTTCCATGCCGGTGAGGCGGACAGTGATCAACTGTTGGCGTGTGCCACGGGTGCGGTGCAGTCCACAGTGGCTGTGCAGGTGAAACAGGAGGTGGCGCATGTCCCTGCTTGAAGCTGCTACTCCTGGCTTGTCCCAACGGTTATGGGTACTGCTGTTGCGGCGCGGCTCGGTGGGCGTATTCCTCGCGATTTTGCTGGGCTTTGCCGTCGCCGCGCCGAACTTCTTTTCAGTCGGCAATATCGCGAATGTGTTCAGCCAGTCGGCGATCCTCGGCGTACTGGCCTTCGGCCTGACCTGCGTGATTATCGGCGGCGGCTCCAACGTGGTGGCGGGCGGGCTTGATCTGTCGCTGGCGGCCAATTTGGGCTTGTGCGCGGCCGTGTTCAGTCGACTCAACAACGCAGGCCTCGACCTGTGGGCAAGCCTGCTGCTGACCTTGGGTTGCGGCCTGGCGGTGGGCCTGCTCAATGGCCTGGCCGTGGTGGTGCTGCGCTTGCCACCGTTGCTCGCAACGCTGGCAAGCATGAATGTACTGGCCGGGCTGGAGCTGGTCCTCACCGAAAACACCGTGGTCTCGACTGACTCACCGTTGCTCGACCTGCTCAGTGGCGGGACCTGGCTGGGCGTGCCGGCACTCGCCTGGGTGTTGCTGGTGACGGCCTTTGTGTTGACGCTGCTGATCCAGCACACCGCCTATGGGCTGCGCCTGCATGCCGTCGGCGAGTACCCGCACGCCGCCGAGGCCGCCGGGATTCGAGTGCCGGCCTACGTACTCTCCAGTTATTTGCTCTCTGGGCTGTGTGCCGCGGTGGCGGCTTTGTGTTCAGCGGCATTTTTCAGCGGCAGCACCACCGGCTCCGGTGACATGCTGTTGTCGGTGGTCGCCATAGCCTTTCTTGGCGTGGTGTTTTCCCGGCGACTGGTGGCAAGCATCCCCGGCACCTTGCTCGCGACGCTGTTGATCGGCTTTTTGATCAACGGGTTTCAGTTGCTCAACGTATCGAGCTTCTGGGTCAACGGTGTCCAGGGCGTGCTGATTCTGCTGGTGGTCGCCGCTTCCAGCGCATTGAACCGGGGAGAACATTCATGAGTCAGGTATCCATCCTGCAAGCCCATGGCGGCTGGCGTTCGCTGTTGCCCCTGACGTTGCCGCTGGTGTTCGTGGCCATCGTGGTGGTGTTTGCCTGGCAGGCCCCGGGGTTTCTCAGTGGCGGCAACCTGAAAAGCCTGGTGCTGAATAACTTCGTGCTGCTGGCGATTGTTGCGATCGGCATGACCTATGCGGTGGCGGCCGGTGGCATCGATCTGTCGGTAGGCACCGCGCTGGATTTCGCCAGCTTCAGCTTCGTGGTGTTGCTTAACGCCGGGCACGGGCTGGGTGTGGCGATTGCCGGTGCGTTGGCCGCCGGGCTGCTGGTAGGACTGTTCAATGCCGGCTTGATCGCGGGGCTGCGGATCAGCCCGTTCCTGGCCACCCTCGGCACCTTGTTTATCGGCACCAGTGCCCAGCAACTGCTCTCGGACGGCGGCCAGCCAATTTATATCGCCCAGGGTTTCAAGCCGGAACTGGCGAGCTTCAGCCCGTTGGGCGTGCCCTTGCCGCTGTTGATCGTGCTGGTATTGGCCGTGGTCTACGGCCTGTTGCTGGCCCGTGGACGCCTGGGGCGCGAACTGCTGGCCCAGGGTACCCAGCCGCTGCTGGCGTATTACTCGGGGTTGTCGGTGCGGCGCATCGTCACCACCACGGTGCTGGCGGCGGCGCTGGCGTGCGCGGTGGCGGGGATCCTGCTCAGTTCGACGGTGAGTGCCTATGTGCCGCTGTCGGGCAATGCGTTCCTGCTGAATGCGATTGGTGCGGTGTTTATCGGCACCACATTGAACCGCCAGGGCCGGGCGAATATTCCGGGCACATTGCTGGGGGTGTTGTTCATCAACGTCATCGCCAATGGCTTGCTGTTGATCGGCTGGAACTTCTACTGGCAGCAGGTGGCAACCGGCGTGCTGATTTTTATCGTGCTGGCCTTCAGTTTTGTCAGCCGCAGGATTGCGCAGAACACCTGAGGCGCGGCGCCCCAGGTGCGGGCCTGCCCTTTACTTTTCCCAGTCGGCCTTGGCAATCAACAGGCCATGGTTGCCGTTATAGGCGGCGCGCTCGGGTTGTTTCCAACCCTCCAGCAGCGCGTCGTCGAGGCGGTAGATTTCCACCCCCAGCGGACGGCAGACCTTCAACGGGTCTTCCGCATCCGGGCCCCACATCGGCAGCGACAGGTCGCCACCGGGGCAGGTGGAGAGGGCACACAGCAGGTCGATTTCGGCGAAGAACTCCAGATAGTCGCCCTGCTTGGCCGGGCAGGCTTTCATGAAGTACATGTCGTCGTGATTGAGGCCGGTGCACTGGAAAATGTTCAGCACGTCGTGCACGTCGAACTCGGTCAGGCCATGGGGCAGCACGGCGCGGGTCAGGTTGGAGTGGCAGTGGTGGTGGAAGTCTTCGCCGGTGAGCATCTTGTTCACGTAAGGGTCGCAGCGCGTGCCCAGCAAGTCGTGCAGGCGCCCGCCGTGTTCGTCGATGCCATAGTCGGCCAGGCTGTCGTCGGTGATGGTGACCATCGGCCGCAAAAACGGCAGGTTCGACCACAGGCGGTCGTAGGTGGTGACGTGCGCGCCTTGCAGCTGGCGGGTGCGCGCCGCCCACATGCGTTCGCGGGGGTCGTTGGCGCTCCACACGTTGAAGTCGCCGACCTGCGGGCCAACCGGCGTGGTCACGCGGAACACATGGCCTGCCGGTACTTTCCAGGCGCGGCCGGTGCGGATCGGCACTTCGAATTGCTCGATCAGGGTGCGCCCGTCCCGGGACTCGCGTACGCGGTCATAAAAGGCTTTGTCGACCTGCAAGGCGGCGCCTTTGCTGACTTGGTAGGCCGCTGGGTAGTCCTTGTACATGGTGGGTCCTCGCTTCAGGGTTTTGGAATGCTGCTCAGGATGTCCAGCAGCAGCGATTCGGAGTCATTGAGGTAGCTGGCCAGGGCTTCGCCGGCGGCTTGCTTGTGGCCGTCAACCAGCAAGTCGTGAATCTGCCGGTCGCGCTCCAGCCAGGGCTTCTGGAAGGTTTCCTCGCTGGGCGCGTTGGAAAACACCAGACGCATCTGGGCTGCAATATGGGTAAAAAACTCGTCCAGCAACGGGCTGCGCATCAGCCCGACAATATGTTGGTGAAAGCGCAGGCTGTGGGTGCCGAAGGCTTGCCAGTTCTCGCGGTCCTGGGCCAGCTGCGCGGCCTCGATGGACTCCAGCATCAGGTCGGACTGGTATTCGCGCAGCGGCTTGCTGGCGGCGATGGCCTGCAGCTCCAGGGTGCGTCGCACCTTGAAGATGTCACGCACTTCCTCCACCCCCAGGCGGCGCACGATCACGCCTTTGTTGCGCACGTAGCTGGTCAGGCCTTCGCGGCCCAGGTGGTGCAAGGCTTCACGCACCGTGTTGCGCGAGGCGTTGTAGGCGTTCACCAGTTCGCTTTCCACCAGCGGCATGCCGGGCAGCAGGCGGCCGCCGATGATGTCTTCGCGCAGTTCGATGGCAACCTGGTCGGCCAGCGACAGGCTGGGTTCCTTGGCTTGGCTCACGTCGGGGCTCCTTGGGCTCACGCCAGTTGGACGTCTTTGAGGAACTTGGTCATGCGTTCGCTGCGTTGCTCGAGCATGTCACGCGGTGCGGCGTCCTGGATAATCTCGCCGCCTTCCATGAACACCACACGATCGGAAAGCTTGAACGCGAAGTTCATTTCATGGGTGACGATGACCATGGTCATGCCCTCGCGAGCCAATTCCTCGATTACCGCCAGTACGTCGCCCACCAGTTCCGGGTCGAGGGCCGAGGTGGGTTCATCGAACAGCATCACCGAGGGCCGCATCGCCAGGGCGCGGGCAATCGCCACCCGTTGCTGTTGCCCGCCGGATAGCTGGTGCGGGTATTTGCCGGCGTGCTCCAGCATGCCGACCTTGCGCAACAGGGCCAGGCTCAACAGGCGCAGTTCTTCGCCGCTACCATGGGCATGGTAGACCGGCGCGAGCATCACGTTCTCAAGGGCGGTTTTATGCGGGAACAGGTTGAACCCCTGGAACACCATGCCGACATGCACGATGCCGCGCATATGCACCTTGTGCCCCAGCGCGCCTTGCGGCTCCTGGCTGCCACGCAGGAACGGCTGGCCTTGCAGGGTGATTTCGCCACGGTCGAGGCTTTCGAGGCCGTTCATGGTACGAATCAGCGTGGTCTTGCCAGAGCCTGACGGGCCGATGATCGACACCACCTCGCCCCAGCGCACATTCAGTTCGACGCCCTTGAGCACTTCCAGCTCGCCATAGGCCTTGCGCACCCCGCGAGCCTGCAAGGCAAACTCACCGGGCTCGGCCTGGCCGGGGGCACGACGCGTCGCCACTTGGTCGAGCACGGCGGGGGCGATGGCCTTGGGTTTGCGCCGGGTCACGTCCAGGTGATTCTCCAGCACCCGCAACAGCCAACTGAACACCGTCACGATGAACACGTAATAGAACGCCACGGCTAGCATGGTCTCCATCACCAGGAAGTTCTGGGTGTAGAGTTGTTGGCCCACCAGCAGAATTTCCGAAAGCGAAATCACCGACACCAGCGAGGTGAGTTTGACGATGGTGATGTATTCGTTGGCCAGTGTGGGCAACGCAACCCGCAGCGCCTGCGGCACCACAATCAACCGCTGCACGCCGCGATAACCAACGCCCAGCGCCTTGCCGGCTTCGCGCTGCCCCTTGACCACCGCCAGCAGGCCGCCCCGATGGATCTCGGCGATGTAGGCCGCCTCACTCAGCACCAGGGCGATCAGGCCCGCGGAGTAGGGGTTGGACAACACCGCGCTGGTGGACGGAAACACCTGCGGCAGGTTGTAGACGAAGATCAACAGCACCAGCAACGGCAGGCTGCGGAAGAACCAGATGTAGACGCCAGCGGAGTCCCGCAGCCAGCGGCGCTCCGACTGCCGCGCCAGGGCCAGGAAAAACCCCAGCACAATGCCCAGCAGCCAGGTTTCCAGGCTCAGTTCGACCACGGTGCCGACGGCTCGCCAGAAGTCGCCGTTCCATAACAAGCCCAGGGTGTAGTGCCAATCGAATTGCATAAAGGTGCTCCGCGTTTCAGTTACCCAGTGCCGCACTGATCTCGGCGGCGTTCGGCTCGGCCAGGTTGTAGCGCGCCAGCAGCTTGCCGTAGCTGCCGTCCTGCCTGATCTGGCTCAGGGCGCCGGTCAGCGCCTGGAGCAGTGCCGGGTTTTCCTTGCGCACGGCCAGGCCGACCACCACCGGGTAGATCAACTCGCTGGAGCTGATCACGGTTTTGCCTTGCAGTTTTTCCACGGTGATCTTGGCGACCGCCGCGTCTTCCATCTGCACGTCCACCGCCTGGGCGAGCAGGGCCTGGGCGGCCTCCGGGGACGTCGGGAACTCACGCGACTCGATCGCCGGCTTGCCCGCAGGAAGGCAGTAGTCCGCCGAAACCTTGTTCAGCTTTGGCACCCACGACGCGCCCTTGATCGACCCGACGCGCTTGCCGCACAGGTCTTCCGGGCGCTGGGGCTTGAAGTCGCCGGTGCTGAGCACCATCAGCGAAGAACCGGTCTTCAGGTAGCTGAGGAAATCCACCTGTTTGGCGCGCTCGGGGGTGACGTATAGCGCCGAGGCCACCACGTCGAAACGCCGGGCGTTGACGCCGAGGATCAGGTTGGCGAAACGGGTGTCTAGAAAACGTGGTTTGAGCCCCAGTTGCTTGCCCATCAGTTGCATGAACTCCGGGTCGAAACCGGCCGGGGTCTTTTGCTCAAGGTAGGTGTAAGGCGGGTAGGTGAGGTCGGAGCCGATGGACAGCTCGCCCGGTTTCAGGGTGCCCTTGATTTCGGCAGCCGACAGCAGCGGCGTCACGCACGCCAGGGTGATCGCTATCCCCAATGTGCGCAGGGTGTTCTTGCCCGTCAGACCTTTTTGCATGTTCGTCGCCTCGGTTGCTGGATGCAGGGAGATTTGGATTGTTCAACAATCCTGTATTAGTTAATAAGCGGTTATCGTGCCAACTAATGACTTTTCCAGGTTTTTGATGGGTTTTGACGCGTGAGACAGCCGTTTTTTGCAAGCGCGCACCCCAATTCGGGGCAATTCGTTACCGGGCGCCACGTTGTGAGGCAGGCATTTCGCGGACCATAAAGGACGCACTTATTGATAAAGTGCCGATTCGAAACCATGAGTGAACAGCAATGACGTCGACCTCCCAACGCCGCTCAACCCTGATTGCCTTGTTGGTCGCCGTCACCTTCTTCATGGAGAACCTCGATGCCACCGTGATCGCGACCGCGTTGCCGGACATCGCCAAAACCTTCGGCGTGGGCGCGGTGGACGTGAACATCGGTATGAGCGCCTACATGCTCGCCGTCGCGGTGTTCATTCCCATCAGCGGCTGGCTGGCCGACCGCTTTGGCTCGCGGCGGGTATTCGGTTGGGCAATCGTGCTGTTCAGCCTGTCGTCACTGCTGTGCGGGTGGAGCGACAGCCTGCAGACCTTCGTCGCCGCGCGCGTGTTGCAGGGCATCAGCGGCGCGATGATGGTGCCGGTGGGGCGTCTGGCGGTGCTGCGGGCTACCGAGAAAAAAGACCTGGTGCGGGCGATTTCATTCATCACCTGGCCCGGCCTGGTGGCGCCGATACTCGGGCCGCCCGTGGGCGGGTTTATCGTTACCCACGCGTCCTGGCCGTGGATTTTCTACCTCAACCTGCCGCTGGGCCTGCTGGCGCTGATTGCCACGCTGGTACTGATCCCCAAACACGACGAGGTCACGTCCCGCTCATTCGACTTCAGCGGTTTCCTGCTGGTGGGCGTCGCCAGCGCGGCGCTGTTGTACGGCGTGGAACTGCTCGGGCAAAGCCGTGGCAGCTTGTTGCAGGGCCTGTTACTCAGCGCTGCAGGCGTGATGCTCGGTGCCTTTGCCTGGCGCCATATGCGCCGGCATGCCCAACCATTGCTGGCGCTGGGTGTGGTGAGTGTGCGCACGTTCAGTGTGTGCCTGTGCGGCGGGTCGATTTTCCGGGTGGCCATCAGCACCTTGCCGTTCCTGCTGCCGCTGATGTTTCAACTGGCGTTCGGCCTTTCTGCATTCGATGCGGGGTTGCTGGTGCTCGCGGTATTTGCCGGCAACCTGGCGATGAAGCCGTTCACCACGGCGGTGATGCAGCGCTGGGGCTTTCGCTCGGTGCTGATGATCAACGGCATCCTTGGCGTGCTCGCGATTGCGGCCTGTGCGCTGCTGGACGAGCGCATGAGCTGGACGCTGATCCTGTTCATTCTGTTCGTGGGTGGCCTGTCACGCTCCATGCAGTTCACCTTGTTCAACACCCTGGGGTTCGCCGATATACCCAAGGCGCAGATGAGCGACGCCTCAACCTTGTTCAGCATGTTCTTCCAGCTGAGCATGGCCATGGGCGTGGCGATTGGCGCGCTGTTGTTACGTTTTGCCATGAATTTTCACGGCAATACCGGGCAGGCCGCCACCGCCGATTTCCAGCTGACGTTTCTTCTAGTGGCGGTGATCGCCGGCGTGGCGCTGCTGGATAACCTGCGGCTGCCGCCCCAGGCCGGTGAGTCGGTTTTGCAGCGAAAGTGAACCCACGATACCTTCGGGGTATGAAGCAACACCTATTGAATATTGGACGGCTTGCGTCCCCCGCATCACTCTGCGGTGAAGTACATACGCAGGGCCCATAACAATAAAAGGCGCAACCATGACCGTGCTATTGAGTGAGCGCAGCCAGATTTTCGACCGTGCAGATGCCTATGCCGTGTCCGACTACGTCAACCAGCATGTCGGCAGCCACTGCATCCGCCTACCGCCCAAGGGCCGCCCGCAGGCGAGCATCAGCCACCGGACCTTTTCCAGCCTGGACCTGTGCCGCATCAGCTACGGCGCGCCGGTGCGGGTGACCTCGGTGGCGCTGGAAACCATCTACCACCTGCAGATCCTGCTGCATGGCCACTGCCGCTCGAGCTCCCGTGGCGAAGAGCAGGTGTTGGGCCCCGGCGAAGTGCTGCTGATCAACCCGGATGACCCGGTAGACCTGACCTATTCCGCCGACTGCGAAAAATTCATCGTCAAGGTGCCCGTGCGCCTGCTGGAAAACGCCTGCCTTGAGCAGCACTGGACGTTGCCGCAGCCGGGCATCCGTTTTGCGGCGCCGCGCCACGCACTTGCCGAAATGGGTGGGTTCCTGCAATTGCTGGGGCTGATCTGCCATGAGGCCGAAAACGCCGCCGAACCCGAAGTGCAGGGCCTGTACGAGCGCATTGTGGCGAACAAGCTGTTGGCGCTGCTGGCCAGCAACGTCCTGCGGGTGATTCCGCGACCGGATCAGGGTGGGGGCTTTGAAGCCGTGCGTCAGTTCATCGAGGAGCACCTGGCCGACGACATCAGCGTCGAACAACTGATGGCCATCGCCAGGGTCAGCGAGCGTTCGTTGTATACCTTGTTTGAACGCCAGGTCGGCCTGTCACCCCGTGACTACATGCGCCAGCGCAAGCTGGAGCGGGTGCACGCCATGCTGCAACTGGCCACGGCGCGCAGCGTGACGGAGGTGGCGCTGGATCATGGGTTTGTGCATTTGGGGCGGTTTTCCGAGGCCTATCGCAAACGCTTTGGCGAGCTGCCTTCGCAAACCTGGAAGCGCCGGCTCGCGCCAGGCGGATAACGAATTGCAGTCAGCGGATATTGAGGGGTAGGGCAAGCACATAAGGTGGGGGGGCCTGATACAAGAACAACCGAGGGCCTACCCCATGATCAGCACATTCGACCGACTCGCCCGACAATTGCGCGACTCCGTCCAGGAAGATCCCGCCACCGGGGTGTTCCGCTGCCGCCGCGACATCTTCACCGACCCCGACCTGTTTGCCCTGGAAATGAAGCACATTTTCGAAGGCGGTTGGGTCTACCTGGCGCACGAAAGCCAGGTGCCGGAGATCAACGACTACTTCACCACCTGGATCGGCCGCCAGCCCGTGGTCATCACCCGCGACAAACACGGCACGCTGCACGGCCTGGTCAACGCCTGCGCCCACCGTGGCGCCATGCTCTGCCGCCGTAAGCAAGGCAACAAAGGCTCGTTTACCTGCCCGTTCCACGGCTGGACCTTCAGCAACGCCGGCAAGCTGCTCAAAGTGAAGGACGCCAAGACCGGCGCCTACCCCGACAGCTTCGACTGTGACGGCTCCCACGACTTGAAACGCCTTGGCCGCTTCGAAAACTATCGCGGCTTCCTGTTCGGCAGCCTCAGCGAGACGGTGCCGGAGCTGAGCGACTACCTGGGTGAGACCCGGGTGATCATCGACCAGATGGTCGATCAGGCCCCGCTGGGGCTGGAGGTGCTGCGGGGCAGTTCGTCATATGTGTATGACGGCAACTGGAAGCTGCAGATCGAAAACGGCGCCGACGGTTATCACGTCAGCTCCGTGCACTGGAACTACTCGGCGACCATGGGCCGGCGCAATTACGAAGCCGAAGGCACGCGCACCGTGGATGCCAATGGCTGGTCGAAAAGCCTGGGCGGCGTGTACGCCTACGAGCATGGCCATATCCTGCTGTGGACGCGCCTGCTCAACCCCGAAGTGCGTCCGGTGCATGCCCATCGCGAGGCGCTGGCCGAGCGCCTGGGCCAGGAACGCGCCGATTTTATCGTCGACCAAACCCGCAACCTGTGCCTCTACCCGAATGTGTACCTGATGGACCAGTTCTCCACGCAGATCCGCGTGGTACGGCCAATCGCGCTCGACAAGACCGAAGTCACGATCTATTGCATGGCACCCAAGGGCGAAAGTGCCGAGGAACGCACCACGCGCATCCGCCAGTACGAAGATTTCTTCAACGTCAGCGGCATGGGTACACCGGACGATCTGGAAGAGTTCCGCGCCTGCCAGACCGGCTACCAGGGTGCGACCACCTTGTGGAATGACCTCAGCCGCGGCGCCAAACAGTGGGTCGAAGGCCCTGACGAAAACGCCCGGGCCATGGGCATGAATCCGCAGCTCAGTGGCGTCAAGACCGAGGACGAAGGCCTGTTCGTGCGCCAGCACGCCCACTGGGCCCAGAGCCTGCAACGCGCTATCGAACGGGAGCAGCAAGGCTTGATCGCGACGGACAAGGAGGTGCTGGCATGAGTGCTTCCCGTGACCGCCTGCTGGACTTTCTGTACCGCGAAGCCCGCCTGCTGGATGACCGCCAGTGGGATGAGTGGCTCGAATGCTATTCACCCAAGGTCGAGTACTGGATGCCGGCCTGGGACGACCACGACACGCTGACCGAAGACCCCCAGAGCGAAATCTCGCTGATCTATTACCCCAGCCGCGACGGCCTGGAAGACCGGGTGTTCCGGATCAAGACCGAGCGCTCCAGCGCCAGCACCCCGGAGCCGCGCACCGCGCACCTGATCACCAACCTCGAAGTGCTGGCCGACGACGGGCAGCACGTGGAGTTGCGTTTCAACTGGCAAACCCTCAGCCATCGCTACAAGACCACGGATACGTACTTCGGTACCTCGTTCTATCGCCTCGACATCCGCGCCGAACAGCCGCTGATCACGCGCAAGAAGGTGGTGCTGAAAAACGACTACATCCATCAGGTCATCGATATCTACCACATCTGAGGACACGCCCATGACGTACTCCATTGCCCTGAACTTCGAGGACGGGGTAACCCGTTTCATCGACTGCAAGGTGGGTGAAAAGGTCCTCGACGCGGCCTTTCGCCAACGTATCAACCTGCCCATGGACTGCTCCGACGGTGTGTGCGGCACCTGCAAATGTCGCTGTGAAACCGGCGCCTATGATTTGGGCGACGACTACATCGAAGACGCCCTGAGCGAGGATGAAGCCGCTGAGCGCCAGGTGCTCACCTGCCAGATGGTGCCGCAGTCGGACTGCGTGATTGCCGTGCCGGTGCCGTCCGGTGCCTGCAAGACCGGCACCGCGCAATTTGCCGCGACGGTGGCGAGCATTACCCGGCATGCCGATGCCGCGTTGGAAGTCAGCTTCGAACTGGATCAGGCGCCGGTGTTCCTGCCGGGGCAATACGTGAATATCGGCGTGCCCGACAGTGGGCAGACCCGCGCGTATTCCTTCAGCAGTCGCCCTGGCGACAAACGCGCGAGCTTTTTGATCAAGCATGTGCCCGGCGGGTTGATGAGTGGCTGGCTGGAGCGTGCCCAGCCGGGCGACGCGGTGCCGATGACCGGGCCGCTGGGCAGTTTCTACCTGCGCGAAGTGGCGCGGCCACTGCTGTTGCTGGCAGGTGGTACGGGGCTGGCGCCGTTCCTGTCGATGCTTGAAGTGTTGGCCGAACGCGAGGAAACCCGGCCGGTCACGCTGATCTACGGCGTGACGCGGGACCAGGACCTGGTGATGGTCGAGGCGCTGGAGGCGTTCGCCCAACGCCTGCCCAACTTCGGTTTTGTCACCTGCGTGGCCGACCCCCAGACCGCGCACCCCCGGCAGGGGTATGTCACCCAGCACATGGCCGCTGACGTGCTGAACGATGGCGACGTGGATGTGTACCTGTGCGGGCCGCCACCGATGGTCGACGCGGTACGCCAGCACTTCAAGAACCAGGGCGTCACCCCCGCCAGCTTCCACTACGAGAAGTTCACCCCCAACGCCATCGTCACCGGCGACGCCGCCTGAGGAATCCCCCATGACTCCACGTTTCAACACCCAGGTTGCGCTGGTGACCGGCGCCGCCCAGGGCATCGGTCGGCGGGTTGCCGAGCGTTTGCTGGAAGAGGGCGCCTGGCTGGTGGCCGTCGATCGCTCGGAACTCGTGCATGAATTGCAGCATGAGCGGGCGCTGATCCTCACCGCCGACCTGGAGCAGCATGCCGAATGTGCCCGTGTGATGGCCGCTGCCAAGGCGCGGTTCGGGCGTATCGACATCCTGGTCAACAACGTCGGCGGGACTATCTGGGCCAAGCCCTTCGAGCACTACGCCGAGAACGAAATCGAAGCCGAGGTGCGCCGCTCGCTGTTCCCGACCCTGTGGTGCTGCCATTGCGTGTTGCCCTACATGCTGGAGCAGGGCAGCGGTGCCATCGTCAATGTCTCGTCCGTGGCCACGCGCGGAGTGAACCGTGTGCCGTATGGCGCGGCCAAGGGCGGCGTCAACGCCTTGACCGCGTGCCTGGCCCTGGAGACCGCCGGCAGCGGCATTCGGGTCAACGCCACCGCACCCGGTGGCACCGAGGCCCCACCGCGGCGGATCCCGCGCAACAGCCAGCCCCAGAGCGACCAGGAGCGCGTCTGGTACCAGCAGATCGTCGACCAGACCCTCGACAGCAGCCCGATGAAGCGCTACGGCAGCATCGACGAACAAGCCGGCGCGATTCTGTTTCTGGCCTCTGATGAGGCCTCCTACATCACGGGCGTTACCTTGCCGGTAGGAGGCGGCGACCTCGGCTGACCCAGCGCCGTACCTGCAGACACTGACTCACAACAACAATAATGAGAGCACTGCCATGCGTACCCATGACGTCAATTCGATTATCGATAATGCCCATTTCAATCGTTTCCACTGGCTGGTGGTCAGCCTGTGTGCTGTGCTGTTGATCTTTGACGGTTATGACTTGTTCATCTACGGCGTGGTCTTGCCGTCGATCATGAAGGAATGGGGACTATCGCCCCTGCAGGCCGGCGCTCTGGGCAGTTATGCGCTGTTCGGGATGATGTTCGGCGCGCTGGTCTTCGGCAGCCTGGCCGACAAGTTCGGTCGCCGCAAAGGCATCGCCATCTGCTTTGCCTTGTTCAGCGTCGCCACGGTGATTAACGGTTTTGCCAGCAACCCGACTGAGTTCGGAATCTGCCGGTTTATTGCCGGGCTCGGCTGTGGCGGCCTGATGCCCAATGCGGCCGCACTGATTACCGAATACGCACCGAAGAAAATGCGCAGCATCCTGATGGCGGTGATGTTTGGCGGGTACTCGCTGGGCGGCATGCTGTCGGCCGGCGTGGGGATTTTCATGCTGCCGCGTTTTGGCTGGTCGTCCATGTTCTTCGCCGCGGCGATCCCGCTGCTGCTGATGCCGTTGATTGTGTACTGGCTGCCTGAGTCCATCGGGTTCCTGATTCGCCAGGGCCGCAAGGAACAGGCGCGTGAGCTGCTCAAGCGCCTGTCGCCGCAGACCCGGATCGACCCGCAAGACCAACTGCTCGTCAGCGCCGGTAAAGGCAAGGGCGCTTCGGTGCTGGAGTTGTTCCGACACGGCCTGGCCTTGAGGACGGCGGCGATCTGGGTCGCGTTTTTCTGCTGCCTGTTGATGGTCTACGCCCTGAGTTCCTGGCTGCCCAAACTGATGGCGGGTGCCGGTTACAGCCTGGGATCGAGCCTGTCGTTCCTGCTGGCGCTGAATTTTGGCGGCATCGCCGGGGCGCTTGTCGGTGGCTGGCTGTGTGACCGGCTTAACCTGGTGAAGGTGGTGATCGGTTTCTTTATCGCCGCGCTGCTCTCCATCAGCCTGCTGGGTATCAAGAGCCCGATGCCGGTCCTGTACCTGCTGATCTTTTTTGCCGGCGCCACCACCATCGGCACGCAAATCCTGCTGTACGCCGGCGCCGCACAACTCTATGGCTTGAACATTCGAGCCACCGGCCTGGGCTGGGCTTCCGGTATCGGTCGTATCGGCGCCATCGTCGGCCCGCTGCTGGGCGGCGTGCTGATGGGGATTGAACTGCCGCTGCACCTGAACTTCATGGCCTTTGCCATCCCCGGGGCCATCGCCGTGCTGGCAATGACGGCGTATGCGCTGAATGAACGTCGGGGCCGGCAGGAGGTGATCGCCGCCCCGGCGCAGTAACTGTCGATAACAATAACTAAGAGCAACGACATGAACACACAACGTATCTGGCTATCCCTGTTGGGCGTGCCCCTTGCGGCGACGGCGGCCGAGGGCGGGTTTTTCGAGGACTCCACCGCCACCTTGCAGGCGCGCAACTATTACTTCAGCCGCGATTTCTCGGACATCGTCGGCGCCAACAAGCAATCAAAGGCAGAGGAGTGGGGCCAGGGTTTTATCCTGACCTATAAATCCGGCTACACGCCGGGGCCCATGGGCTTTGGCCTGGATGCCCTGGGCACCCTCGGCCTCAAGCTCGACAGCAGCCCGGACCGCACCAATACCGGCCTGCTCCCGGTCAAGGGCGACGGCAGCGCCCCGAATGATTACAGCCGTTTGGGCCTGACCTTCAAGGCCAGGTTTTCCAGGACCGAATTGAAGGTCGGCGAACTGCAACCGAACCTGCCGGTGCTGGCCTTCAGCGATATCCGCTTGCTGCCGCCGAGCTATCAGGGCGTGAGTGTCAGCTCCGGCGAAATCGCCGGCCTTGCGCTACAGGCCGGGCACTTGACCACCACCAGCCTGCGCAACGAAGCCGGCGACGAGAAAATGATCGCCATGCTCGGCCATGTGCCGCAACGCGGCGCTGAAGGTGATGGGTTCAACTACGTCGGCGGCGACTACGCCTTCAACACCAACCGCACCAGCGTCAGCTACTGGCATGGCCAACTCAAGGACATCTACCGCCAGGACTTTGTCGGCCTCAAGCACAGCCAGCCAATGGGTGAGTGGACGCTCGGCGCCAACCTCGGCTACTACGATGCCCGGGAAGACGGCGACAAACTGCTCGGCAAGATCGACAACCAGGCGTTTTTCTCGCTGCTGTCGGCCAAGCATGGCGGCCATATCTTCTACGTCGGTTATCAAGCCATGTATGGCGACAGTGCCTTCCCGCGGGTCTTCGCCAACATCACGCCGCTGGGCAACGAAGTACCCACCTACGAGTTTGCCTACACCGACGAACGCTCCTGGCAAGTGCGGTACGACTATGACTTCGTGGCGCTGGGCATTCCGGGGCTGACCACCACCGTGCGTTATATCACCGGTAACAACGTGACCACCGGCGCGGGCTATGAAGGCAAGGATCGCGAGCGCGACCTGGATATCGGCTATGTGGTGCAAAGCGGCACATTGAGCGGTCTGGGCATTCGGGTGCGCAATGTCATGGCCCGTTCAAACTACCGCAGCGACATCGACGAGAACCGGCTGATCCTCAGTTACACCTGGAAGCTGCTTTAAACCCCGCCCTGGCACGTGCCCATGACCTGGTAGTGGACGGTATGGCTGGCGCCCTGGCTGTCGAGATACACCATGGTCGCCGGTTCTACCTGGCAACTGCCCGGCACGGGCGTGATTGAAACAACGTGTTGGATATCCAGCGCTTCATTGCTGCCGGCCGCCATGGCGCCGGCGGCGGTGAAAAACAGGAGCAGGCTGAGCCATTTGATATTCATGATGAGTTCCTCTGTGAGTAGGGTTCATTTTAGTGATTGCCGCAGCGGGATAAAGACAGGAACAGGTGAATGACTCGTACGTATCACGTAGCAATCGAGGGGCAATGTTGATGGATTTGCTCAATGGCATGCGGGTGTTTGCCCGGGTTGTCGACACTGGCAGCTTTGCCGCAGCGGCCGAGGCGCTGGACCTGTCCGGGGCACACGTATCACGGTTGATCTGCGAGCTGGAAAAACACCTGCAGACCCGCCTGTTGCAACGCACCACCCGACGCCTGGGCCTTACCGATTCGGGCGAGCGCTTTCTGTTGCGCTGTCGCGACATTCTTGAAGACGTCAGGGAGGCCACGGCAGAAGCCAGCGGCGCGCACCTCAACCCGCGCGGGCGATTGCGGGTGCATTGCATGAGCGGGTTGGGGGTGCTGATCACGCCGCTGATTGCCCGCTACAGCGAGCAATACCCGGACGTGTCCATTGAGTTGACCCTGTCCCAGCACAACCCGGACCCGCTTGAAGAGGGTCACGACGTGGTGATCTCCATCGCCCATTCGTTGCCGGATTCGGCGCTGGTCAGTCAGACGATCGGGCAGTTGTTCAGTGTGCCCTGTGCGGCACCGGGGTATCTGGCCCGGTACGGCGTGCCCGAGCATCCGCAGCAGTTGATGCAGCATCGACGGTTGCATCTGCAGGATTTCCAGGAGGATGCGTGGTTGTTCAAGGGGCAAGAGAGCGAGATTGCGATTTCGCCGGGTGACACCTTCAGGACCAATGTCGCGGATGCGATGGTCAAGGCGACGCAGGAAGGAATGGGCATCAGCTTGTTGCCGTTCTTCAGCGCCAACCCGGCGCTGCGCGAGGGCTCGCTGGTGCGGCTGTTGCCCGGATATCGGCTACGGGAGCGGAGCATTTTCGCGGTGTATCCATCAAGGCGCTTTCTGGATGCCAAGGTGCGGACGTGGGTCGGTTTTTTGCAGGCGCGATTGCCGGGGTTGTTGGCGGAGCAGTTGGCAGTGATTGAGGCACCTTGAGGCTAGCGCGTTGCCGTACGGCGAATGTAGCGCGCCGGCGACGAGCCCAGTGTCTTGCGAAACATGCTGATGAACGAACTGACCGACTCGTACCCCAGCGCCTCGGCGGTTCGTTGCACCGACTCGCCTTCGGCCAGGCTCTGCAAGGCCACGATGATTTGCCATTGTTTGCGCCATTGGCCAAAAGTCAGGCCTGTTTCGCTCTTGACCAGGCGGGCCAGGGAGCGCTCGCTCATGGCCACCTGGCGTGCCCACTGGGCCATGGTGCAACGGTTTGACGGGGCCTGGGCCAGGCCGCGGGCGATGAAGCGCAACTGCGTAGCAGCGGGGAGCGGCAGGTACAACTGCTCCGAAGGAGCCAGTTCCAGTTGTTCAAGGAGCACGCTCGCCACGCGCGAATTGGCAGAGGCAGGCGGATAATCCTGGGGCTGGGCGCTCAGGTGCAGGATCAACGCCAGGACCAGCGGCGAAAGCACCAGCGTGCAGCATTTCTCCGGTAGCGCGGCGGCGCCGGGCTCGACAAACAGATAGCCGATCCTGCCGTTGGCGGTCACCCGGTTGCTGTGGGCGATACCGCCCGGAATCCACACGCCGAAGCCCGACGGCACCATCCACACGCCATCCTCTACGGTACACACGATACCGCCGTGATACGCCACCACCAGTTGGCCTTTGCGGTGGCTGTGCACGGGGAATTCGGTGTCGTTGCGCTGGCTGCCGAGCATCAACGCGACGGCGGGCTGATCAAAACTGTCCAGTTCGAATTGATCAACGCCCTGGAGCTTCATCTCGCCCATGTTGCACCGCCTCGATTGTCTGAAATTGATTATATCCTGGCAGCATACTCAATATCGGCACGACCTTGCAGTCCCTACCATCTTCATCAAGGCGATCAAGGTGATTGCCGACTGCGAGATTCAACCGATGCTCAGCGAAATCACGATTGCCCACCTCTACATTCCTCCGTTCTTGCTCTACGTCGGCGTTGCAGCCCTGGTGTACGGGCTACTGGAGCGGGCCCTGCGGCGCTGGCTGGATTGGGCCTGGCACCCCAGCCTGGCGCGTTTCTTTGTGTCGCTGATCGTGCTCTCGACCTTGGTTCTGAGCTTTTGAGGGCAGCGCGATGATCATCAAACACATCCTCAAGACCCTCGTCACCCTGGTGCTCGGGCTGGCCGCATTGCTGTTCTGCACGCAACTGTGGCGTGCCTATGAGTTGGCCCCCTGGACGCGGGACGGGCGTGTCAGCGCGCAAGTTATCCGTATTGCCCCCGAGGTGTCCGGCCAGGTCGAACACCTGCTGGTGGGCGACAACCAGTGGGTCGCCAAGGGCGCGATGCTGTACCAGATCGATCGCAGCAGCTACTTGCTTGCCCAGCAACAGCGCACGGCCGAGCTTGCCGAGGCGCGCAGTGTTTTCGAGCAGCGCAGTGCACAGCTCAAACGCCGCAACCAGCTCGGCGATGCGATTGCGCGGGAGGAAACCGACAACGCAGCCCGGGACCTGGCGGTGGCCAGGGCGCGCCTGGATGCGGCCCGCAGCCAACTGGCCCATGCGCGGCTGGATCTGGACCGCACGACGATTCGTTCGCCGGTCGACGGCTATGTGACCCAGTTGCGGCTGCAGCCGGGTGACTACGCGGCAGCGGGCGAGACCAATATCTTTGTGGTCGATAGCCATAGCTTCTGGGTCACCGGTTACTTCGAGGAGACCAAGCTGGCCGGTGTTCGGGTGGGGGCTGCGACGTCCATCAAGCTGATGGGTTTTTCACCGCTGCTCGAAGGGCATGTGGCGAGCATTGGTCGGGGCATTGCCGACGGTAACGAGCTGCGCAGTAACAGTGGTTTGCCCCAGGTGGCGCCTACGTTCAGCTGGATACGCCTGGCCCAGCGCGTGCCCGTGCGGATTGAACTGGACAAGGTGCCGCCCGGTGTGGAGCTGGCGGCGGGGATGACCGCCAGCATCGAGGTTGCCGAGGAGGGCACGGCGCCGCGCTGGAGGCTGGTGCAGTGGCTTCAGGCGTTCATGTGATGCTCCGTGCACTGCGCATGCTGGGGGCATGGGAAGCTGCTACCTCGGGCTATGTGCTGCGTAGTCTTTTGGCGGCCTCATTGGCCCTGTGGCTGGGGTTCCGATTACACCTGGATTCGCCGTTCTCGGCCGCCTCAACCGTGTTGTTGCTGATCCATCCGCTGCAGGGGGCAGTGGTTGGCAAGGGCTTCCACCGGGCACTGGGCACCCTCGTGGGGTTGGCTGTGGCATTGGTCCTGACCAGTCTGTTCGCCCAGCAAATGCTGCTGTTTATCCTCGGGATCGGGGTATGGCTGGGCCTTTGTGTCGGCGCCATGACCGTGTTTCGGCACTACCAGGCCACGGCGGCGGTGGTCGCCGGCTACACCGTTTGCCTGGCCCTGGGGCCCGCCATCGTCGCGCCGCAGCAAGGTTTCGAACATATCGTCGGACGGGGCACGACCGTTGTTCTGGGGGTGTTGAGCCTGAGCCTGGTGGCCACATTATTCAGCCGCAAGACCGTCGAGCGCACACTGACCATGGCACTTCGCGACGTCTCGTCGCGCACCCTGCGGTTATTGGCCGTGCGGTTTGACGGCGGGCCGGCGCGTGCGCAGGACCCGCTGGCAATCGATATCAGCAAAGTGGACGACCTTCTCGGGATTGGTCGGGGCGAGTCGGTGCTGATCCGCGCCAGGCTGGCGACCCTGCAGGCAGGACTTGCGTATCTGCATGCCGTGGTGCTCGACGAATGCGCGATACCTTCGCACGCTGGAATCGGCGCACAGTTGCGCCAGCTGGCTGAAGCCATGCCCGGGTTTTGCGTGGCGGCCGATCGTGTCCGGGAGCTGCAAGCCAGCCTTGAACCAGGCGCGAGCCAGCGGCGTCTGAATGAACCATTGGCCGAACTGGCCAGCGCCTTGTCGAGTTTTGCCTGCCTTGAGCGCGCGCCCCTGCCGCCGGCCCGCGCCGTGGGGTTTCACCGACACTACGGCGCTGCACTGCGTAACGGTGTGCGAGCGTTGCTGGCCACGCTGGCGACCGGTGCTGTCTGGTACCTCACCGGCTGGGACCAGGGGCCAACCTTGCTGGCCGTACTGGGTCCGTTCTGCACCTTGCTGGCCACCAGCGCGGCGCCCGAGCAAGGTATTGCGAGCCTTGCCAGGGGAACCTTCTACGCAATCCTGGCAGCGGCGGGGTGCAAGTTCCTGCTGTTGCCGCACATCAGCGGGTTCGGGTTGCTCACGGTGGTGCTGGTTGCGTTCTGGGCGGTCGGGATTCATGCCACGACCCGGCCGCGCCATGCCCTGCAAGGCGTCGCCTACCTGATTACGTTCAACACCCTGGTCGGCACCGCCGGGACCGCCCAATACGACTTCGCTGACTTCGTGAATCAAGCCCTGGCCTGGATGGTGACGCTCGCTATCTGCCTGCTGGCCTTCCAGTTGCTGCCGGGGAAACCCGCCAGCCACGCCGACGTCCTGAGGACCGCGCTGCACAAAGACACGCGCCAGTTACTGCGTCGCTGGCACCGCATGGATCTTCTGAAGTGGCAGGCCACGCAACAGCACCGGATGGTTGCCCTGCAAGCGCTGTCGGGCGCCGATGAGGCCGGTGCCGTCTCGCTTCAACTGGGTCGACAGTTAAGGTTGCTGCACCGCAAGACACGCGACCTGGAGCCTGATTCGTCAATCGCCAGGTGTGTGCAAGCGGGCGATCGGCGTATTGCCAGATATGCCTTCGATTCAGCGATCAGCGCGGCCCAGGCCCGGCGTACGTCGAGATCACTGATCCGCCTTGGTGCCCGCGACCTGGCTGCTTGTTACCGGGATTTGGCGCGGTTGCTCGACCAATACCAGCGTGCCGATATCCGAACCAGTTTCAGCTAAAACAACGAAGGTGAGATGAAATGAAGCAACTCCTTATCTGGACGCTTTTCGGGATGATCGTGTCTGTGCCAATGGCGGTGCAGGCATCGGACGGGGCTGAGGCGCTGGCACGCTGGCAACAGCAATTCAAACAAGAGCAAAAAAAGCTCGCCGAGCACCGGGCGCCTGGCCGTGATTCAAGGCCCAAGGCCGATCGCCAGCGATGAGCCGGTTCCCGGTCGATTGCAATCTATTCGGAGCGAAGTGACGAGTTCGGTGTGATGCCCGGCGGTGCTGTTGCTTTATAGGCTGTCCGGGTCGCCGAAGAACATTTTGACTTGGCTCTAAAACGACATTTTTAGACAGAAAAATATCAAATATGCCCCCAATTTTGCCCCCAGTTGCATCCGATTTGCGAGCGATCGCGCGGGGCGATTTCTGACAGAGATCAAGATGGATTCGGATGGAGTGTTAGCCGAGCCGGCCATGGCGTTCGAGTATTCGCATCAAAACGCTGTTCGCATGACTGAAGTTCTCGAGCTGATCGCGAAGCTCATAGGCCCATTTTTCACCGTGGAAGAGATTGTTGCGTAGGCGCCAGACGATCATCAGGAGAGCTAACATTCGGTCGCGTGGGGTGTCGTTCACCCCTTCAACAACCTCCTGAACGAGACTAAGGTGGTCTGAGGGCCGGAGTTTCAGGTGAAGGAAATGGTGAGTCAATTCACCATCGGCATAGTAACGATTCCGAAAATAGGCAAGCTCCCCCTCGAAGAGCTCAGCTTCTAGCGTTCCGTCCAAAATCCAGGCATCTATTCGATCGCGGATGCGATCAGTCCGGGCGTGGTTCTCCATGATCTGTGCCTCGAAAAGACTCCAAAGAAAGGCGAAGTCGAATATGACGCGGCGATCAAGATCTGGTAGGCGCCGAAAGCCGGGGGCTCGGGCTTCAAGCCATTGTTCACTTGCACTAAGTTCCTTGTCAGTCATGGCTCAGTCGTCCAAGTCTTCGTTGCGTGGGTCCAAGTCCGAAAAGTCCGTTAGCGTGTCGCAGTTCAGACAGTGGTACATCTGTGATGCATCTTGAAAGTGCATGCCGCACAGGCAGCCGCAGTAGGGGCAGCATTCATAGATCTCAAGGTCGCTCCATTCCCATACCCCAAGATACTCCGGCACAGCGTCACGGTCATAGCCAATGACTTGGAACGCATCAGCATTCTTGGCGACAAATCCGTCTAGGCCAGCGCGCATGAGAATGGGCAAGATCTCTGCAGGCTCTATTGCGAACCACTCGCCGCGCACATGGGTCGACTCGAAGTGCTGATGAAGCTGGCGTTCAAGCTGAAAGGCATGGGCTACTTCGATCCATCCGAGCAGTTTCAGGTCAAGAGGGTTACCGGTCTGGAGATTGCGCTTACGCTCCTCGATGTTCTTCGCCACCACGATCTTGATAGGAGAGCATCCGTTTTCATCTTCGCCAATGAAATAGACCGGCAAGTTATTTCCCCTAAGCCTTCAACCGAGCCGGTCGAGTAGCATTTCGACCATTTCTTTGTTCGAGTAGGCGACAATGTCGAGCGGAAGATTTTCCTGCCGCATAAGCGCGATTAGGACACAGGCCGTGAAGGCCCAGAATGATGAATCGGCTGGTAGAGTGTAGCCACGGATCATTGCTGTCAGCCGTTCGGTGATCGGTGGATATTCGCTATTGCCCCAACGAGCATGGGGCGGCGTCATCGCATGAACGATGACGGCGGCGAGCGTGATGCCCATCGCACGCTTGTTCTGGACCTGGGCGAAATCGTGTCCGTGTGCCTTCGCATAGGCGGCGAGCTCGCTTGTCATGAAAGTTCGGGCATATGTGTCGCAGGCGATTTCCTCTTCAGGTCGCGTAGAGGGCGCGCGGTTATCGGCGCAGAACATGACGTGCTGGAATTCGTGTAGCAGGGCGAAGGCCAAGGCGAGCGCAACAAGGTCGAATGCCGCCATGTGCTGAATGTTGCCCAGGCCATCACGGTCGGCGCTCGGCAGGGGGATGTCCACCGGCCAGGATACGTCTGAGGTCTGTTCGGCTGTGATGAGCGACTGGGCGGCGGCGATGCGCTGCTTGTAGTCGAATTCATATTGGCCGCGTTCTTCATCGCCACTGAGGGCTTGGTCGAGAGGTAACCCACTGGATGTCGCGACAACTAAGGCTGGTGCGTACACTTCGATCGCCCGCCACGAGCTGAAGCCAAGCAGCCAGAACAAGTCGATCGTCTTAGTGTCGAACTGGATACGTTTCCTGTTGGCATTCATTGTCACGCCCTTTCTACTTGGCGCGACCTCGACGGCATGGCCGTATTGGCTCCAAAGACCGCTGATTTCATCGGCTCGCTCGGGCACGGCGCCGCGGAGGAGATGTAGGATGATCGTCCGATCAAATGGCTCACTCGTCATTGTCGTTGTCTATTCTGTGCTCGTGGGGGCAGGTGGTTGGCGACGGTCACGCTGCTTGCTCGTCACAGCGGGTTTGCCGTCCATCTGTAGATGAGTGATCGATGAGATGACTGAGTTCGCCCAAATCGTGCTGCATTCGATGTCGCCATCGCGTTCAAACCAGTGGGTCGCGCCGGGGATGAGATCAAACGGGATGGGATGTGTTGCCAATGGGTTGTGAAACACTTCAAGTTCCTGACACCAAGCTTCGCCCCACGGCCAAAGTGCTTGGTATTCGGCACTGTCGACGGCAAGGTTGAAATCGATAGGCTCTAATGCGCCCGGAGTTCGGTCGAAGAGAATGCCGCGTCTGATCATCGTCAGCCCGGGCGGTCGCCATCCTGCCAAGAAACCCATGCGGTTGAATTTGGCGAGCGTTGCAGAATTACTGAAGATGACGGCCGAGAGGTGTGCGAAATTTGGGTCGCGGAAGAGCCCAGCAGGAATGCTGTGTTGGCCTGTCAGATTTAGGATCGGCACTCCAATCGCACTACGATCAGTGCCATCTCCAGTGACTTCCGCGCGTAAGCCGTAAAGGTAGGTGGGGAGAGCCTCGCGGCTCCAAATCATGGAGCCGAAATCATGGAAGTCGGCGATCGCTAAGGCGAACGGCTGTCCTTTTACATGGTCCAGTTCATGATAGTTGCGCTGGAGCTTGCCGCGCATCGTCTTTGCGAATCGTTCCGCCGGGTTGCCTGTCAGCCGTTCAATGCGATCCTTTGGGGCATGAACCCATTTTCCGATGCCGCCGGCGCGTGGAAGCTCGGAGTTTGCTGTAACTGCCTCAATCCAGCATGCGTTACCTTCCTTCTCGATCAAGAAGTCGGGAGAGACATGGTCTTGTCGGACGTTCAAACCCTGCTCACGAAAGCAGCTGAAAAGGTAGAGCTCGAACAGACGGGACGCGAAGTTGTTGGTTTGAAAATCCGAGACGAAATTGGCGTCGGGGTTGGGAAGCGAGAGGTAGCATTCGCCGACCGCCATGAGCGCCGGCAGATGGTAGATCGTGGTTGTCAGTAGCTGGAACTCTGGAGACGTCCCACGCGACCCCGGTTTCAGCAAATGCGGGCGACGCCGGACTCCTGGCAGCAATGCTTCCGGTGGATCACTGGCACGCATAGCGACGCTGAGTCGGTCTAGTGCAGCCTCGGGTGTGGAGTAGGGCCCGCTTTCATCTACTTTGATCCAACAGTGGTCGATGCGTCGGCGCATGGCCAGAGTGGTGAAAGCCCCTTTCGTTGGATCAAGCAGAATGCAGCCGGTTACGCCACCAGTTCCGACCTGATAGGCACTGAAAATATGTGCGGGGTCGAAATTGGGACCGTGTTCGAGCGACAGGGCATAGAGCTCGAATTGGCGCTGGCTGATTAAGGTGAAAAGTCGAGTTTCGCCGGTTGCGGACATGGTCGGCCTCTTAGCCCTGTATGTAGCAGGTGCGCGAATTCAAGTTCCTCTTCACAAGGACTCCGTTGCGGCAAGGATGTCGGTGGACTCCCAGCTGTCGATCTGGCGGATGGTCACGAACTCACGGTCCCAGACGCCCCAATTCACGGTCAATGGCGCCTGTGCCAGGGGATTGTGAACATAGGTGATTGGCCGAACCTGACGCGAGAGGTTGCCAAGACCAACCCGTGACCAGATCACGCCAGAGATATCTGCGAAGCGCTCGTCAAGAAATGCCGAGCGCGGGATCGGATTCCGTTCTCGGTGGATCAAGGGAGAGACGTGAAAGCCTTCTTCGATGACATCGCCTGTATCGCGATCGATAGTGAGGAAAGCATCGCCGATGGGGAACAGCGTCGTCATGATGAGTGGTAAGGGATGTTCGGGGACATAGATGCCGAACCGGCTGGCGCTGATCGCGACGATGCGAGCGTCTTCCGGGGCGATCACGCCCTGTACGATATAGCGGCTGATCTTCCTTGCTTTGGTCCAGAATGCCCCGGAGGTTCGAAGTTGCGCTTGACGGATCGGCGCAGCAATAAGGCCACCGCCCTCATTGATCGGCACAGGACGCACAATCCGGTCTGGTCCCGCAGCGCCTCCGTCTGGAGCTATAGCTTCGATCCAGATACGGCGACTCTCTTCAAGCACGCATAGGTCGGGCTGGCCGCCTTCGCGCTTACGGTCGGCGACGGGCAACAATGTGCGCCCCGCCTCAAGAAGTGTGCAACCCAGATACATCTCCCAGAAGCGTCCATCCACGTCACGTGCGAATCCCTGGCGGAAGTCTGGATCGGCATAGGGCTCGTAGTGAGTCCACATCTCTTGCAGTGTGACGCGAAGCTGCTGCTCAACCGGGCTTTCGGCGGCCTTCAGGTTCTCGAACCGCAGATCGAGATTGGAACCGTCAACATCGAATAGGTCGCTCATTGTCTGATCGTTTCCATATGCAAAACATTCTTTTCTCGTGAGAGTATTACTAGGTATGTGTGCGTCTCAAGGACGACGCTAATGGCCACAATGGTCAGGCGTCGATCCGAGAGAGACTGCGCGCTCTGGATTGTCCTGCGTCTGATATCCTAGTAACAGTTTGGCTGGTTCGGTTGGACCTAGAAGAATATGTGGTCGCTAAGGTACAGCGGTTGCTTGAGGTGCTTTTACGATAGGGTGACGGGCTGGTAGGACTGAACAAATCGATTGTCGAGCTGACCGGCTTTGGTCCTGCCGAGGTGGCAGCCGACGGTTGGCTTGCCTATCCGGCGCTCGATCGGTCGGCTCAGGTGGCATCGTTGAACATGGCTCAGCATATGTTCCTCGCCCGCTGCAAAGGCTTGCACGAGTTGTGGCAGCGCATTCCCAACAGATACTCAAGTTATTGTTGGAGCAGGCTGGATGTCCGACGGGGACTGTCAGGGACCTGAGAAGCCTTCGGCTGTTGCAGGCACTCTTGAACATTCTAGAAGGGCTAAATGCTCAGGATGAGGCAAACGATGCCTTCGCCTCAGCCAGGGAGCCTGTGGATTGGAGCGATCGCAGTGAATCCATGGCCTCCTTGTTCTTGAATAACGATTTCAGAATCGCCGATGCGCACGAGGACGTTGATCGCTGCTTGGCGACACTGTAAGAGCTTGGATTCGATACCGCAAACGTCCATGCAGGCTACGGACGAGCACTTGATTTTATCTTAGGTGGTGTTATCAATGCTTTGGGGAGAATGGCCTCGGCTGTCGAGAAGCTGTTTAGGGGCAGCTGAGGAGGCTGATGTAGCAAGGGGGGCGGCTTAAGACGTCTCCTTCATGCACGTAAGACGGCCTGATCGTTTTAGCAGCGATGCTGAAGGACATCTGACAAATGACATGGAAAGACTGGCTTGCTCAGCAAAGCCAATTAACGCGAGGACAGCAAAGATGTTCGATAACGCCGAATTCCTGAAGAAAGGAGAACAGCAATCACACTCTTTCATATTTTTCGATCAAGGCCCACCCTATTGCGAGTTAGGATGGAAAAAATATAGACAATTCAATAGCCTGATAAATGAGTGTCTCCAGAAATTTGGAAAAGTACATGGCGTAAAGGTGTATGTATATGAGTACGAGAACATTTTCGTTGAGGGTGCATTTTTATGGGGCTTCAGCTTTCTTGAATCGGACTGTAAGAAAAGAGACGAATTAACCAATCTCCTATTAAGTGGGGTGAGGAAAATTATAGACTCATTCCCTAATATGAAAGGAAGGGGTGTACTAAATAATCATAACAAAAACTTTTCACTACACCCCGATCTGGCAGTGCACTATTCTGGCTTGGTTTTAAATGCTGAGTATTCACTAGAAGCTTCATACCGGCCACCAAAAGAAAAATCATATGAAAAAGACGATATCGATCTTGGTGTATTCAAGAAGCCGATATCTGTAGTTGAATTCAAGAGATTAATACAGGGTCACCTATCTATAAATTCAAGCAGCGATTTTAGCTACATCCATGCGCCAGATGGGTTTTTCTCAAACAAATATCGGGCAAATAAATACCTGAGAGAAGAGTTTTTGCCTATTAATTATTTTTTGATGAGGAGGTCGATACCAGATCATGCCATTCTTGAACTTGGCACAGAAAAAGAGAATTTCGATGCTAAAATCACTGATGATAAAAACAACCAAGAAATAATAATAGAGATCACTCTGGGGTGCCCGAAAAACGATTATCTTTTGCACTCGTTAGCTAGCCAGACGCACGACGGCATATTTCCACTAAAGACAATGGCGTACCTGAAGCAGGAAGCCGATACTCTTGCCGCCAGGATTACAAAAGCCATCGAAGATAAACACGATAAAAACTATCAAGACAAACGCATCTTAATGGTAGTCGTGCCAAGCGAATACACGTACCAGGGCGAAGAGTACATAATCGAAGAAGTAATTGATGAAGTGCGCGATTCTGTAAAATTAAAGAAAGGAAATTTTACGGAGATAATCATGCTGTGCAGAAAGAAATTCTTCACCCTTTTCTGAAATTAATTCATGGAAACCATGGGGGAGATTTCTAGCATTGGCAGCGCACCGACCTCATGGTCAAAGACAGTTGAATCAACGGATCAGCAGGCTCTTTGGCGCACTTTGATCAAAGAGTCGTTCTTCCAACTGCAACGGGACATTGACGTTCTGCAGAGGTGGCAGGAAGACACCAAAAGCCGCCAGCTCAAAGGAAGGCGCAAACGCGCCCGATCCTTAACACTAGGTCGAGCGCGCGTTCAGAATGCGCTATGTATCCGAAGGCGAACCATTTCAGGGACAGAACATGACCACCGTCTATATTGATGAAAGCGGCCACAGCGGTGACATGATCAACAGCGGCAATGCTTACGACTTCAAGGGCCAGCCCTACTTTGCCCTGGCCGGCATTGGTCTTGAGGACGGTCATGACTGGGGCGATCGCATCAATGAGCTGCGAAGCCGTCACCGCATTTCTGCCGGCGAACTCAAGTCTAAGTCGCTGACAGCCAAGCCAGATTTTCGGCCGAAGTCATCCATGGATTGCTTGATCAGCGTGCTCCGCTTTTCATCGAGGTGGTCGACAAGCGTTTTTATCTGCACCAGCATCACCTCGTTCCAACTCTTGCCAGCATGCCTTGGCTATACCGAGTCGGTAAAGCTCCACTCCATAAAGAACACGGTGGCAGACTTCCTGTACTTTCACGCGTCCGAACGCGTCCTCGATACATTCGTCGCCTCGTGCCTAGCGCCGGGTGACGCGACGCTCCGCGCCTCATTCGCCGTGCTGCGCGACATGGCTACAGATCTGGGCTATACCGGATCGGCCGTGCAAATCGCGGAAGGCACTGCCCACATGGTGCAGGAGGCTGAAGCCGAATACGGCGAGCAACGTGATAACGGTGGCGAGGCTTGGATGCGGTTTCTTCCGCTCCCCGATCTCAACAAACATGCGAAACAGGTCTGGATGTTGCCGAACCTAACGTCATTCACGAGTATCTACGCCAGGATGAATCGCTATTACAGCAGGCGCTTGGCCGGTATCCGCTTGGTACACGACCAGCAATTGGAGGTGGAGAACATTCTGCGCCAGGGAAAAATGACGGCCGAAAACCTGAGCCGCTCCATGGATCTGCCCTACATCCCGCAGTCTGACTACCGGTTCGAGGAAGAAGCCAGCATCGAGTTTGCGCAATCGCATGAGGCCATCGGCGTGCAGCTGGCCGACATCGTTGCGGGCACCGTGATGCGTTACTTTCGCGACACGGACGCCGGCACACCCGTGTCGAGCGAACTGCGCGAGGCCATGATGCGACTCATTGACGAGGGCGATGGCGAAGAGGCTATGGCCTCAATCAAGTAGTAGCTACAGCCAACGTCCGACATGCTGAATGAGTGATTCAACTCTGGTGTCATCCACCATCACGGCCCACCCCCGTGCGGCGGACACCTGAGCGCAGTAGAGGGTCAAGGCAGTGAGGCATCCAGCGCTGTTTCGAAGGCAGATGCGTTGTCCCTCAGAGCGTAATCTAAACTTCCGAATACATTCCGAAGCTCTTGCCGGTAGGCGACCTTTGTTGGCAAGTTGGCCCCCTGGATCACGGCGGTCAGGAATGACGCTGCAACATCTGCCATCTTCGGATCGCCCTGGAGTTGCACATGGCTGCGAATGGCGATTTCTAGCAGATACGTCTTGAAGGAAGCAGATAGCTTCTCACTCGGAATGATGTCTTGCAGCATTGCGCCAAGCACCTTAGTAGCTTCTTTGGAGATGTAGTGGCGATCAAAATTACCGGCAGAACGTGTTGCCTGCGGGATTTCAGAGTCATCCATCCGCGCGCACTGCTCAGCCCAATCCGTGGCGATGCTGACGAGGCGATAGAGGATATAGTGAAAGGGCGTCGGCCACTCCTGATAGGCATCTTCGTCGGGTGGTCCGGACATTTGCTTGAGGATCTTTTCGGCGAAGTTGTCAAAGTAGTGCAGCCACATATGGTCTTGGAGTCCCTGGTGGATGCCTTCGTGCACCATGATCTCAAAGAGCGTGATGCCGGAATTGATTGGACAGCGAAACCGCCCACTCTCCTGGTAGGAGCCCAGCGGCTGGTTAAGCTTTTCGGCCAGATTCCGGTCTTCATCCAAGCGGCGGCATACTGAGTCACCTATTGCCGCCTCCAAGCCGTTCTTCACCGCCATGGCTGCATCAGCGAAGAAAAAGCGAAGTAACCGATTGCTTTCCGGCAGATACAAGCGGCTTCCACCATTTAGATTTTGATTGTTTTTCAGCTCGACATAGAGACGGCTTCCCGGCGCGTCCAGCAATGCTTCGATGTAATGCGCTATGAAGTCGGAGCGTATTGCTTCGTCAGTCTCCAGCAGTTTGAGGCAGAAATGTGGGTGCGCCTGCGCCAAGTGAACGATCAAGTCAGGTGAGGTGAGCAGATTCAATAGGATCTCCCGGGCTTGTAGGCTGGCCTGGTCTCGCTCCGCGCATCTTGATTTCAATGTTTGCAACACGCGGCGCCACTGTTTGCGCCAGGCTGAAGGGGGCTTAGGGGCTTCCCCACGCAGGAGCGAAGCCAGTTCATTCTTGAAATTGCCCCGGTTTTCGATCCAGCGCACCAGCCAAGACTGTTGCTGGGTCAGGGAAATGAGTGTCGGCAGTTGGGGTTCGACCAGCAGCACCAGCTCGTCGTAGCGTTTCGTCAGGTGCAGATTTTCGATCAGCTCACGAAAGACGTGAACTCGCCCTCGGGCCAGTGTCGGAAAGCGTGTTCGCCAAAAGAAGTAGAGCGCCACCGAGAGCAGCAGCAGATACACCGCACTGGAACTGTCGAGCCCCCATTTCCAAGGCCCCAAGCTGTAGTAAAGCCCAAGTTGCACCAAGGCCGGGGCGAACATTAAGTAGTGGACAAGAAAGAGCACTGATCCACCCACGACCCAATCCACCCAGGTCGTGCAGAAGCGAAGCCGGAGTCGGTCAGTAGGAGAAATGAGCGCCCACACGGCGGCGATGACTCCCAATATGGTGAGCAGGCCCGTAGTGTCTATAGAAGCGGAGGCCGTCATTGGAGCTGTTGCATCCTTCCGTTGGTCGATGGGATCACACCCAGGTGCAATTTGCGTCCATACCGGTGCAAAGCATCAAGGTGAGGAAAACCGATGTTTGCTCCCAAACATCGGACAATCAATCTATGCATCGAGAGCTCAATGCTGCAGCCGTTAGCGATCCAGCCTAACCCTCAATCGACGTGCGCGTTCGCGGAAGGCCTCTTCGCCGCCCTCCAGAATGTCGCAAACCGCCTTGCGAATAGCAGTGTTCTCAAGACCGCCAGAAGTGTATTTGAATGGGGGCAACCCACCAGCAGGATGCGGACCGGCGTCGGCGACAATGATTTGGTCCGCATCGGTGTTGATGACGAGGTTGGCATTGTGCGTGACCATGATTACCTGGCGTTTGGCCTTGGCCGCGATAAACAGGGCGACCAACTCCTCGAACACAGATTTGGGATCCAAGTTCTCCTCTGGCTGATCGATGATGAGTGGCCGATCGTCAGCATCGTCCAGTGCCAAGTAGAGTAGGAGAAGTACGATTCCCCGCGTCCCAGGCGACAGTTTGCGGATATCCATTCCGTCATAGACTATTTCGTACCGCACCGAGATGTGATCGGTGGCGAAAAGCCAGTGCGCGAACTGCTTCAACCAGCCACGAAACTCTGCTTGTTGATTCTGGCCAAAGGGGGCCTGGCTCAGAAGGTCGCGCATGTATAGCGAAATGAAGTTCGCCATCGCTGCCTGTACGTCGGCAGCCGACCCTGTTTCCCATGCTGATCGTAGGGTTGTGTCCGCCAGAGCGATTAGTGCACCGCGACCTTGGAATGGACCGGCCTTCCGTCGGTCGAGAAGGTCTTCTTCAGCCACAGCTCCCCAGGTGGTAACGTCCACGACGCGGCGAACCGAGAACCCGAGCTTGCGAAGTGTGCCGGTGGACGCATTCAAGCGCGCCATCAGCGGTCCATAAAGATCGGAGAGCGAATTCTGCTCATTGATGATCGCCTGAAATACTCGGCCATAAGCCTCATCGCGCTCGCTTTGAAGTTCCTTACGACGCGCGCCAGCTCCTTGAGCGTCGGTTAGGCGTGATTGAAGGGTGATGAGCGCGGCGTTCTCTTGGGCGATGCGCTTTGACAGGGTGGAGTACTGACCGCGAATGATATTGTCGGCGCTTAGTAGGACCTCCAGCCGGGCCATTTCAGCCAACAGCGTATTGAGGGTTAATTTGGACAGGTCAGCAGTAACTGGGAAGAGCGGCGTGTTCGGGTCGCTGGTCGGAGTGGCCGAAATGGCCGGACCTGTGAGCGCTGCGATTTGCTGATCGGACCATGTCACATAGCTGGTCAAACTCGTATCAACATCGCCTTTATAGATCAGCAGGAATTCATCCCATTGCTCCTGACTGAGGCCGCTGAGAACATGCCGCTCCTTGGCTTGGCGAAGCAGCTCGGGGGCTTTGGTATTGCGAGTGCTGACGACCTCATCCTGCAGAGCAAGGAATGTCCGGCGCTGATTGCCGTAGGCCTGGATCGTGCCGCGCAGCGTCTGCACGGCCTGTCCGAGCTCGGTGTGGCGAATGGCCTGCGCCTCAGTTCCCTTTACGACAAGTTTGGCGAGATCTTCGTTGTAACTCTTGATCTGGCCGGTCTTTTGCGTGACTTGCAGCGCTAGGCCTGTGACAGCAGCTTCCTTTTCAATCTCCGTAGCAATGCGCTCGGATAAATCGGCGATTGCCTCAGCCTCCCGTTCTCTGGCCTGCTGGAAACGGGCGGTGCGAAAATCCCGTAATTCGGCAAAGTCGATAGCGCCGTCAAGATCATCCTGCGGGTGAGCATCAAAGATCACACGCTCTATCTCCGCAATAAGTCCATCGGAGACGCCAGCAGAGGAGCAAAGCTCCTCTACGAATTGCTGCGACAAGTAGCGCGCTCGGGGAAAGGCTAAATGACCGTTTGCATCGCGACCATCGAGGAAGCGTGTGACTGAAGCACCTCCACCCCATGTCAGCGTTGCAGTCGCGTGGCCAAGCAACTGGCGGGCACGGACGAGAAATGACGGGCTGATATTTGCGCTCGCACTCCAAGTACCTGGCGTGATTGCGTCACAGCCGGCGGCAATCATGTCAGCAAGCGCGGTCTTGCCTGAGCCGCGCGCGCCGATGATTGCGACGAGCCCAGGATTAAGTGGTATGTCCGGAGTTGCTGCCCAACTGGCATCTCCAATAGTTATGTTCGAGATAACTTGGGAAGGCATGGCCGTGGACGGCGATTCGCTGCCGACATAAGCCCGACCTTCGGGGTCGATACAAGCCTGGCGGAGGGCATCGAACTCTAGACCACCCTTGATCCACGAATAACGCTCTTCAACCGGCTGGCCTACGGTTTTCTGGTCGTGGGCGTCGCTGCCGTGGAGGCAGGGCTTGCAACCGCCATATCGCTCCTTCAGTTGGTCGAGCGTCACGCCCTTACGACCAGACCAGAACTCGCGCTGTGCCGTACTACTTGAGAAGATGATGTGGGCGAACTTTTCGATCTCCTGACGCATGGTTGCGTCTGCGGCTTGGCGCAACCCCGAAGTTCCGTCGCCCGTCGCACCTGCAACCGCGATGAGGATGTTGGTCTTCGCCCAATCGCTCTCTCGCATAACGCGGCGAAGCTGGTCAAAATTTACCTTGAATTGCGTGGCACCGTGCGAAAGCGCCGCACGATCATCGAGAATGCTCGTGTCGGCTTTCTTCCCGAGCGAAATCAGATCTTGGCGGGTGCAGTTGAAGGTATCGCCGTGCGCCTGGAACTGAAGGCGCTGAAGGATGCGGTGCAGTTCTGCGACGTGGTTCGGGTCTTCAGGGCTGACTAGGAGATGCAAATTGACGAAGCCAGATTTTGCAGCGACATCTAAACGCAATTCGACGTTGGGAAAAATGAGCTGCACATCTTGTAAACGGCCAGCCGCCTTTTGCCTTAGCACCTCTTCGTAAGTCTCAGTAAGGTAGTAGTCAGTCACCGCCAGCGCCTCAATTTTCGGCGTGACTGTCTCAAGTTTTTCGAGGTAAACATCCCAAGGGGAGTCGCTGCCAAACTGATTATTTAGGACAGTTCCCGGCGCATGGATGTGCGGTTCCCAGCGACGCCATTCAGACCCACGACCAATCATTTGCTCATCCTTGGCGGCCATAGACCGTCCTTGTGACCTTCTTTGAAGGCTTGCTCGGCGTGGCCGAAGCAGACGTATTTCTAACACTTTATAAGATTTCTGGAGGGATGAGCACTTAGCTAGGCACAACAATGCCGGCTCTCCAAGAACTAAGTCGATCTTCTGGAAGTAGGGATGAGGTCTGCAACGTCGGCGCGGCACTAGTTCAGCATTTCTGCGTGCACGAGATCCCACGTTCCATCGCAGTATCGAGTCGAACCGTCATGCAGACGTCACAATTACAGACTATCGGGGTCGCCGAAAAACATCTGAATCCGCGACCTTAACCACCGTTCCCCCGGATCATTGTCCTGTGACCCACGCCACGCCATGTGCAATTCAAAGGTGCGCACCGGCAGTGGCGGCTCCTCAGCCCGCAAGCCACCCGCTGAAGTCAACGCTTCAGCGGCATAGTCCGGCACGGTCGCGACAATATCGGTGCCCGCCAGCAATGTCCCGAGCCCATTGAACTGCGGCACAGCCAGGACTACGTGGCGCTTGCGGCCCAGTTTTTCCAGTTCTTCATCCAGAAACCCGCTCAAATCCCCGGCAAACGACACCAGAGCATGGGGCCGGGCGCAGAAGTCATCCAGGCTCATGGAGCCCGGCATGCTGTCGGCTCGCAACAGCATCGGCTTGCTGCGGCGCAGGACTTTGCGTTTGGCGTTGGCTGGCAAATCGGTGGTGTAGCTCACGCCGATGGAGATTTCGCCGGAGGCCAGCAGGCCGGGCATCAGGATGTAGTTGACGCGGCGCACTACCAGCACGATGCCGGGGGCTTCGGCCCGCAGGCGCTTGAGCAGCAGCGGCAGCAGGGCGAATTCGACGTCGTCCGACAGGCCGATGCGGAATACCGCGGTGCTGGTGGCCGGGTCGAATTCGGAGGCGCGGCTGACGGCCGTGGAAATCGAGTCCAGGGCCGGGGAGAGCAGGGCGAAGATTTCTACCGCACGGGCCGAGGGCTCCATGCTGCGTCCGGTACGCACGAACAACGGGTCGTCGAACAGGCCGCGCAGGCGTGACAGGGCTGCGCTGATGGCCGGCTGGCCAAGGAACAGTTTCTCGGCAGCGCGGGTCACACTGCGCTCATGCATCAAGGTTTCGAATACGATCAACAGGTTGAGGTCGACACGACGCAGGTCGTTACGGTTCATCTTGTGTCCCAGGCGGCGTCAGTAAACTTGACGGGAGCGGTCATATAAGAACAATGACCGGCATGAATCTTACGGGGAAAGGCTGGTACTCTGCACCGGCTAATTCAGTTTTCCTACATGGCTTGGCACCTTTTCCGTATGTGCGGAATCAATGACAGGCATGTCGACTATTAACGGCGACCGGTGGTCTTGCCCCGAAAGCCCAGATAGAGTTCATGGCAATAGAGGTTACTTTGACGAGGTTTGCGATGTCCCGCACGATCCGTTTTCACAAGTTTGGTCCGGCCGAGGTGCTCAAATGCGAAGAGCATGCAGCCGCTAAGCCCGCACCGGGCGAAGTGCAGGTGCGCGTCGAGGCGATTGGCATCAGCTGGTACGACATTCTGTGGCGCCAGAACCTGGCGTCGTCCCATGCCCGCTTGCCTTCCGGCCTTGGCCATGAAATGGCCGGCGTGGTTGTGGCCGTTGGCGAGGGTGTCGACGACCTGGCGGTGGGTGACAAGGTCGCCAGCTTCCCGGCCGAGAGCCCGAATGACTACCCGGTGTACGGCGAACAGATCGTCCTGCCGCGCTCGGCGCTGACCCGCTACCCGGATGTCCTGAGCCCGATCGAAGCCAGCGTGCACTACACGCCGCTGCTGATTGCCTACTTTGCGTACATGGACCTGGCGCGGGTCAAACCCGGGCAATTCGCCCTGGTAACGGACGCCAGCCACTGTGCCGGCCCATCGTTCGTGCAACTGGGCAAAGCCCTGGGTGTGCGGGTGATTGCTGCGACCAAGACCAGTGATGAGCGCGAATACCTGCTGTCCCTCGGGGCCGAGAAGGTCATCGTCACCGAAGAGCAGGACCTGCTGATGCAAGTCAACAAGTTCACCGACAACCGCGGCGTAGACGTGGTGTTCGATGGCTTGGGTGGCCCGCAGATGTCGTTGCTGGGTGATGTGCTGGCGCCGCGTGGCAGCCTGGTGCTGTACGGCCTGCAAGGTGGCAACCAGACGCCATTCCCGGCCTGTGCGGCGTTCCAGAAGAACATTCAGTTCTTTGTGCACTGCATCGGCAACTTCACCGGCAAACCGGAACTGGGCATCATCCAGGACCAGGTGGCCTTGCAGCGAGCCTTGCGTGACATCAACCAACTGACCGCCGACAAGGTGCTGGTACCGCTGAAAACCACGGTATTTCCGTTCAGCCAGTTCGTTGAAGCGCACCGCTATATGGACGAATGTCCGTGCCGTGAACGGGTTGCCTTGCAGGTAGAAACTGTTTGATCTGTGGGAATATTCTCAAGCGAGTATTCCTGCCCCCGGGCGCATGGGGCAAATGCGCCATTTGACAGGACTTAACCTGCCCACCGCTTGAATCGGGATTTCAGCACTTCAGCCCGATAAACCAGATGTATGCCCCTGACGCCGCCCTGAATCCCAGCGCGGCGTTGTCGTGTCTGCACACTCGATACCCCATGCAAGCCCCCATCTGAACCGGTTTTAGCCGGCGTTCTGTATCTGTTAATCATTATTCAAGTGCCGATAATTGCCCCGTCACTTTTATCTCAAGGATTGAGCAATGATTGAATATATGAAATCACCCCGTACATCCGTCAAGCCCAATAATGTTTCCCATGGCTGTTTTGCCGGAACATCAATATTGAAGTGGGTTATGTCGGATGCTTCTCTAGTTTGTAAGTTAAAGCAGCGTAGGAAGTTGTCAGAGCGTTCCTAAGACTTTCGGTTTGGGCTGCGTGCCCCTTGGCTTGGCGCCTTTTCGGGACTGGAAGCCCCCAAAGGCAGGCCTGGCAGGTAGGGCCCGGTGCTAATCTCCATTGAATGTCACATGTTGTAACGCCCCTACAGAAACAACAGGTCAGGCAAATGCCGTCAACGATTGCCCGAAACTGATATTTCAACTCAGGTAGTAGAACTATGAGCGCTATTCACGAACAAGCCATGAACTATGTCTATCAACAAGTATTGCAACGCTTGATAGGGCATTTCTCTCGAACAGAACGTACCTCGCTCCAGTTATTGATTCAACGAATCGTGGTAGCGGCAGGCGGCATGGAGCGGATCGGTGAATACAAGGTGCTGGTCGCTCACGGCGCAGGCGCCGGCAGCAGCTATGTCCTGGCGTTGTTGCGCGCAGCCCAGCTGACGCTTGCAGGCCGGGCGCCGCGGACGTTTCAACTGCGGGTCGCGACCTTGCGCCATGCCGGCATGTCGCAAAATGCCCTGGACACGCTGCACCGCGGCTACAGCGCGCTGTTCCTGCATGACGATGCGCGTGTCGAATTGCTGATGGTCGAGAATCAGGAAGTCTTGCCGTTCAACCACCTGCGGCCGGCCTCCAGTGCGGCGCGCGATACCAGCCGGCGCAATATGCTGATGGTGGGGCACCTGACCTCGGGAGATCTTCGCCAAACCCTGTGCAACGACGCCTACCTGGCCCTCGGTGACTTTTACCAGCGCGTCACCACCTGCAATGGGGGCGTGCACGCGCTGGTCAGCGGTGACTCCGCGCGCAAGCAGCGGGAGTACCTGGCGTGGCTGAAGAAGGCTGCGCTGGCGAGCGGTGCAGAGGTCCCGCCGCGCCAGCCTCTGGTGCTCAGCGGACTGTTCGCGGGCATGGATGAGTGGAGCAACGCCTATTACTGCGACCTTTACGGCGAGCGTTACGCCGTCGCCGATAAGTCCGACACGGACAACCATCGCCACTTGGCCTATATCGGCGCTGCCGACCTTAAGGACGCGGCCGAATACTCCTCCGGGCCGCTGTTGCGTCAGTTCATGGGCTATGAACCGGACGAGTTTGGCTTTCATTTCAGCCACGCGAGCTATGCGAACCCGTTGCTGATGGCCCATCTGCGGGGCTTGCAGGCCGAGTGCCTGCGGGAACTGGATTACGAGGAGGGCGCACAGGGCTTCATGCAGCAGGCCGCGCTGTTCATGCGGCGCAAGCAGATTCCCGAACACCTGATTGCCCAGGCAGCGACCCAGGATGGCCGAGCGCTGGCGGCCGACTACGCCCAGGCGATGTTCCGATTGGATGAAAGCCAACTGAACTGCCTGATGTTTTCGCCGTTTATCCGTCACGGCGAGCGTCTCGAAAGCTTTTTGCGCCAATGTCACCCCGGCATGCTGGTGGCGCTCCCCGAGCTGCACAAGGCGCTGCAAGGCAAGCCGGTGGCCGAGATGCTGGTGCAATGGGCCATCGACACCAGCGGGTTGCCGATCGACCTGCTGCAACATCTCTATCGCAAGCGGCCAGCCACCGGCGTGCCGGGCATGGCCGAGACGCCACAGCAAGGTGCGCCCGCCCTGGCAGCCTACCAACTGGCGGGGCGTTAAGCGGGTGGCGGCGGGTGACCAGCGATGAACCTCAGGGACGACCGGCAAACCGACTTCGCCTACCAGGCGGTGTATCGCTACATGATCAACCTCATCGGCGAGGTGGGCACGGATGCCCGGGTAAAACTGCCATCATTGCGGCAGCTGGCGGAGCGCCTGAATGTGTCGATCTCGACCATTCAATACGCTTACTCGTTGCTCGAGAAGGAGGGCCGGGTGTACTCGGTGCCCAAGTCGGGCTACTACGCCTGGCCGGTATTGAATAGACCGCCAGGCAGCAGCGGTGGCGACCTGCTGGAGCGCCTCTATGCCAGTGCGCGACGCCCGGGAATGCGCGTGCTCAGCGCCGATGAGCCGGCACTTGCGGCGTCACTGGACGCAGCGCTGTTGCTGCTCGAGCGCGAACTGTTGCGGCATTACCCGCATCATCTGCAGCCATGGTCGCAGCCCTGTGGTGTGTGGGAACTGCGGGCGACGCTCGCGGCGCGCTATACCTCGTCGCCGACCCGTTGCTGGCAGGCGGACGAGGTATACCTCGGCGCCGACTTGCGCGGGGTACTGGAAATCCTGATCGAGGTGCTGGGTCTCAAGGGCGCTGCGATCATCGTCGAATCCCCGTGTGACTGGCTGATCCTGCGGTTGTTGCAGAGGGCAGGCGTGAGGGTTCTCGAATTGCCATTCACGGCGGACGACGGCCTGGACCTGGGGTTGTTCGAGCACTTGCTCAGCACCGAGCCGGTGCAGCTGGCGTTGCTGTCATCCGGTGTCAGCCTGCCGTCCGGCGTAGTCCTGTCCACCCATGACCGCCTGCAGCTAGTGCGATTGCTGGACCAGCATGGCTGTTGGTTGTTAGAAAATGACAGCCATGGTGACCTCGGCTTCGGGCAGCCAATCACCGCGTTACGGGACCTGGCCAATCCCGAGCGGCTGATGGTGTTTTCCACGTTCGAGAAGATGCTCGGGCCGGAAGCGCCGTTTGGCTATTTGCTGTCGCGCCACCTCAGCGGCGAGCTGCAGCGCCAGTTCCTGTTGCGCGCATTCCGGTTGTCCTCTATCCGCCAGCGCGCGATTGCGCGGCTCTATCAAAGCGGGCGCATCGACCAGCATCTGCGGGAGTTGCGACCGCAACTCAAAGAGCAGGCCCGGCTCATGGGCCTGCGGCTGGACACGCATCTGGGCAACCAGGTGAGCTACCGAATGCCCGCCGCTGGCGCGACCTTCTGGTTGCGCTCAGAGGCCCCGGTGGATATGCGCCAGGTGTTCCAGCGCCTGCTCACCCGGCAGGTGGTGATTGCGCCGGGGGAGTTGTTCAGCCTCAGTGGCCTGCACTGCCAGCATCTGCGGCTGAGCCATGCCGTTGACGGCGCCCATAACCTGGAGAATGCCCTGGATGAACTGGCTCTGGCGCTCAGGCAGGCACAGACCGGCGCTGAATGAAATTTCGCTGATTGCTGTAGGATTTATAACGTCGCGGAGCAGTCCAAGTCCCAGTAAACTGCACTTTTTTCCGAATCCTTCTCTTTCCGAGGTTTATGCATGACTCTCAGTCCTTTTGCGGGCAAGCCGGCACCAGCTCAATTGCTGGTAGACATCCCGCGACTGGTAACGGCCTATTACACCGGCCAGCCTGATGCAGCGATCTCCACCCAGCGCGTCGCCTTTGGTACCTCAGGACACCGCGGCAGCTCGTTCGACCTCAGCTTCAATGAATGGCACGTGCTTGCCATCAGCCAGGCCATTTGCCTGTACCGTGAAGCCCAGGGCATCAACGGCCCGCTGTTTGTCGGCCTCGACACCCACGCGTTGTCCACCCCGGCCGGCGCCGGTGCGCTGGAAGTGCTGGCCGCCAATGGCGTGCACGTGATGCTCGCCGAAGGCGATGAGTACACCCCGACACCGGCGATTTCCCACGCCATCATTTGCTACAACCGCGGCCGCACCAGTGGTTTGGCCGACGGCATCGTGATCACGCCGTCCCACAACCCGCCACAAAGCGGCGGCTACAAGTACAACCCGCCCAACGGCGGCCCGGCCGACACCCACATCACCAAGTGGATCGAAGCCAAGGCTAACGAACTGCTGGCCAATAAGCTGGCCGGGGTCAAGCGCATCACCCATGCCCAGGCGCTGAAGGCCGACACCACTCATCGCCACGACTACCTCAACACCTACGTGGCCGACCTGGTCAACGTCATCGACTTCGATGCCATCCGCAACGCTGGCTTGCGCCTGGGCGTCGATCCGCTGGGCGGAGCAGGGGTGCGCTACTGGTCGGCCATCGCCGAGCATCACCGCCTGAACCTCGACGTGGTGAACACCGAAGTGGATTCGACCTTCCGCTTCATGAGCGTCGACTGGGACGGCCAGATCCGCATGGACCCGTCCTCCAGCTACGCCATGCAGGGGTTGATCGGCCTCAAGGACCGTTATGACGTGGCCTTCGCCTGCGACCCGGACCACGACCGCCATGGCATCGTGACGCCGTCCGGTGGCTTGCTGGCGCCGAACAACTACCTGGCCGTGTCCATCGACTACCTGTTCCAGAACCGCCCCGAATGGCGCGCTGATGCTGCGGTGGGCAAGACCGTGGTCAGCAGCGGCTTGATTGATCGCGTGGCCAAGCGCATTGGCCGTCGCCTGTACGAAGTGCCGGTGGGCTTCAAGTGGTTTGCCGATGGCCTGTTTGACGGTTCGCTGGGTTTTGGTGGCGAAGAAAGTGCCGGCGCCTCGTTCCTTCGCAAGGACGGCAGCGTGTGGAGCACTGACAAGGACGGTTTGATCCCGGCGCTGCTGGCGGCGGAAATGACCTCGCGCAAAGGCCAGGACCCAAGCCAGATTTATCGCGGGCTGACCGATGCACTGGGTGAGCCGTTCGCCATTCGGGTGGATGCCAAGGCGACTCCGGCGCAGAAGGCCTTGTTGGGCAAGCTGTCGCCAGACCAGGTGACGTCCACGCAGTTGGCCGGGGAAAGCATCCAGCAGATCCTCAGCCACGCGCCGGGCAATGACCAGGCGATCGGCGGGCTGAAAGTCATGACTGAAAACGGTTGGTTTGCCGCACGGCCATCGGGCACCGAGGACATCTACAAGATCTACGCCGAGAGCTTTATCGGCGAAGATCACCTCAAGCAACTGGTGGAAGAGGCCCAGGTGTTGGTAGACGGGGCGATCTCGGCTAACTGATACGCAACCTATGACTGATTAACCTGTGGCGAGGGAGCTTGCTCCCGCCGGACTGCGCAGCAGTCCCATTTTTGGGGGCGCTTCGCACCCCAGCGGGAGCAAGCTCCCTTGCCACATTCAAGCTCGGTCAGGCGAGGTCGACCAACACGATCTCGCTGTCCTCAACCGCTGTCACCCGCAGTACCTGCTCATCCTCAACCGCCACACCGTCTCGAGCTTGTGCACGCAAGCCATTGACTTCAATCACCCCGGTGGCCGGTACCAGGTACGCCCGGCGTCCGTTGTCCAGCCGATACTCGGCACTTTCACCGGCTTTCAGGTTTGCCGCTACCAAGCGTGCATCGGCCCGAATCCGCAGGCTTTCGCTGTCTCCGGCCTTGCCACTGGCCAGGGTCACAAAACCTTCGCGGTCACCTTTCGGAAACGGCTTCGCGCCCCACGACGGCGGCAAACCGGCCTCATTGGGTATGATCCAGATCTGGAAAATCTTGGTCGGCGTAGCTTCCAGGTTGTACTCGCTGTGGGCGATCCCGGTGCCGGCGCTCATTACCTGGACGTCGCCGGCCTCGGTGCGGCCCTGGTTGCCCAGGTTGTCGGCATGGCTGATGGCGCCTTCACGCACATAGGTGATGATTTCCATGTCCCGGTGGGGGTGCTGCGGGAAGCCGGTGCCCGGTGCGATGAGGTCATCGTTCCACACCCGCAGGTTGCCCCAGTGCATGCGCTTGGGGTCATGGTATTCGGCAAACGAGAAGTGGTGGTGAGCGTCCAGCCAACCGTGATTGGCGCCGCCCAGGGTGTTGAAAGGTCGAAGTTCAAGCATGATCGTCTCCTGTGGATGGGAGCCATCATCCAGCAGCGCCAGATCGATAAAAAGCGTAAAAAATGCTGGATTCCTATCGAATGCTTCGATGCCGATGCTCAGGACTTGTCTTCACTTCATCGCCTAACTGCATGAGCGCAAAGCAATTGGCTGGAACTGTGGGGCATTTGCGGCGACCATAGGGCTCTTGTCCGAGTTAAAGCATCGCAGGAGTCCGCGTGCCGCAACACACCCCCGATCTGCCTCCCGAACTGCGGCCACTGGCCGAAATGCCCCTGTTGAAACGGCTCGCCGCCCGATTATTTGGTCACGGCCTGACGCGCCTGCGGGCACAGCACCGTTTCTCATGGCTGCATGGCCAGGCCGACGGCTTTCGCAGTGGCCACACGGCCGGCGTGGAGTATGGCTATAAGGAAGGCAAGGCGGATGGTATCGAAGAAGGCCGCCAGGTCCTGCTGATTCGTGACTTCCGGCCGGATGAGCACACTGCGCCGGGTGTTGACGACAATCTGTTCGATGATTGGCGCCTGCCGCTGACCGCCGAGTTGAAAAAACGCATCAAGGCTGATGTGGCGCGCCTGCTGCCGGCCCATGCCCAGCCGAGTGCGGCGCAATGGAAGATGATTTTCAGCGATACGCCGTCCACCTCGGTGATCGCCGGCGCCGGCGCGGGTAAATCCACCTCGCTGGTGCTGCGTATCCTGCTGCTGACCCATTACCTGGGCTTCGAGCTGAGCTCGATGACGGTGGTGACCTTCACCCGTGAGTCGCGCAAGGACTTCATCAACAAGCTCATGGAAATTCTCGCCTTGTGGGGCCAACCCCTTGGTATGAAAGAAGCGCAAGCGGTGGTGCGGACCTTTCACTCACGCATCCTGCCAATGGTGCGCAGCCTGCCGGGCCTTGAACGGCTGCAGGCGTTCGAGAACCTCAATGCGCGGACCGAAGCGGGCTTTGATGAGGCCGACAGCAACCCCTTCGAATTGCGGATCAACGACGCCCAGCGCCAGCAACTGAATGCCTGCTATCACCGGCTGCATGGCCGCCATGAACGCTTCCGCGAACTGATCGCCCCGCTGGCGCGCCATGCCCTGCAACTCAAGGAGCTGGAGCGCGATCACCCGGACGTGCAAAAACGCGTGGCGGTGACCGAACTGGCGGCCAAGCGCGATGAAGAACTCTGCGATGTGATCGAAGACCTGTGGTTTCGTGCCGGCGCCTGGCCGATCAAGGGCATCGAGCCCAATCGCCAGACGTTCGATATCAACGGCGCGAAGTTTCACTGCCATGGCTACATTGCCGAACTGGATGCCTGGGTCGTACTGGGCTTCGACCCGCGGGAAAATGCCCAGGTCAGTCGACCCGGGTCCAAGCTGTCAGTACGTGCCGAATGGGCGGTAAAGCGAACCCTATTTCAAGCTTTCTGTCGTAAATCATTGATATGGCTAGAAAGCTACGAGTCTTCCAAGCGGCTTTTAAGCAGCCTGGCAGGTGACGCAACAGCGGGCCCGGGCTTCGATTACAAGGTCAAGGGCGAGCTGGGTTCGGCACCGTTGCTGGACAGCTTTGTTGCCGCCGCCGGGTTCATCGAGAACCTCGGGCTGGATGTGCCCACCGCCGTGGGCAAGATGAGTTTTGCCAAGGATGATCCAGACCGTTTTTACTTCGAGGCACTGAGCATTTTCTGGAAGGCCCTCGAAGATCACTTGCTGGACCAGTCGCCACCGGTCATGACCTACAACCGGATGTTCTCGCTGTTTGGCGAAAACACCCCGGAGAACCTGAAGTTGCTCAGCGACCCGCTGCTACGGCCGATGTCGCACCTGATGATCGACGAATTCCAGGACGTATCGCCGCAGATCGTCTCGTGGATCCGGGCCAGCCTGCGGGAGATCCGCAGCCGCGGGCCGGCCATGCACGTGGGGCGTGGGGCCCAGCGCTCTTCGCTGTTGTGCGTGGGCGATGACTGGCAGTCGATCTATGGCTGGCGTGGCAGTTCGCCCAAGTATTTCATGGAGTTCAACAAGGAGTTCCCGTCACCCACGACCACCCGGGTGATGCTGGGCGAGAACTACCGCAGCCATCAGCACGTGATCGATGCTGCCGAGCACATTGTGCGGGCGGCCCCGGCCATCAGCGGTAAGAAAGCCAAGGCCAGTGGAACCGCGAAGGAGTTGGTGCCGGTCACGGTGCGTGACCGTGACGATGCGGCGCTGGGCCAACAACTGCTGGCGCACTATCAAAAAGGTGACTCGGTGTTAATGCTGTATCGAAAAAGCAGCGATAAGTCATTGATTAAAGAGCATATTCAGTCGATAGTTAATGTGGATTCTAGTTTGCCGTACGGCAGCCGCCGGCTCAAGCAACTGACTTATCACAGCGCCAAGGGCCTGCAAGCGGATGCGGTATTCCTGCTGGGCGACTGCCAGCACTTGACCAGTTCGCCGTACAAGAACCAGGTCTACCGCATGGCAGGACTGGGCAAGGACGGCGATACCGAAGCTTACGACAGCGCGCAGAAAGACGAAGTGCTGCGCCTGGCCTACGTGGGCATTACCCGGGCGGTGAGCCATTGCTATTGGTATGTCGACGCCCAGGATGGCCAAGGGGTGAATGTGCCAAAGGCTTCGGACCGGGTTGCCGGGGACAAACCGTTTTTTGACGACCAGCGCATCAGCAAATCATAAGGGATGACGTTGAATCCTGTGGCGAGGGAGCTTGCTGTGGCGAGGGAGCTTGCTCCCGCTGGAGTGCGCAGCGCTCCCAGGATTTTGGGGCTGCTACGCAACCCAGCGGGAGCAAGCTCCCTCGCCACAGGATACCTGCGTTGCCAGATCAAGCCCGCAGCGACAGCGGCGGCACAAACGACTCCAGTTCATCCTCAACCGCCTCGATGATCCGCTCCACGTCCGCAGCGTTCATCACCGTGGCGCAAGGGATACCGGCAATTGCAATCAGGGTTTCCCCGCTGGCGCGGTCGAACAGGCGGGCGATCATACTGCCGGGAGCATCCATGCTCGCCTCAAAGCCCATGGGATGAAAGTGCCAGCGCATCAACTGGCAGGCGTTGGGGAATGTCACTTTGTTCATGTTGCCCACCTTGTTCATTGAGCGCTTCCTTTAGCTCGCTGCAGGGGCGCCATGACCGTCACTGGTCCTGGCCGTCGTGAGCACTAAAAATAGCATTCGTTCGCATCGGGCATGGGAGTTTTTTCGTCCCGTCCGGCAGTTGTTTTCAATAACGTTGATATGGGTCACGTGCTGCGTGGTATTAAGCGAAAGGCCATTAGTCGGAAATATCAAATGGCCGTTGAGCGGGTACGGGCAGTTGGGCAAGCTGCCTCTTTTTTCACCGGCGTAGAGCGCTCAATGCAAGACATCATTCCGGATGACTCCCAGAAAACCCAAGCTACGGCCAAGCTGGTACTGCGTCACCATCTGTGCTGGCGGGATCGGGACCTGGATGGAGTGATGTCGTACTACCATCCGGACATCCAGTACCACGATTTCTTCCAGAACCGCGTGGTGGGTGCCGGCGAGCTGCGCGAATACCTGCAAGCCAGCATGCCCCGTGGCGCCGACGAAGCGATCGAACACACCGACCGCATCCGCGCCGACGGCGACACCGCGTTCATCCAATACCGCATCACCTTGCGTGGCGGCCAGGGCCTGGTGTCGTTTCGCACCAGCGAAGCGATTACCGTGCGCGATGGCTTGATCTGGCGGGTCAACGAGTACGCCTCCCTGGTCCACGAGCAGTCTGCCAGCCGCCGCGAGACCACACGCCCGACCGTCAGCCGCCTGGGCCTGTCGCCGCAGCAACTGAGCTACATGGCCAACGACCTGCAACAGTACTTCGAGCGCCAGCAACCCTATCTTGACCCGGAACTGGACCTGCAACGGGTGGCGAAGGAGTGCGGGTACAGCCGCAACCAGATTTCCTACCTGTTGAACCAGGTGCTGGGGCAAAGTTTTTATCGCTACGTCAACCAGGCACGCCTCCAGCATTTGCTGGCTGCACTGGAAATGGCCGCGCCGCCGATCCGCATCGACGAACTGGCGTTTGCCGCCGGCTTCAATTCGACGTCGGCGTTCTACAGCAGCTTCCGCCAGCACACCGGCCAGTCGCCCAAGGCCTACGTCAAACAAATTTCCCTGCGTGCACGCGCGCAAGACAGCCCCTGAGGCCAGGCTCTAGGATCACTGCCATCGAAGTGTGGTGGTGGAGCTTGGCATGCCTGCATGGCGCAATATCAGTTTATGGATGGACCAGCTGGACGAGCCGCTGCTGGCACGCGCGTCCCTGGAGCAGGACCTGGACGTCAACGTGGCCATCATCGGCGCCGGCTACACCGGGCTCTGGACCGCGTATTACCTGAAGCGCCAGGCGCCCGAGCTGAAAATCGCAATCATCGAGGCGCAAACCGCCGGGTTCGGTGCCTCGGGCCGTAACGGCGGCTGGCTGATGGGCAACCTGCTGGGAGAGGACCGCCTGTTGGCCGGCCTGACCCCGGAACAGCGCCGGGCCTCGTTCGACCTGCTGCACGCCATCCCCGACGAAGTCGCGCAAGTGATCGAGCGCGAAGGCATCGACTGCGACTACCGCAAGGGTGGTGTGCTGTATTGCGCCGCGCGCTACCCCGAACAGGAAGCCACCCTGCGTGCGTACCTGGCCAAACTTCACAGCCAGGGCCTGACCGACGACGATTACCGTTGGCTTGGCCCGCAACAACTGGCCGAGCAGATCCGTATCGCCAAGCCTTATGGTGGCATCTATGCACCCCACGTTGCCACGATTCACCCGGCCAAGCTGGTGCGCGGCCTGGCGCGGTTGGTGGAGCGGATGGGCGTCAAGATCTACGAAAACAGTCCCGTCACTCATTGGCAGTCCGGCAGCCTGCGCACGGACAAAGCCTCGGTGCGCGCCTCCTGGGTGGTGCCGGCGGTGGAAGGGTATGCCACCACGCTGGCTCCGCTGGGGCGCTATCAGTTGCCGGTGCAAAGCCTGATCGTTGCCACCGAGCCGTTGCCGGCCAGCACCTGGGACGAGATCGGCCTGAATCGTGGCCAGGCGTTCGGCGAGAGCAGCCGGCAAGTGACTTACGGCCAGCGTTCGGCGGACAACCGCCTGGTGTTCGGCGCTCGCGGGGGTTATCAGTTTGCCGGCAAGTTGCGGCACAACTTCGAGCTCACCGACAGCGAAGTCGAACTGCGTCGCTATCTGTTCGGCGAACTGTTCCCGCAGCTCAAGAATGTCCGGATCACCCACGCCTGGGGCGGCAACCTGGGCATGTCCCGGCGCTTCAAGCCGCACATGCTCTGCGATCACGCGGCAGGCATCGCCCTGGCCGGTGGTTACGGCGGCGAGGGCGTAGGCGCCAGCAACCTCGGTGGCCGCACCCTGGCGGACTTGATCCTGGGGCTCGATACGCCGTTGGTTCGCCAGCCATGGGTGATTCAGCCGGGCCGGCTGGACGGGCTCAAAGCCTGGGAACCGGAACCCTGCCGCTGGCTGGGCTACAACGCGATCATCCGCAGTTTTGTGCATGAGGACCAGGTGTTGGCCAACCCCAATACCGCCCCGTGGCGCCGCAAACTGGCCAGCGGGGTTGCCGGGTTCATGGAAGGTTTCATGCACTAAGTCGTTTCAATCACCACAGGTATGAACATGAGCATTACCCAGTTCAAAGACACACTCAGCGCCCATTTGCCGGACTCCTCGCCCGTCGCCGTGCCACTGGGCACACCGGTGGCGGTGGCCTCGACCTTGAGCGTGGAACGTAGCGACGGCGTCGAAACCGGCATCTGGGAATGCACGCCCGGGCGCTGGCGCCGGCAGATCAAAGCCCAGGAGTTTTGCCACTTTATCCAGGGACGGTGCACCTTCACCCCCGACAACGGGGAAATGCTCCACATAGAAGCCGGCGACGCACTGATGTTGCCGGCCAACAGCACCGGTATCTGGGACATCCAGGAAACCGTGCGCAAGACCTATGTATTGATCCTCTGATTCTTTGATCTTTGATCGCCTGCCATAAAAACAGCCCTAAAACCGCCAGGAAATCGAACCATGAGACCCATTGCCCTGTTGCCGCTGGTATTCGTCGCCACCCTCAGCCAAGCCGCCGAGACGGTGAAGATCTACAACTGGTCGGACTATATCGCCCCCGACACCACCAAGAACTTCCAGAAAGAAACCGGCATCGGTTTCACCTACGACGTGTACGACAGCAACGAAACCCTCGACGGCAAGTTGATGACCGGCAAATCCGGCTATGACGTGGTGTTCCCCTCCAACCACTTCATGGCCCGGCAGATCCAGGGCGGGGCGCTGAAGAAACTCGACAAGAGCCAGTTGCCCAACTGGAAGAACCTCAACCCGGTGCTGCTCAAGGCCCTGGAAAACAACGACCCGGGCAATGCCCACGGCTTCCCGTACCTGTGGGGCAGCACCGGTATCGGCTACAACATCGACAAGGTCAAGGCGGTACTCGGCGACAACGCCCCAGTGGATTCCTGGGACCTGATCTTCAAGCCCGAGAACATGCAAAAACTGCAGAAGTGTGGCGTCGCCATCCTCGACAACGGCCCGGAGCTGCTGCCGGCGGCGCTCAACTATCTGGGCCTGCCGCACCACAGCAAGAAGGCGGAAGACTACAAAAAGGCCGAGGACCTGCTGATGAAAGTGCGGCCATACGTGGCGTATTTCCATTCCTCGAAATACACCGCCGACCTGGCCAATGGTGACATCTGCGTGGCCGTCGGCTTCTCCGGCGACATCCTCCAGGCTGAGAGCCGCGCCAAGGAAGCCAAGAATGGCGTGAACATCGGCTACAACATTCCGAAAGAAGGCGCCGCGATCTGGTTCGACATGGTCGCCATGCCCGCCGATGCCCCGGATGAAAAAGCCGGCTATGCCTTCATGAACTACCTGCTACGCCCGGAAGTGATGGCCAGCATCACCAACTACGTGCACTACGCCAACGGCAATGCCGCGGCGGACAGCCTGGTGGACCCGGCAATCAAGAGCGACACCAAGGTGTACCCAAGTCCGGAAATGATGGGCAAGTTGTTCGCACTGGAAGCAATGCCACTGAACATCGACCGGATTCGTACGCGGGTGTGGAACACCATTCGTACCGGGCGTTGATGATCGTTCCCACGCTCCGCGTGGGAATGCATCCTGTGACGCTCCGCGTCACGACTTCAAAAGCGCATGCGGAGCGTCCAGGGCGGCGTTCCCACGCCGCGGAATCAAGGATTCTCCAAGTCATGCCCCAACGACTGGATAAACAACGAAAACAACTCCGGCTGCGACGAGATATCCAGCTTGGCATACAGGTGCCGGCGGTGAACCTTGACCGTATCCGGCGAGATATTCAGCCGTTCGGCCATGGCTTTTGACGAAAACCCACGCAACACCAATCGCGCTATTTCCAGTTCCCGCTCCGACAACACGCCACAGCCGAAATGACTCAACGCGTCCCGTATCTGGCTGGCCATTTCCGCCGGCGCGGCCACTCGCTGGGTGCTCTGCTGCCAATGCTGCTGCATCAACGGCAACACCCAGGCCGCGAGCATGGTCATCAACCCCGTTTCCTCGCCGGTAAACAACCGCTGCATCCCCAACGACAGCGATAACGTCCCCGCACCCGGCAATTGCAGGATGAATTGCACCTCGTCTTCCAGCACGTTGTCGTGGAAGTAATTGAGGAAGTATTCACTCTGGCGAAAATGATCCGGCGCCACTTCCTCAAGGCGGTACACGCCACTGGCATACCCCTCGCGACACGCCTGGAAAAACGGGTCCAACAGGTACAAGCCATTCAGATAAACCAGCATCGACGCCGGTTTGCTGCTCGGTTGTGCGTCGTATTCTTCCAGCGCTTCGGGCGGGCCATCGGCGGGGTAGAAGATCGCCAGGGCATTGTCGAAGGGCAGGCATTGGTGCAGCAACAGCACCAGTTGCTTCCAGAAACGCCCGGTGCCGATCTGTGCGACGGTACGCCCCAGGCCCGCGTGCATGCCGACTTCCCTGAACAGGCTCATGTGCAGCTCCACGCTAAGGATTCAGGCCGCAAGGGTTCGACTTTTGCCCGGCGGCGTCAAGGGGAGTACTCCAATAGGGGAATTGGCCGATCTACACAGAGTGTTTAAGTTGGCCGTCAGTCAGTGGGGAACATACCCTGCGCCGCTTCACCTTTTCGTTTCTGCCTCAAACCAAGAACAATCAAGAGGATAACGATATGAGTGCTCCTTCCACGCCCGACGGCGTGCTGAAACCCACCCTGAGCGTATTCGATGTAGTGGCCATCACCGTCTCGGCGGTCACCCCGGCCAGTTCAGTGTTCGTGATTGCGCCGTTTGCCATCCAGCAGGCTGGCAGCGGGGTGTTCCTGGCCTTTGTGATGGCCGCCTTGCTCGCGCTGATGTTCGCCTTTTGCTACGCCGAACTCGGGCGTGCCCACAACAGCGCCGGCGGCGAATACGTGTATGCCAAGCGGGTGTTCGGCGGCATGGCCGGCTACGCGACGTTCCTCACGGTACTGGTGATGCTGCTGTTTATCCCGCCGGTACTGGCCACCGGGGCGGCGACTTACCTGAATAACGCCCTCGGCACCCAATTCGATTCGCAAACCGTGGCCCTGGTGATTGTGGTGTGCAGCTACGCCCTGGGCATCCTCAATATCAAGCTGAATGCCTGGATCACTGGCACCTGCCTGCTGCTGGAAGTGGCGGCGTTGCTGGTGATCGTGTTTATCGGCTTCGGCAACCCGGTGCAGCCGGTCAGCGTGCTGTTGCAACCGCAAATCGTCGAGAACGGCGTGCTGCACCTGGCGCCCTGGGCGCTGGTCATCGGCGCGGTGGGCATCGGCCTGTTCTCGTTCAATGGCTACGGTCCCGCCGTATTGCTGGCCGAAGACATGAAGTGCGGCGGCAGGGGCGTGCACAAGGCAGTGTTGTGGTCCCTGGGCCTGGTGGTGGTCATCGAGCTGGTGCCGATCACCGCCTTGCTGATCGGTGCGCCATCCCTCAGCGCGATGATCAGCAGCCCCGACCCGATCGGCTACCTGCTGACCAGCCACGGTAACGAAACCCTGTCGCGGCTGGTCAGCGCCGGGATCTTCCTGTCGGTGTTCAACGCCATCGTCGCCATCGTCATCCAGATTGGCCGGGTGGTGTTCAGCAGCGGCCGCGATGCGCTGTGGACACCCACCATCAACAAACTCTTCACCCGGATTCATCCACGCTGGGATTCCCCGTGGTTGGCTACGCTGTTCCTGGCGGTCCCTTCGGCATTGCTCAGCTTCAGCTCCAACCTGGCGGACCTGACGTCTTTCAGCGTGCTGCTGATCATGCTGGTGTACCTGATCGTGGCGTTGAGCGCGTTGATGAGCCGGGTGTTGCTGCGTGACCGCGAGCACCCGTATCGCATGCCGTTGTGGCCGGTGCCGGCCTTGCTGGCGGTGCTGGGCGCCGGCTACCTGTTGGTGACCCTGGCGATTGCCGCCTCGGTTCGCGACATCATGATTATCATCGGCCTGTTGGCACTGTCGGTGATCCTGTATTGCATCAGTGGCCGGTTGAGTCCGGCGTTTCAGAAATTGTAAGGAGTGGTTATGCGTGCACGTCAATTGGGCATCACCTTGGGACTGGGTACGCCCGGTGAGTTGAATGCCATCACCGACGTTCCAGGGGTTCGGGTCGGCCACAGTACGATCAAGAGCCGCATCGACGGCAAACAGGTACGTACCGGCGTGACGGCGATCCAGCCCCGGGCCGGTGCCGCGCGGTATCAGCCATGTTTTGCCGGCTACCACGTGCTCAACGGCAATGGCGACGCCACGGGCCTTGAATGGATCAGCGAATCAGGGTTGCTGACCACGCCGCTGGCGATCACCAACACCCACAGCATCGGGATTGTGCGCGACACGCTGATCGCCCTGGAGCGCGAAAGCCTCGAAGACCCCGCCGTGTACTGGTGCATGCCGGTGGTGATGGAAACCTACGACGGCTTGCTCAACGATATCTGGGGCCAGCACGTCGGCCCGGAGCATGTGCGCAAGGCGCTGGCCAACGCCGAATCCGGGCCGGTGGCGGAGGGCGCCGTGGGCGGCGGCACCGGGATGATCTGCCATGAGTTCAAGGGGGGCATCGGTACCGCGTCACGGCGCTTGCCGGCGGAGCAGGGTGGCTGGACCGTCGGTGTGCTGGTGCAGGCCAACCATGGCAAGCGCCAGGAACTGCGCGTGGATGGTTACCCGGTAGGCCGGCAATTGATGGACATCCCGTCACCCTTTGCCGATCGCGGCACACCCGGCATGGGCTCCATCGTGGTGATCATCGCCACCGATGCGCCGTTGCTGCCCCATCAATGCCAGCGCCTGGCACAACGCGCGTCCATCGGGATTGCGCGCACGGGTGGCGGTACCGAGGACTCCAGCGGGGACCTGTTCCTGGCGTTCGCCACCGGCAATCAGGATTTGCCGGTGGCCGACTACGGGCGCAAGGGCTCGCCCCTCAGCACAGCCCTGCAAATGGTCAATAACGACCACATTTCACCGCTGTTCAGCGCGGCGGCGGAGGCCGTGGAAGAGGCGATCATTAATGCCATAGTGGCCGGCGAAGACATGACCACCGACCAGGGTGTGCGGGTGCCCGCGCTGGATGCCCACACGCTCCTGCAGGCATTGCGCCAAACCGGCTGGCGCGGCCAGTAAGTAAACTAAGTCTTGTCCCGGTAATACGGGACAAACACTTAAATAGTGGCCAATCAATACTAACAATGACACGGTGACACTTTCTTAGTGCACCTCAGTCAATACTTTGGATCCATTCGTGGCTAAATGTCTTTAGGAGTATTTAATATTTAAATAGCTGGATTTTAATAACGCGCTATTTACCAGTGTTTGCAGGTTTTGTTCACCGGCCCAACTTTATCCTTGGATAAAAACCGCTGGACGAATGATTTCAGGTTGTGTCAGTTTTCTTTCGCCTTCAAAAGGGGCGAGTGATCGGACTTACTCGCCAGAGTGGGTCCGGTCGGACAAAAACTGTTCCACTTGCAAACAAGGAAGTACGTTTATGTCAAAAGTAAAAGACAAAGCTATTGTGTCGGCGGCTCAAGCAAGTACCGCTTACACCCAGATCGATAGCTTTAGCCATCAATACGACCGCGGTGGCAACCTCACGGTCAATGGCAAACCGTCGTTCACCGTTGACCAGGCCGCCGACCACCTGCTGCGTGAGAACGCCGCGTACCGGGACGTGGATGGCAACGGCAAGATCGATCTCACCTACACCTTCCTGACTTCGGCTTCGAACGCGACCATGAACAAGCATGGGATCACCGGGTTCAGCCAGTTCAACACCCAGCAGAAAGCACAGGCCGTACTGGCCATGCAATCCTGGGCCGATGTGGCCAATGTCACCTTCACCGAGAAAGCCTCGGGCGGTGACTTCCACATGACCTTCGGCAACTACAGCGGCGGCCAGGACGGCGCAGCGGCCTTTGCCTACCTGCCAGGCACCAACGCCAAGTACAACGAAAGCGGCCTTGACGGCACTTCCTGGTACCTGACGAACAACAGCTACACGCCGAACAAGACCCCGGACCTGAACAACTATGGCCGGCAGACCCTGACCCACGAAATCGGCCACACCCTGGGCCTGGACCACCCTGGCGACTACAACGCCGGGACCGGCAACCCTTCGTACAAAGACGCGGACTATGGACAGGACACGCGTGGCTACAGCGTCATGAGTTACTGGAGCGAGAGCAACACCAACCAGAACTTCAGCAAAGGCGGGGTAGAAGCCTACTCGTCCGGCCCGCTGATCGACGACATCGCCGCGATCCAGAAGCTCTACGGCGCCAACTACAACACCCGTGCCGGTGGCACCACCTACGGCTTCAACTCCAACACCGGGCGTGATTTCCTCAGCGCCACTTCATCGGCCGACAAGCTGGTGTTCTCGGTATGGGACGGTGGCGGCAACGACACCCTGGACTTCTCCGGTTTTACCCAGAACCAGAAGATCAACCTCAATGAAACCTCGTTCTCCGACGTTGGCGGCCTGGTGGGCAACGTTTCCATCGCCAAGGGTGTGACCGTGGAGAACGCCATCGGCGGTTCGGGCAACGACCTGCTGATCGGTAACGCAGCCGCCAACGTCCTCAAGGGCGGTGCCGGCAACGACATCATCTTCGGCGGCGGCGGTGCAGACCAGCTGTGGGGCGGCTCAGGCAACGACACCTTCGTGTTCGGCGCCAGCTCCGACTCCAAGCCGGGTGCGGCCGACAAGATCTTCGACTTCACCTCGGGTTCCGACAAGATCGACCTCACCGGCATCACCAAAGGTGCAGGCCTGACCTTCGTCAACGCGTTTACCGGTCATGCCGGCGACGCGGTGCTGTCCTACGCTTCGGGTACCAACCTGGGCACATTGGCCGTGGACTTCTCCGGGCACGGCGTGGCGGATTTCCTCGTCACCACCGTTGGCCAGGCAGCCGTCAGCGACATCGTGGCCTGATACACGCGTAAAGGAGGGTGGCGCACACGCGCCGCCCTCTGCCCTTGCATCCACCCCATGAACGGGCGAAGGTGATGACGCTATTTCGCAGTACCGTGGCCTGGAGTTTCCAGGTGTTGCTTATGTCGGCAGGAGCCACAGCAATGGCAAGCAGTCTGGTTTTACCTACTTCCGCGCAGTTGGCCGGGCATTGGGCGCTGCACCAGCAAGAGCAGGTGTGCGCACTGGACTTGATTGAGCAGGCTAACGCGTTAGGGGGCGATGTGGAGTGCGCCGGACAATGGCTGGGGGAAGCCCCCGTTAGTTGGACGCCTACTCCCGATGGTATTTGGCTGATGAATGCCGAAGGCACCGGCATAACCCATTTGAATCGCCAGAAAGAAGGCGAATATGAAGGTCGCGCAAAAACCGGCGCGGTATTGATATTGCAACGTGCACCGTAATAGTTCGTTATAACGATATAACCCGATTTTAATGTTTGCCCGCCCCTTATTGGGGCGCTCGGTAAACTATTGCGCGTCATTCGGCTCAGGGAAGATCAGGCAACATGGCGAAGACCACTCCCGTTGCACCATTGTTCAAGGCACTCGGCGACTACAAAAGTATTCTGATCAGTATTGGCTGTTTCACGGCATTGATTAACGTATTGATGTTGGTGCCGTCGATTTATATGTTGCAAGTCTACGACCGCGTGCTGTCTTCACAGAACGAAACCACCCTGGTGATGTTGACGCTGATGGTGGTGGGATTCTTCGCCTTTATCGGTGTGCTGGAGGTGATCCGCAGCTTTATCGTGATTCGCATCGGCAGCCAGCTGGAGCGGCGTTTCAACCTGCGGGTCTACAAGGCCGCTTTCGAGCGCAACCTGCAACGGGGCGAAGGCCATGGCGGGCAATCCCTGGGGGACCTGACCCACATCCGCCAATTCATCACCGGGCCTGCGCTGTTCGCGTTTTTCGACGCGCCGTGGTTTCCGATCTATCTGTTCGTGATTTTCCTGTTCAACGTGTGGCTGGGTGTCTTGGCCAGTGCCGGTGCCGTGCTGCTGATTGCCCTGGCGTGCCTTAACGAATACCTGACCAAAAAGCCTCTGGGTGAAGCCAGCGGTTATTCCCAGCAATCCACCCAATTGGCCACCAGCCACCTGCATAACGCCGAGACCATCCAGGCCATGGGCATGCTGGGTGCATTGCGCAAGCGCTGGTTCAAGGTGCATTCGCAGTTCCTGGGCCTGCAGAACAAGGCCAGCGACACCGGCTCGATCATCAGTTCCCTGAGTAAATCCCTGCGCCTGTGCCTGCAATCGTTGGTGCTGGGCCTGGGTGCGCTATTGGTGATCAAGGGCGACATGACCGCCGGGATGATGATCGCAGGCTCCATTTTGATGGGCCGGGTGTTGAGCCCCATCGACCAGTTGATTGCCGTGTGGAAGCAATGGAGTTCGGCCAAGCTGGCCTACCAGCGCCTGGACAACCTGATGCGCGAGTTTCCGCCCCAGGGCGAGCAGATGGCCTTGCCGGCGCCCAAGGGCAATGTGAGTTTCGAGCAAGTCAGCGCAGGCCCGCCGGGGCGACGTGTGCCGACCTTGCATCAAGTCAGCTTCAACCTGACTGCGGGCGAAGTGGTCGGCGTGCTGGGTGCTTCCGGCTCCGGCAAATCAACCCTGGCCCGCGTGCTCGTGGGCGTATGGCCAACCCTGGCAGGCACCGTGCGCCTGGACGGAGCCGACATTCATCGCTGGGACCGCGACGACCTCGGACCGCATATCGGTTATCTGCCCCAGGACATCGAACTGTTCAGCGGCAGCATCGCCGACAACATCGCGCGCTTTCGCGAAGCCGACCCGGATTTAGTGGTGCAGGCCGCCCAACAGGCAGGTGTGCACGAATTGATCCTGCGCTTGCCCCACGGCTACGACACCGTGCTCGGTGACGAGGGCAGCGGCCTGTCCGGTGGGCAGAAGCAACGGGTCGCCCTGGCCCGCGCGCTGTACGGCGGGCCACGCCTGATCGTGCTCGACGAGCCCAACTCCAACCTCGACACCGTGGGTGAAGCCGCCCTGGCCAGCGCGATCATGCAGATGAAAGCCCAGGGCAGCACGGTGGTGCTGGTGACTCACCGCTCCTCGGCGTTGGCCCAGGCCGACAAGCTGCTGGTGCTGAACGAAGGTCGTTTGCAGGCATTTGGTCCGAGCCAGGACGTGCTGCGCGCACTGTCCGGCCAGCAGGAAGCACCACGAGAAAAGGCCGGGGTCAGCCTCAGCCGTCAGTATCAAGCCGGAAGGAATCCAGGCGCATGAGCAGCGACAGCAGCATTCAAATCAACCGCGATTACGAACAGACCCACCCCGAGCACGACGCGCGTTTCTTCGCCCGCATGGGCTGGCTGCTGACGGTGGTCGGCGCCGGCGGGTTTTTCCTCTGGGCCAGTCTGGCGCCGCTGGACCAGGGGATCCCGGTACAAGGCACGGTGGTGGTTTCGGGCAAGCGCAAGGCGGTACAAACCCTGAGCCCCGGCGTGGTCAGCCGGATCCTGGTGCGTGAGGGCGAGACGGTGAAGCAGGGCCAACCGCTGTTCCGTCTCGACCAGACGCAGAACCAGGCCGACGTGCACTCCCTGCAAGCCCAGTACCGCATGGCCTGGGCCAGCGTGGCACGGTGGCAGAGCGAGCGGGATAACCAGTCGACGATCACCTTTCCGCCCGAGCTGAGCGGCAACCCGGATCAAGCCCTGGCACTGGTCCTCGAAGGCCAGCGTCAACTGTTCAGTAGCCGCCGCGAAGCCTTTGCCCGGGAACAGGCCGGGATTCGCGCCAGTATCGAGGGCGCTACGGCGCAACTGAACGGCATGCGTCGCGCCCGTAGTGACCTGACGGCCCAGGCGCAATCCCTGCGTGACCAGTTGAACAACCTGCAACCCCTGGCCGACAACGGCTACATCCCGCGCAACCGGCTGATGGAATACCAGCGGCAACTGTCCCAGGTGCAACAGGACCTGGCGCAGAACACCGGCGAAAGCGGGCGGGTGGAGCAGGGCATCCTCGAGTCGCGCCTCAAGTTGCAGCAGCACAGCGAGGAGTACCAGAAGGAAGTGCGCAGCCAACTGGCCGACGCGCAGCTGCGCAGCCTGACCCTGGAACAACAACTGACCTCCGCCGGTTTCGACCTGCAGCACAGCGAGATCAACGCGCCCGCCGATGGCATCGCGGTCAACCTGGGCGTGCACACCGAAGGCGCCGTGGTGCGTGCCGGTGAAACCCTGCTGGAAATCGTGCCCCAGGACACCCGCCTGGAAGTCGAAGGGCGCCTGCCAGTGCACCTGGTGGACAAGGTCGGGGCGCACTTGCCGGTGGACATTCTCTTCACCGCCTTCAATCAGAGCCGCACGCCGCGGGTGCCGGGGGAGGTGAGCCTGATCTCCGCCGACCAGATGCTCGACGAAAAAACCGGCATGCCTTACTACGTGCTGCGCACCACCGTCAGCAGCAGCGCCCTGGAGAAACTCCATGGCCTGGTGATCAAGCCGGGGATGCCCGCCGAGATGTTCATCCGCACCGGCGAGCGCTCCTTGCTCAATTACCTGTTCAAGCCGCTGCTGGACCGCGCCGGCTCGGCATTGACCGAGGAATGAGCATGAAGCCGATGTTCATCGCCTTGCTGCTCGCCTGCAGCAGCGCCCAGGCCGCCATGGGCCCGTTCGATGTCTACGAACAGGCCCTGCGCAACGACCCGGTATTCCTTGGTGCCATCAAGGAGCGCGACGCCGGCCTGGAAAACCGCACCATCGGCCGCGCCGGCCTGCTGCCCAAGCTCTCGTACAACTACAACAAGGGCCGCAACAACTCCCAGGCCACCTTGCCCGACGGGCGCGGCGGTAATTATCACGATGACCGCAACTACAACAGCTATGGCTCCACGTTCACCCTGCAACAGCCGCTGTTCGACTACGAAGCCTATGCCAACTACCGCAAGGGCGTGGCCCAGGCACTGTTTGCCGACGAGAGCTTCCGCGACAAGAGCCAGGCGCTGCTGGTGCGGGTGCTGACCTATTACACCCAGGCGTTGTTTGCCCAGGACCAGATCGACATTGCCCGCGCCAAGAAAAAGGCCTACGAGCAGCAGTTCCAGCAGAACCAGCATCTGTTCCAGCAGGGTGAGGGCACCCGCACCGACATCCTGGAAGCCGAGTCGCGCTATGAGCTGGCGACTGCCGAGGAGATCCAGGCGCTGGATGAACAGGACGCCTCGCTGCGCGAACTCGGGGCGCTGATTGGCGTGCAGAGCGTCAACATCAACGACCTGGCGCCGCTGAACCCGGGGTTTGCCGCCTTCACCCTGACCCCGGCCAATTACGACACCTGGCACGAACTGGCGCTGACCAACAACCCCAACCTGGCCTCGCAACGCCAGTCCGTGGAAGTGGCGCGTTATGAAGTGGAGCGCAACCGCTCAGGGCACCTGCCACGCATCACGGCCTATGCCAGCTCGAGGCAGCAGGAGTCCGACAGCGGCAACACCTACAACCAGCGCTACGACACCAACACCATCGGCATCGAAGTCAGCATGCCGTTGTATGCCGGTGGCGGCGTCTCGGCTTCCACCCGCCAGGCCAGCCGCGCCATGGAGCAGGCCGAGTACGAACTGGAAGGCAAGACCCGCGAAACCCTGATCGAACTGCGACGCCAGTTCAGTGCTTGCCTGTCGGGCGTCAGCAAGTTGCGGGCGTATCAAAAGGCGCTGACTTCGGCTGAAGCGCTGGTGGTCTCGACCAAGCAAAGCATCCTCGGGGGCGAGCGGGTCAACCTCGATGCGCTGAACGCCGAGCAGCAGCTGTACAGCACCCGTCGCGACCTGGCCCAGGCACGGTACGACTACCTGATGGCCTGGACCAAATTGCATTACTACGCGGGCAACTTGCGTGACACCGACCTGGCCAAGGTGGACGAGGCGTTTGGTCCTGAGAGCCGCTGATGCCTGGAGGAGTAGCACTTGGTGCAAGGGAGCTTTGGTGGCATGGGCGCTTGTTTTGGCAAGGGAGCTTTCTGTGGCAAGGGAGCTTGTTGTGGCGAGGGAGCTTGCTCCCGCTGGGCTGCGTAGCGGCCCCAAGATCTTGGGAGCGCTGCGCACTCCAGCGGGAGCAAGCTCTCTCGCCACAGGTATTTCAACAATAAGAAAAGGGACTCTTCATGATCACTGGTTCACCTCGCTTCAAACCTCTCACCGCAGGCTCCTTGCTGCTGCTGTCAGTGGCGGCCCACGGGCAGTACATCGAAGCCGGCAAAGTCGGCGACCCCGGCAGTTGGCGCACCGCCGAGTTCCAGAGCGACTGGGGCCTGGACCGGATGAAAGCCAACGAGGCCTATGCGAGCGGCATCACCGGCAGTGGCGTGAAGATCGGCGCCCTGGACTCGGGTTTCGACCCCAACCATCCCGAAGCCTCAAAAGACCGCTATCACGCGGTCACCGCCAGTGGCACCTATGTCGATGGCAGCCCCTTCACGACCACCGGCGCGCTCAACCCAAACAATGACTCCCACGGCACCCACGTCACCGGCACCATGGGCGCGGCCCGCGATGGCGTGGGCATGCACGGCGTGGCGTACAACGCGCAGATCTACGTCGGCAACACCAACGCCAGCGACAGCTTCCTGTTCGGCCCCACGCCAGACCCCAAGTACTTCAAGGCGGTGTACAGCGCGCTGGTGGATTCCGGCGTGCGCGCGATCAATAACAGTTGGGGCAGCCAACCCAAGGATGTCAGCTACCAGACCATTGGCGACCTGCACGCTGCCTATGCCCAGCACTACAACCAGAACACCTGGCTGGATGCCGCTGCGGAGGTGGCCAAGGCCGGGGTGATCAACGTGTTCAGTGCTGGCAACAGCGGCTACGCCAACGCCAGCGTGCGTTCGGCCTTGCCTTATTTCCAGCCGGAGCTGGAAGGCCACTGGCTGGCGGTATCGGGCCTGGACAAGGCGAACAACCAGAAATACAACCAGTGCGGCATCGCCAAGTACTGGTGCATTTCCACCCCCGGGGCGTTGATCAACAGCACCATTCCCGATGGCGGTTATGGGGTGAAATCCGGCACCTCGATGTCGGCGCCCCATGCCACCGGCGCACTGGCGCTGGTGATGGAACGCTATCCATACCTGAACAACGAACAGGCCTTGCAGGTGCTGTTGACCACGGCCACCCAGCTCAATGGCGCGGTCACCGATGCACCGACCACTCAGGTCGGCTGGGGCGTGCCGGACCTTGGCCGAGCAATGCACGGGCCCGGGCAATTGCTCGGGCCGATGAATGTCACGTTGGCGGCCGGGCAGGGCGATGTGTGGAGCAATGCGATCTCCGACAAGGCGCTGATCCAGCGCCAGGTCGAAGACAGCGCCGAAACCCTGGCCTGGCAGCAAACCCTGCGCGACAAGGGCTGGGAGAACGGCGTGGGCGCCGGCGCGAGTCAGCAGGACCAGACGGACTATGCCGTTGGCACTGCCCGTGCGGCAGCCGCGGCCCAGCGTATCTACGAAGGCAGCCTGACCAAGTCCGGTGCGGGCAGCCTGATCCTGGCGGGCGACAACACCTACCGTGGCCCTACCACCGTGAATGGCGGCCGGTTGGCGGTGAATGGCTCGCTGACGTCCGCGGTGACGGTCAATGACAGCGGCACGTTGGGCGGCTCCGGTCGCATCGCGGCGTTACAGGTCAATAGCGGCGGCACCGTGGCGCCGGGCAACTCCGTGGGCATCTTGCAGGTGGCCGGGGATGTAAACCTCGCCGCCGGCTCCACCTATGCGGTCGAACTCACCCCCACCACCAGCGACCGGATTGTCGCCACGGGCAAGGCAATCCTCGGCGGCGGCACCGTGACCCTGGCCCTGGAAAACAGCCCGACCCTGCTCAGCCTGCAACAGGCGGAAAGCCTGGTGGGGCGCCAGTACAACATCCTCCAGGCGGCTGGCGGGGTCCAGGGCCAGTTCGGTGCCGTGTTGCCCAACTACCTGTTCCTCGGCGGCACCCTCGACTATGCCGCCAACGGTGTGCAACTGGGCATTGCCCGCAGTGATGCGAGTTTCGCCAGTGTCGGTGCCACTCGTAACCAGCGTTCGGTGGCGGCGGCCGCCGAGCAGTTGGGCGCCGGTAATCCGGTGTACGAAAGCATCCTGCGGTCAGACTCGGCAGCCACGGCGCAGTCGGGTTTCCAGCAGCTGTCGGGAGAAATCTACCCAGCCATCGGCACAATGCTGATCAATGACAGCCGCCAGGTACGCGATGCCGTGGGCGAGCGCCTGCGCCATACGCCGGTTACCGGTGAGAGCAACGTGTGGGTCAAGGCGCTCGGCAGTTGGGGCAAGACCGACAGCCGCAGCGACACGGCAGGCTACACCAGCTCACTGGGCGGCATGCTGGCCGGTGTCGACGGCGCGCTGGACGAGCAGACCCGTGCCGGTCTCGTGGCCGGTTACAGCGACAGCTCGCTGAACATGGGCAGCGGCACGCATTCATCGGCGTCCATCGACAGCTACCACCTCGGCGCCTACGCCGGGCATGAGCTGGGCAATTGGCGCTTGAGCGTCGGCGGTGCCTACAGCTGGCATCGCGGCGACGTGAAACGCGACTTGCAGTACGGCGAAGTCAGCGGCAAGCAGAAGACCAAGCTGGATGCGCGCAGCGCCCAGGTATTTACCGAAGCGGCCTACCGTTTGAACGTGTCCTCGGTGGCGCTGGAGCCGTTCGCCAACCTGGCTTACGTGCATCTGGACAACGAACGTTTTCACGAGAAGGGCGACGCCGCCGCGCTGGAGAGTGGCAGTGACAGCCGCGATGCGGTGCTGAGCACCCTGGGCCTGCGGGCGGCAAAAACCTTCCCCCTCAATGACCGCCAGCAACTGGACGTTTCCGGCTCGCTGGGCTGGCAGCACAGCCTGAGTGCCGTTGAATCCGAAGAGCATCTGGCGTTTGTCGCCGGAGGGCCGTCGTTTGCGGTGCAAAGCTCGCCGTTGATGCGCGACGCGGCATTGGTGGGCGTGCAGGCGAGCCTGGCGTTGAGCAAAAGCACACGGGTCAACCTCGACTACACCGGCCAATTGGCTGGCCGGGAAAAAATCCAGGGCGTGGGGCTGAGCCTGAACTGGCAGTTCTGAGCAAGATCCTGAGGCCGAAAGAGGTCAACTGTGGGAGCGGGCTTGCTCGCGAATGCGGTGTGTCAGTCGACGCACCTGTAACTGAGCCACCGCATTCGCGAGCAAGCCCGCTCCCACATTGGGTCGGCGACGCTTGGGAGAAACGTGATTTATACAAGTGCAATAAAAACTAAGGAAGGTCACCGTGAAAAAAACAAAACGAGGGTTTCAATCCGCCATCCCAACAGGCCCGGGCTACCCGCTCAAGGCCCTGAGCTGCGTGCCATACGGCGCGTTGCTGTGTTGCCTGGCCAGCCTGGGTACCGCCCAGGCCGCACCCTACGTGGAAACCGGAAAACTGGGAGATGCTGCCAGTTGGCGCAGTAATGAATTCAAGGCCGATTGGGGCCTGGGCGCCGTGCATGCAGACGCCGCCTACGCCGCCGGCTACACCGGCAAGGGCGTGAAGCTGGGGATCTTCGACCAGCCGGTGTATGCCCAGCATCCGGAATTCGCCAGCCCCGGCAAAGTGGTCACGCTCGTGACCGAAGGCATTCGCCAATACACCGACCCGTACATCCCGGTGAAGGCCGGGGACGCGTTTCGCTACGACGGCACGCCTTCCCTGGGTTCCAACGGCAAGCTCGGCAATCACGGCACGCACGTAGGCGGGATCGCCGCGGGTAACCGCGACGGCGGGCCAATGCACGGCGTGGCGTTCGATGCGCAGATCATCAGCGCCGAAAATGGTGACCCGGGCCCCGAAGACGGGATCATCCTGGGCAACGACGGTGCGGTCTACAAAGCCGGTTGGGACGCGCTGGTGGCCAGCGGCGCACGCATTATCAACAACAGCTGGGGCATCGGCATTGGTGACCAGTACGCCAAGGGCGGCCGAGATCCGGCATTCCCCAACTTCACGGTCAATGAAGCCCAGGCGCAGTTCAATAACATTCGGCCGATCCTTGGGACGATCGCAGGTGGCGCTTATCAGGGCGCCATTGATGCGGCCCGCAGCGGCGTGCTGACGATCTTTGCCGCCGGCAACGATTACAACCGCAACAACCCGGATGCGATCTCGGGCCTGGCGTACTTCGTGCCGGAGATTGCACCCAACTGGCTGTCGGTGGCGGCCTTGCAACAGAATCCCGACACCGCCAGTTCCGATCCTTACGTGATCAGTACGTTTTCCTCGCGCTGCGGGTATGCCGCCAGCTTCTGCGTCGCGGCCCCCGGCACCAAGATCTACAGCTCGGTGATCAACGGCACCTCCCTGGAAAACCTGACCACCGACTACGCCAATTTCAACGGCACCTCCATGGCCGCGCCGCATGTGGCCGGCAGTGCAGCGGTGTTGATGGAGCGCTTCCCGTACATGAGCGGCGACCAGATCTCCACGCTGCTGAAAACCACCGCGACCGACCTCGGCGCACCGGGCATCGACTCGCTGTACGGCTGGGGCATGATCAACCTGAGCAAGGCCATCAACGGCCCGGGGATGTTTGTGACGGCTGAGGATATCCCGGCGGAGTTTCGTATCGACGGCGCCTACGGCTCCGGCCAGTTTGTCGCGGACCTGCCAGGGATTGGCGCCGTGGTGGATGCCGGCAAACCGACCCAGCGCACGTGCACCGATGTGCATTGCGGGCTGGATGTGTGGAGCAACGATATCTCCGGGCATGGCGGCCTGACCAAGCAGGGCATTGGCGCGCTGGTACTGACCGGCACCAACACCTACAGCGGCCCGACCCTGGTCAACCAAGGGTTGCTGGCGATCAATGGCTCGATCACCTCCGACGTTACCGTCAGCAGCAGCGGGGTAGTGGGTGGTTCCGGGCGCATTGGCTCGCTCACGGCGAACAGCGGCGGTACCGTGGCGCCGGGCAACTCCATCGGCACCCTGAACGTGGCCGGGGATGTGAACTTCGCGGCGGGCTCCACCTATGCGGTGGAGTTGTCGGCCACCAACAGTGATCGCATCGTCGCCGGTGGCAAGGCCACCCTCAGCGGCGGCACGGTGACCCTGGCCCTGGAAAACAGCCCGACGCTGCTGACCCAGACCCAGGCCGAAAGCCTGATCGGTCGCCAATACAACATCCTGCAGGCTGCGGGCGGGATTACCGGCAGCTTCGGTTCGGTGCTGCCCAACTATCTGTTTATCGGCGGTACCCTGAACTACGCCGCCAACGGCGTGCAGCTGGATGTGGGGCGCAATGCCAACACCTTTGCCAGTGTGGCCGCCACCCCGAACCAACGTTCGGTGGCCGCTGCTGCCGAGCAGTTGGGCGCGGGCAACGCCGTGTACGAAAGCCTGTTGCTGGCGCCGAATGCGCCTTCGGCCCAGGGTGCATTCCAGCAGCTGTCCGGGGAAATCTACCCGGCGCTGGAAACCGCGTTGGTGAATGACAACCGCTACCTGCGCGAAGCCGTGGGCGAGCGTTTGCAGCAAGGGCAAATGGGCGCATCGAGCCAGACCGTCGACAGCCGTGGCAACGTCTGGGTCAAGGCGTTGGGCGCCTGGGGCAAGACCAACAGCGGCAGCGATACGGCGGGCTACACCACCTCCATCGGCGGCATGCTGGCGGGTGTGGACGGCGCGTTGGATGAAGACACCCGTGTGGGCCTGGTGGCGGGGTACAGCGATACATCGCTGAACATGGGCAGCGACACCCATTCCCGGGCATCGGTGGACAGCTATCACCTGGGTGCGTATGCCGGGCATGAAATCGGTGCCTTGCGCTTGAGCGGTGGTGCGACCTACAGCTGGCACCGCGCCGATGTGAAGCGCGAGCTGCAATACGGTGAAGTCGCCGGCAAGCAGAAAGCCAAGGTGGATGCCCGCAGTACCCAGGTGTTTACCGAAGCGGCGTATCGCCTGAACCTGCAACCCCTGGCCCTGGAACCGTTCGCCAACCTGGCGTACGTGCATCTGGATGCCGATGGGTTTACCGAGAAGGGTGATGCGGCGGCCTTGAAGGGCCGGGATGACAGCCGCGATGTGGTGTTGAGTACCCTGGGTGCTCGAGCGCTGAAAACCTTGAATATCAATGACCATCAGCAACTGGAGCTTTCCGGCACCCTGGGTTGGCAGCACAACCTGAGCAGCGTCGATTCCGAGCGGCACCTGGCGTTTGCCTCGGGCGGCCCTTCGTTCACTGTGGAGAGTTCGTCGATGGTGCGTGATGCGGCATTGGTGGGGGCGCGGGTCAGCCTGGCGTTGAGCAAGGAGGCGAAGGTGAATCTGGATTACAACGGCCTGCTGGCCAGCAAGGAGAAAGTCCATGGGGTGGGTTTGAGCCTGGACTGGGCTTTCTAAACACCGCAGTTGGAAATGTGGGAGCGGGCTTGCTCGCGAAAGCGGTGGATCAGTCAACCCATCCACCGACTGGCACACCGCCTTCGCGAGCAAGCCCGCTCCCACATTGATCCGGTTCCAATCGTCCATTTGTGCAGATTCGGCTTTCTCGACAATTCCAACAAAAGAGAGGCAATACCATGGGTGTTTTCGACTATAAAAACCTCGGCACCGAGGGCTCCAAAGCGTTGTTCGCCGATGCCATGGCGATCACGCTGTACTCCTATCACAATCTGGACAACGGCTTTGCCGTGGGTTACCAGCACAACGGTTTTGGCCTGGGGCTGCCCGCCACTCTGGTGGGCGCGCTGCTGGGCAGCACCGATTCACAGGGGGTTATTCCAGGGATTCCCTGGAACCCCGACTCGGAAAAAGCCGCCCTCGAGGCGGTCAACAAGGCCGGCTGGACGCCCATCAGCGCCAGTACCCTGGGCTACGGCGGCAAGGTGGACGCCCGGGGCACGTTCTTCGGTGAAAAGCCCGGCTACACCACCGCGCAGGTGGAAGTGCTGGGCAAGTACGATGGCGACGGCAAGCTGCTGGAAATCGGCATTGGTTTTCGCGGGACTTCGGGGCCTCGGGAAACCTTGATCAGCGACTCCATCGGCGATTTGGTCAGTGACCTGCTGGCGGCGCTGGGGCCCAAGGACTACGCGAAAAACTACGCCGGCGAAGCCTTTGGCACCTTGCTCAAGGATGTCGCGGCGTATGCCGGCAGTCATGGCCTGACGGGCAAGGACGTGGTGGTCAGCGGTCATAGCCTGGGTGGCCTGGCGGTCAACAGCATGGCCGACCTGAGCGGCAATAAATGGTCGGGGTTCTACAAGGACTCCAACTATGTGGCCTATGCCTCGCCAACCCAGAGTGCCGGCGACAAGGTGCTGAACATCGGTTATGAAAACGACCCGGTGTTTCGCGCGCTGGACGGCTCGTCGTTCAACTTCTCGTCACTGGGCGTGCACGACAAGCCCCATGAGTCGACCACGGACAATATCGTCAGCTTCAACGATCACTACGCGTCGACGCTGTGGAATGTCCTGCCGTTTTCCATCGTCAATGTTCCCACCTGGCTTTCTCATTTGCCCACCGGGTATGGGGATGGCATGACGCGGGTCCTGGACTCGCAGTTCTACGACCTGACCAGCCGGGACTCGACGATTATCGTGGCCAACCTGTCGGACCCGGCCCGGGCCAATACCTGGGTGCAGGACCTCAACCGCAATGCCGAGCCGCACAAGGGCAACACGTTCATCATCGGCAGTGATGGCGATGACCTGATCCAGGGTGGCAAGGGTGTGGATTTCATCGAGGGCGGCAAGGGCAATGACACTATTCGCGACAACAGCGGGCATAACACCTTTCTGTTCGGCGGGCAGTTTGGGCAGGACCGGGTGATTGGTTATCAGCCGACGGACAAGCTGTTGTTCCGGGACGTGGAGGGCAGTGCGGACTGGCGTGACCACGCCAAGGTGGTGGGGGGCGATACCGTGCTGAGTTTTGGCGCGGACTCGGTGACGCTGGTTGGCGTTGGGCTCGCCGGGGTTTGGGGCGATGGGGTTTCCATCGGCTAAGTAGCGCCACGGATTGATCGTTCCCACGCTCTGCGTGGGAACGCCGCCCCGGACGCTCTGCGTCCAACGGCCAACCCACGGTTCATGTCTTGCGCAGTGGTGACGCGGAGCGTCACGGGATGCATTCCCACGTAGAACGTGGGAACGATCATTGCAAAGAAAAGTGGGAGCCGACGGGCTCCCACTTTTTATTTCTCCTTCATCACGGTCGCGACGTCATCGGCCTTGACGCGAATATGCTTGCCGGCGATGTCGGTGAATTCGTAGAAGCCATCGGCCGTTTTCGCGTTGGGCACGTCCTTGGTCAGGTATTGAGTGCCGTTCTGCAACGTCACCACCGTCTGCGTGGAGCAACCGGCCAATACCAGCAACGTGAACATACCCACCGCCAGACCCAAATTCTTCATGCTCATAACCCTTACCCTGATCCTTCGAAAACCCCGCACCTGAGCGGTCGGGGGAGACTCATTTAATGTGGCTGACAGCCATCTGATCATTATTACGCAAAAAGTTGCGTGTGCCTTTGATCTATTACTGATTGCAACAGTCGGTCAGGGACGGCACTCTGTATGCATAAACAGTGGTTGATCCAGTGCCTGACATGTCCAATCCCCTAGAAGATCCGCTCTATTACCTGCATAACTTCCGCCAAGTGCTCGCCTGGCTGGGGCAGCGTTATGCCGATTTGCTGGCCCCGGACGAAGAGCATTTCATTCAGCAATTTGACAGCTTGCCGCAGGCTTCCCAGGCGTTACTGGTACGCATGGTGATGCGCAAGGGCGCGCATTTCCGGGCGGGCAAGCTCAACTATGTCGAGATCGGCGCGGTACACGAGGCGGTTGTGCCTTTGCTGGAACAGGGTTGGGTGACGGATCAATGCCTGTTGTCGTTCGCCGAGTTGTTCGGCCTGTTGCAGAAAGCGGAAATCCTGGCGGCGTTCAAACCCTGGATCGAGCAACCCAAGGCCAGGAAGGCTGACTGGCTGGAAACGCTGTCAACGCAGTTTTGTGACCTGCGTCACTTCCAGCACTGGTGCCCGGACCTGGCCGATCAGCTTTACAGCCTCACCGTGATGGAACTGTGCGACCGCCTGCGCCTGATGTTCTTCGGTAATCTCTATCAGGACTGGTCGGAATTTGTGTTGGCGGACCTGGGGATCTTTACCTACGAGAAAGTCGAATTCTGCGCCGAATCCCGCGGTTTGCGCAGCCGTGACGATGTGCACGGCTTCCTGTTCCTGCATCAGTGCCAGCAGGCCTTTGAAGCGGGCGAGGCACTCGATGGCGTGCTGGAACAAATCGCTACCTTGCACACCGACAACCCCTGGCTGGAGAAACGTCGAGCCAAGCTGTTGTTCCAGGTGGGCCAGTATTGTGAGCGCAGCGCCGAGTTGGCCCTGGCGGAAGCTATCTACCGGGGCTGCACCTATCCGGGCGCACGGGCGCGGCTGATCCGGGTGCTGGAGCGCCAGGAGGATTTTGCCCAGGCGATGGGGCTGGCCCGTGAGGCGCAACAGGCCCCGGAAAGCGCTGCCGAACAGCAGCACTTGCTGCGCGTGATACCCAGGCTGCGACGCAAGCTCGGCGAGCCGGCGCTGCCCAAGGCAAAACCTCGCGAGATCGTGCGCCTGGACCTCGAACTGCCGGCTCCGGAACCGATGATGTCGGTGGAGTATTGCGTACAGGCGCACCTCAGCGACCATGGTGCACCCGTGCATTACGTCGAGAACAGCCTGATCAATTCGCTGTTTGGCCTGCTGTGCTGGCCGGCGATTTTCGCGCCGTTGCCGGGGTCGTTTTTCCACCCGTTCCAGCGCGGGCCGGTAGACCTGCACAGCGAGGATTTTCATCTGCGGCGCGCCGAGCTGTTCGCCGAGTGCCTGGGCCAACTGGACGATGGGCGCTACAAGCACACCATTCGCCAGCGTTATGTAGACAAATGGGGCATCCAGTCACCCTTCGTGTTCTGGAACGTGCTCAGCGAAGAACTGCTCGATCAGGCCCTCGACTGCCTGCCTGCGGCGCACCTGCGCCACTGGTTCGAACGCCTGCTGCTGGATATCCGCGCCAACCGCGCCGGCATGCCCGACCTGATCCAGTTCTGGCCCGAAGAAAAAACCTACCGCATGATCGAAGTCAAAGGCCCCGGTGATCGCCTGCAGGACAACCAGCTGCGCTGGCTGGAGTTCTGCGGCGAACACCAGATGCCCGTCACTGTGTGTTATGTGCGCTGGGCGGGGCAGGCCGCTTGAGCTACAGCGTTGCGGTGCGTGCGTTATGTGAATTCACCGCCAAGGTCGGCGACCTCGACCTGCGCTTTACCCCGTCTCCCAGTGCCCAGGAAGGGATTGTCGGCCACCGCACCGTGGCCTCGCGGCGCAGCGCCCATTACCAGAATGAAGTCGCGCTGGAGGGCGAATACCAGCAGTTGAAAGTCCGGGGCAGGGCGGATGGCTACGACCCGGACCGCAACCAGCTGGAAGAGGTGAAAACCTATCGCGGCGACCTGGACAAACAACCGGCCAACCACCGGCAACTGCACTGGGCCCAGGTCAAGGTCTACGGCTGGTTGATGTGCCAGAAGCTCGGGTTGTCGGAGATTGTCCTGGCGCTGGTGTACTTCGACATTGTTGGCGAGCATGAGACGCTGCTCAGCCAACGGTTTCAGGCTGATGACCTGCAGGCATTCTTCGTGCAGCAATGCGCCCTGTTCCTCGGCTGGGCCGAACAGGAAATACACCAGCGCGAAGCCCGCAATGCCGCAGCGGTTACCCTGGGCTTTCCCCATGCGGCGTTTCGCCCAGGCCAGCGCGCCCTGGCGGAAACGGTCTACAAGGCAGTCAGCACCGGCCGCTGCCTGATGGCCCAGGCGCCTACCGGGATTGGCAAGACCGTCGGCACGATTTTCCCGATGCTCAAGGCCATGGCGCCACAACAGCTGGACAGGGTGTTCTTCCTGACCGCCAAGACCCCGGGCCGCAAACTCGCGCTGGATGCGGCGCAGGTGCTGTATGACAGCAGCCCCGATCTGCCATTGCGGGTGCTGGAGCTGGTGGCGCGGGACAAGGCCTGCGAACACCTGGACAAAGCCTGCCACGGCGACTCCTGCCCACTGGCGAAGGGTTTTTATGACCGCTTGCCGGCGGCCCGCGAAGCCGCTTCCCGCGTGCGCCTGCTGGACCAGCGCAACCTGCGGGAAGTCGCCTTGGCCCATGACGTCTGCCCCTATTACCTGAGCCAGGAAATGGCACGCTGGGCCGACGTGGTGGTCGCCGACTACAACTATTACTTCGACTTCGGCGCCATGCTGTTCGGCCTGGCCCAGCTCAACCAGTGGCGTGTCGCGGTGCTGGTGGACGAAGCCCACAACCTGGTGGAGCGTGGCCGCTCGATGTACAGCGCGGCCCTCGACCAGTACACGCTCAAGACCCTGCGCGAGATCGCACCCGAGCCGCTGAAAAAGCCGCTCCAGCGCCTGAACCGTGAGTGGAATGCCCTGCACAAGGAGCAAGTGGCGCCTTATCAGGCCTACGCCCAGAAACCCGACAAACTGCTGCAGGCGCTGAGCCTGTGCACCAGCGCCATGGGTGAATATTTCAACGACCATCCCGAAGCACTCAATGGCGAACTGCAAGCCTTCTACTTCGAGGCGTTGCAGTTTGCCAAGGTCGCCGAGCTGTTCAACGAACACTTCATTTTCGACATCAGCAAACGCGAACTCAGCGGCAAGCGCAGTTCATCAAACCTGTGCCTGCGCAACGTGGTGCCCGCCGAATTCATTCGGCCCCGGCTGACAGCGGCCCGCAGCAGCGTGTTGTTTTCCGCAACACTGAGCCCGCGGCACTACTACGCGGACTTGCTGGGAATGCCGCCCGACACGGCCTGGGTGGATGTGGAATCACCGTTCAAGGCCGAGCAGCTGCGGGTGCGTATCGTCGACCGGATCTCCACCCGGTTTGTGCATCGCCAGGCGTCCCTGGAGCCCATCGTCGAGCTGATTGCAGCGCAGTTTGCCCAGGCGCCGGGCAACTACCTGGCGTTTTTCAGCAGTTTTGATTATCTGCAGCAAGTGGCGCATTTGCTTGCCGAGCGGCACCCGCGCATCCCGCTGTGGCAGCAGTCACGGGGCATGGCCGAGGCTGAACGCCAGGCATTTCTCGACCAGTTCACCCAGCACAGCCAGGGCATCGGGTTTGCCGTGCTTGGCGGCGCATTCGGCGAAGGCATCGACCTGCCGGGGACCCGCCTGATCGGCGCGTTTATCGCTACCCTGGGCCTGGCGCAACTCAACCCGGTGAACGAGCAGCTCAAGCTGCGGATGGGCGCGATTTTCGGCGCCGGTTATGACTACACCTACCTTTATCCGGGCATCCAGAAGGTGGTGCAAGCCGCGGGCCGGGTGATCCGCAGCCAGCAGGACCGAGGGGTGGTAATGCTGATTGATGACCGGTTTGGCGAAGCGCGGGTGCGGCAGTTATTACCGCGCTGGTGGTCGATCACTGCGGCGGATACACCGCATCCCGCAACTGGTGGGTGAACTGGCCGGACATGCCTTCGTAAGCCGTATTGGTCAGTGCCACCACCGTAAGCTTCTGCTGCGGGTCGACAAACCAGCTGTGACCGTAGGCGCCGCCCCATTCAAAGGTGCCCCGGGATTGCGGTGTGCCTGTCAACGCCGGGTCATCCAGCACCGCCCAGCCATAACCGAACCCCCAACCCGGGTCCTGGGTTTGCGCCTTGGCGCCGACCGAATCGGTGACCATCAACTGCACGCTGTGTGCCGACAGGATCGGAGCGCCGCCCCGGCGAATGGTTTCCAGGAACCGCGCAATATCACCTGCCGTCCCGGCCATGCCTGCGCCGCCGGAAGGGTAGGACTGGGGATCGAGAATCCGCCGCACATCAAACAGCGCGGTGCTGTTGCCCGAGGTGATCGTGGCCTTGTCGACCATGCGCAACGGCTGTGGCGAGCCATCCTGATAGGCGGCGGACAGGCGTTTTATATCCGTCACGGAAAACCCGGTATCGCTTAGCCCCAGTGGTTCGGTCACCGAGTCGCGGAGCAATGCCGGCAGGCTCTGGCCGGACGCCTTTTCCAGCACCGCACCCAGCACATCGGTGGCCATCGAATACTGCCAGCGGGTACCCGGCGGGTAACTCAAGGGCACGCTGGCGATGCGCTTCAGGTTCTCGGCAAAGCTGATTTCCGGCTCGCCCAAACCATCGGAAACCCCGGCGGTGCGGTAGGGTCCGTGCGGGCTTTCCAGAAATCCATAGCTCAGGCCGGCTGTGTGGTTAAGCAACTGGCTGACGGTGATCACCGGGATGGTGCCATCCGCCAGCTTGGGATTGAAGTCGGGCAGCCAGCGGCTGACCGGATCGTCCAGGCCCAAGCGACCTTGTTCCACCAGGTGCATCGCGGCGGCGGATACCAGCGGTTTGGTCACCGATGCCAGGCGAAAGATCGTGTCCTCTGTCATCGGGCGCCCGTCTTCGCGGTCCGCCAAGCCGGCAGCACGGTGATAAACCAGCTGCCCGTCCCGCAGCACCATCACCACGGTGCCCACCAGGCGATTGTCGGCAATGGCGCTGTCGACCACCGCATCCACGCGCTTGGCGAGCAGTGGGTCGTGGCTGTCGGCGCAGGCGAGGGTGGCGCAAAGGGAGGCGGCAAGGGGCACGAGGTATCTGGCAGGAGGCTGCATGGTTCAGGTCGCTCATTGGCAGTGCATGACTGCCAAATATGAACGCTGGGGTCCCGGACTACAACGTGACATTGCACAACTGCTGACTCACTGCCCATAAGCGTTCGGCCTGCTCCGGGTCGACAGCCCAGGGCCATACGCCGTTACGGCTGGTGTCATCCTGCGACGAAGCGGCCACATCGCAATCTTCGCAGTAGAGTCCGCCCATGCCCTCCAGTTGCGGGCTGACAGCGCACCACACCGAGGTCGCGGCGCCTTGCTCGGGGCTCTTGTAGTGACTGGCGCGGCGGATATTGCCGTGCTCATCCAGTGCGCCGACGAATGCCAGGTCGTCCTTGTCCAGGTAGCGGATCAAGTCGGTGAGGATTTCCCCCGGGTGCACGGAAAATGCGCGTACACCCTCCGCTTTACCTCGTCGGTCCAGTGCTACCGCGAACAGTGCGTTGGCGGTTTTTGATTGGCCGTAGGCGAGCCACTTGTCATAGGGGCGGTGTTCAAATTGCGGGTCATCGAAATGCACAGGGCTGAGACGATGGCCGAGGGATGATACCGAAACCACTCGCGCGCCATTAGCCTCACGCAGCGCCGGCCACAACCGCGCGGTTAGCTGGAAGTGGCCCAGGTGGTTGGTGGCGAACTGCGCTTCGAAACCTCGCGTATCCCGTTGCAGTGGTGTGGCCATGATTCCGGCGCTATTGATCAGAAGGTTCAATGCCCGGTCGCTGGCGAGGAAGTTTTCGGCAAAACGGTCGATGGAAATCGGGTCGAGTAAATCCAGGCTGGCGTGTTCAACACCGATGATGCCCGAGAGGTTGCGTTCGGCCTTTTCAGGATCCCGCGCGGGAACGATCACCTGCGCACCCGCGTCGACCAACACGCGAACCGTTTCCAGGCCAATGCCGGAGTAGCCACCGGTGACAATCACCGTCTTGCCTCGCAAATCGCTGCCCGCCAAGGCTTGCTGGGCGGTAGTGCCGGCATCGAAGCCGCTGCCAATTGGGGTTTGTTTGTCAGCCATGAAAGATCTCCTTATGGGAGGCCTAGAGTCTCTCGCTGGAGCCCGGACGCGGAATGCCCTAGAGTCCGTGTTTCTGTCGCGATCGTCCGGAGCTTTTATGGATACCCTTTCCGATGTGCTGGCACTGTTAAAAAGCCATCGCTCGACCTTCGCCGGCCTGAAGGCTGGGGGCACCTGGGCCATTGACTTTGCGGCGCCGGATGGCATCAAGTTCAACGCGGTGGTGGAGGGTAGTTGCTGGCTGGAAGTGGAAGGGCTGGCAGTACCGATACGCTTGTATGAGGGAGATTGTTTCCTGTTGACCCAGGCACGCCCGTGGAGGCTGTCCAGCAATCTGTGCCCTGAAGGACTCGATGCACGTGAGGTGTATGCCGATGCGGTGGGAGGCATCGCCACGGTGGGTGCCACGGTGGATCTGTTCTTGATCGGCGGACGATTTATCTACGGGGACGACGCCCGACTGTTGCTGGACAGCCTGCCGCCGGTGTTGCGGGTGAGTGCCAACTCCGAACAGGCCGCCGTGTTGCGTTGGTGCCTGGATCGCCTGGCCCGGGAATACGCCAGCCCGTTACAAGGCGCGGCGCTGATGACCGAGCATTTGGCGCAAATGATGCTGGTGCAAATCCTGCGGCTCTATCAATCTTCCATGGGCACCCATACCACCGGCTGGCTGGGAGCCTTGACGGATCCAAGGCTGGCCCCGGTGCTGCGGGAAATTCACGCAGCACCCGCCCGGCGCTGGACATTGAGTGAAATGGCCGGCGTGGCGAGTCAATCCCGCTCCACCTTCGCCTTGCACTTCAAGCAACGGGTAGGGCTGGCACCGCAGGAATACCTGACCCGCTGGCGTATGCACCTGGCGGTACAGGCCTTGAAAGCCAGCGACAACAGCGTGTCCACGATCGGCCAGTCCCTGGGTTATCAGTCAGACAGCGCTTTCAGCAATGCTTTCAAGCGCGTGATGGCTTGTTCTCCCCGGGAATACCGCGAGCGAACCCCACACAAGGAACCCAGTGATGAGCGAAATCCAGCAGCAGAAGGTCAAGGTCAACGGCATTGAGTTGAACGTGCACATCGCCGGCCCCGAGAGCGGCCCGCCGGTGTGGTTGCTGCATGGGTTTCCCGAGTGCTGGCACTCCTGGCGCGAGCAGATTCCGGCGCTGGTGGCCCAGGGTTATCGGGTGTTTGTCCCGGAAATGCGCGGCTATGGACAATCCAGCGCGCCGCCGGAAGTGGTCGACTATGACCTGCTGACCCTGTGCGCCGATATCCAGGGAGCCATGGACCTGTTCGGGCATCGCCGGGTCGTCATGATTGGCCATGACTGGGGCGCCGTGGTGGCCTGGCACCTGGCGTTGCTCGAGCCAGAGCGCGTCAGCCAGCTGGTGACGATGTCGGTACCGTTCGCCGGACGCTCCCGCAGGCCGGTGATCGAGATCATGCGCGAACTGTACGCCGATCGCTTCAATTACATTCTGTACTTCCAGGCCCCGGGTGTGGCTGAAAAGGAACTGGATGCCGATATCGAGCGGACATTACGGCTGTTCATGCAGGACCAGGACGTTTTCCTGCAGAAGAAACCCGCCAGCGCGAAGCTGCTGGAAGGTGTGCCGCTGCCGGCCAAGCTCCCGGCCTGGTGCAGCCAGCAGGACCTCGACGTGTATGTTCAGACCTTCGCCAATGACGGCTTTCGCGGCCCGTTGAACTGGTACCGCAACTTCGAACGCAACTGGCAGCGCACCGAGTTCCTCGCCGGCAGGCAGGTGCTGCAGCCGACGCTGTTCCTGATCGGTGACCGCGACCCGGTCGGCGTGTTCGAAGCCCACACCCTCAAGCGCATGCCCGACGTCGTGCCGAACCTGCAACAAAGCGTCCTGGCCAACTGCGGCCACTGGATTCAGAGCGAGCAGGGGCCCAAGGTCAACGAACTGCTGCTCGGGTTTCTAGGGCGAACGTGAACGTCGCGCCGCGTCGTGGCACATCGATCAGGCGGATTTCCTGACCGTGCAGTTGCAGGATCCGGTGCACGATGCGCAAGCCCAGGCCGCCATCGCGTCGAGCCCCGCCAATGGTGAAGGCGCGCAGGAACAGACCTTCGCGCAGATCCGCCGAAATCCCGGGGCCGCTGTCGCTCACCGTGACTTCAACAAAACCGGACTTGGGGGCCAGGGTCACTTCAACTTCGCCATTGGGCGGGGTATGGCGCAGGGCGTTATCCAGCAGGTTGGTGAGTACCCGTTCGATCAGGCCCAGGTCGGCCAATACGGTTGGCACCACCGGTGGCAGGCTGGCGGTGAGGGTGATCGCCCGGGCTTCCGCGGTCAGTTCGAACTTCTGGAAAATATCCTGCACCAGGTCGGGTAACGAAAAGCCTTCGATGACCGGCTGCACAAACCCGTGTTCCAGGCGTACCAGTTCCAGCAGCGACTGGGCCAGCCCGCCGACCTTGCGGCTCTGGTCGAGGGCGATGCCCAGGTAACGCCGGCGTTCCTGCGGGGTCAGGCTGGCGTCTTTCAGGGACAGGGTTTCCAGGTAGCCATGCAAGGAGGCCAGCGGTGTGCGCAGGTCATGGGAAATATTCGCGACCATCTCCCGGCGTTCCTGCTCTTGATGGGTGATGGCGCGCCACTGTTCACCCAGGCGGTTCTCCATCTGCACGAAGGCGTGGTCGAGCACGGCGATTTCATCCTGGCTGGCAACCTCGGGCGCCACGGCCTGCGGGACTTTCGGTGCGCCGTTGATATCGAACTGGCCGACCTTCTCGGTCAGTTGCCGCAAGGGCCGGGTGATCCAGGCGAACGCGGTCAAACCCGCGAGCAAGCACAACAATGCCACCAGGGCGATGGACCACAGGGCGATGTTCAGTGCCATGCCGGTGGCATCCCGGGCGTCGAACACATCATGGGCTTCGCCCAGCAGCACTACATACAGGTAGCCGGCCTGCTGGCCGTTGACCCGCAGCGGCGCGGCGCTGAACACCTTGAGGCCGTCGACGCTGCGCGGGTCGTCGCCGAGGATCGGCAGCATCGCGCCGCTGAGGAAACGGCGCACCGGTTCCAGGTTGACCTGGTCGCGGCGCAGGTGGCCGCTGGGCGCAGCGTTGCCGACCACGCGCCCGTTAATGTCCAGCAGGTACACCTCGACACTCGGGTTTACCAGCATCAACTGGCTGAACAGGTTGCGCACCGCGTCCGGCTTGAGACCGTCGGCGTCCATCAACTGCGTATCCCGGGCGATGTGCGCGGCGAGGTCGCGGGACAGGCCTTGCACCACTTCCAGTTCATGCATGTGGTTGGAGCGCACTTGCAGCCAGGCCGACGTGCCGCTGCAAATCAGCAGCAACAGCGCGAACACCAGGGACAGGCGCTGGGTAAGGGTCAGCCTCATGCCGATTGCTCGGCAAACTTGTAGCCACGGCCCCACACCGTGAGGATGCGCGCCGGGTTGGCCGGATCGGCCTCGACCTTGGCCCGCAGGCGGTTGATATGGGTATTGACGGTGTGTTCGTAACCTTCGTGGCTGTAGCCCCACACGGCGTTGAGCAGGTCCATGCGCGAGAATACCTTGCCCGGTTGGCGGGCGAAAAAGTACAGCAGGTCGAATTCCCGGGGCGTGAGGTCCAGCCGCTGGCCTTGCAGGGTGGCGTCACGGGTCAGCGGGTTGATGAACAACTGGCCGAGGTCGAGGCTGCCGGCGTCCATCTTCAAGTTGCGCGCCATGGCGTCGACCCGGCGCAGCAGCGCCTTGACCCGCGCCACCAGCTCCGGCATGGAAAACGGCTTGGCCAGGTAGTCATCCGCTCCCAGTTCCAGGCCGAGGATGCGATGCAACTCGCTGGAGCGGGCACTGGTGATAATGATCGGCGTGTAGCGCGTCATCGCCCGGGCCCGCCGGCAGATCTCCAGGCCGTCGACGCCGGGCAGCATCAGGTCCAGGATCAACGCATCCCAGCCGCCTTGCTCCAGCAGGCGCAGGCCTTCGTCACCATCGGCACTGTGAACCACCTCGAACTGCTCGTCCCGCAGGTGCAGGCAGATCAAATCGGCAATATGGGCATCGTCCTCGACCACCAGGACACGTTTGGGCTGATCCATTGATAGAAACCTGTCTTCTTGATTCGCGCATTGTGCGGCTTTTGCAACAGTGTAGTTATCACGAATTGTTTAACTCTGCGTGAGGATTCCGCGACCACCCCGGGCCTAACCTTACTCATCGCAACGGCAAAAGTACGCCCCCCCTCGCCACAGTTTGTTTATCAGCCATAGGGGCTTCGCCAGCCATCCGCACTTGTGTGAGGAGCAACTCATGTATTCACGTCGACAGATCCTGCTCGCCGGCGGCGGCCTCGGCCTCGCGGTAATCGCCGGTGGCCTGCTGCAAAAAATCAACGCCGGCCCCGCCCTGATCGCCGAAGCCGAAGCCGCCGAAAATTTCGAAGTCAGCCACACCGACGCCGAATGGCGCACCCTGTTGACCGCCGAGCAGTACGCGATCCTGCGGGAGGAGGGCACCGAACGCCCCTACAGCAGCGCCCTTAACAGTGAACACCGCAACGGCACCTTCGCCTGCGCCGGTTGCGCTTTGCCCCTGTACGCCTCAGCCACCAAATTCGAAAGCCACACCGGCTGGCCCAGCTTCTGGCAACCCCTGGAAAACGCCGTGGCCAGCCACGTCGACACCTCCTTCGGCGTGGTACGCAAGGAAATCCACTGCCGCCGCTGCGGCGGTCATCAGGGCCACGTGTTCGATGACGGCCCGGCACCCACCGGCCTGCGCTACTGCATGAACGGCGCAGCCATGACGTTCACCGCGACTTAATTCAATGTCTTCCTATAAGGGTCTACCCCATGTGGCTTTTGGTTCTCGCATATCTGGGCGGCGTGCTGACGATTGTCAGTCCCTGCATCCTGCCGGTTCTGCCTTTTGTCTTCGCTCGCACCGGGCAGCCGTTTTTGCGCAGTGGCTTGCCGCTGCTGCTGGGGATGGCGATGACCTTCGCCCTGGTCGCCTCGCTCGCGGCGGTGGGCGGCGGTTGGGTGGTGCAAGTCAATCAGTACGGTCGCTGGCTCGCGTTGCTGTTTGTTGCGCTATTCGGGCTGACGCTGCTGCTGCCAAGCCTGTCCGAGCGCCTGACCCGGCCGCTGGTGGCCGCGGGCAGTCGCCTGTCGGAAGCCGCCGGGGCCGATTCGCGGCCGCGTCCGGGCGCATCGTTCCTGATCGGCGTGGCCACCGGGCTGCTGTGGGCGCCGTGCGCCGGGCCCATCCTCGGGCTGGTGCTGACGGGCGCCGCGCTGCAGGGCGCCAGTATCGGCACTACCTTGCTCTTGCTGGCCTACGCGGCAGGGGCTGCCACCTCCCTGGCCTTGGCGCTGCTGGTCGGCGGTAAAGTCTTCGGTTTCATGAAGCGTTCGCTGGGCGCTGGTGAATGGCTGCGTCGTGGGCTCGGCGCCCTGATGTTGGCCGGTGTGGCGGCCATCGCCCTGGGCCTGGACACCGGCATCCTGGCGCGCCTGTCGACGGCGTCAACCGGTGGCCTGGAACAAAGCCTGGTGGAAAAACTCAGCGCCAAGCCTGAACAGAAGAGCGGGGCGATGATGGCCGGCGGCGCGATGATGGCCGCCAACCACAGTGACACGCTGCCAGTGGAAAGCCAGTTGCCGCCGCTGGACGGTGCCGTGCAATGGCTCAACTCCGAGCCACTGACTGCCGAGGCGTTGAAAGGCAAGGTGGTGCTGGTGGATTTCTGGACCTACTCCTGCATCAACTGCCTGCGCACCTTGCCGTACGTCAAGGCCTGGGCCGAGAAATACCGCGACCAGGGCCTGGTGGTGATCGGTGTGCACGCTCCGGAATTCGCCTTCGAACGCGACGTGAACAACGTCACCAAGGCCATGAAGGACCTGGGCATCACTTACCCGGTGGCCATCGACAACAACTACAAGATCTGGCGCGCCTTCAACAACCAGTACTGGCCGGCGCATTACTTTGCCGATGCCAAGGGCCAGATCCGCTATCACCATTTTGGCGAGGGTGACTACGCCGAGTCCGAACGAGTGATCCAGCAACTGCTGCGTGAGGCAGGCGCTACCAAGGTGGCGGGCGGCTTGATCGAAGCCGATGCCAAGGGCATCCAGGCCGCACCGGACATGAACGAAGTGCAGTCGCCGGAAACCTACCTGGGCTTCCAGCGCGCCGAGAACTTCGTGACCACCGGCACCCTGGGCACCGACAAGGTGGTGAACTACCCGGCAGCCGGCAACCTGGCCTTGAACAACTGGACCCTGGAAGGCCCATGGAACGTCGGCGGCCAGCAAGCCACCCTCGCAGCGGCCAACGGCAAGATCGTCTACCGCTTCCACGCCCGTGACCTGCACCTGGTGCTGGGCCCGGGCGCCGACGGCAAGCCGGTGCGCTTCAAGGTCAGCATCGACGGCCAGGCGCCGGGGGATGCCCACGGCACCGACGTCGCACCGGATGGCAGCGGCACCGTGACCGAACAACGCTTGTATCAACTGGTGCGCCAGCCGGGCGCGGTCAAGGACCGGACCTTCACCATCGAGTTCCTGGACCCGCAAGTGGCGGCCTATGCCTTCACCTTCGGCTAACCCATAGCGAAATTTTGCATGGTTAACCCGATCAATGTAGGAGCTGGCTTGTCGGGTCGCCGCATCGCTGCGATAGCGATGTTGAATTCACCACCTCAATCGCAGGCAAGCCAGCTCCCACAGTTGACCGCATTTATCCTGATGTTTCGGAGTGACTGAGATGAAACTGCTTAAGTACTTACCGGCCCTGGCATTCGCCGCCTTTGTCGGCCACAGCTCGGCGTTCTCCTTCGGCCCGTCCGACGACGCCGTGGCCATCGCGCCGCCGGCCATGGACCTGGCGGCAGACGCGAACAACCTGCAAACCGCGGTCTTCGCCGGCGGCTGCTTCTGGGGCGTGCAGGGTGTGTTCCAGCATGTACAAGGGGTGAGAAACGCCGTCTCCGGCTATGACGGCGGCGCGGCGAGCACCGCGCAGTACGAAAGCGTCAGCGGCGGCGACACCGGCCACGCCGAGTCCGTCGCCGTGACCTACGACCCGAGCAAGGTCAGCTACGGCAAGCTGCTGCAGATCTACTTCTCGGTCGCTCACAACCCCACGGAACTCAACCGCCAGGGCCCGGACAGCGGCACCCAGTACCGCTCGGCGATCTTTGCCCAGAACGCCGAACAGCAAAAAGTCGCCCAGGCCTACATCGCCCAGCTCGACGCCGCGAAAGCCTTCGACAAGCCGATCGTGACCAAGATCGAGATGGGCAAAGCCTTCTACCCGGCGGAGTCCTATCACCAGGACTTCCTGACCGAAAACCCGTCGTACCCCTACATCGTGATCAACGACCTGCCAAAGGTGGCCCAGCTGAAAAAATTGTTCCCTGAGCAGTACCGCGCAGAACCGGTACTGGTGAAAAACCAGTAGACCTATGATCGTTCCCACTCTCGACGCTCGTTCCCACGCAGGACGATCGTTCCCACGCTCTGCGTGGGAACGCCGCCAGGGCGCTCTGCGTCCGCTCTTGAAGTCGTGACGCGGAGCGTCACCGGATTCATTCCCACGCGGAGCGTGGGAACGATCAGCGTGGGAACGATTATCAGACGACTTCAAGGTAGGAGCTATGAATCGCCCGCGCCAACTCCCGCACGGTGTCGATAAAATCCGTCAACCGGCTATGCAGCCCATCCTCCAGAATCTCATCAATCCCTGTATACCTCAGCCGCGCCTCAAACTCCGCCGCCAAACGCTGGGCCGTACGCCCATAACTCCCCGGCAGGTCCGCCAGGATATGGCTCAACTCCTCGATACACGCATGCAACGAGCGCGGCACATCACTGCGCAACAGCAACAACTCCGACACCGACCGCGCATTCAGCGCATTCGGGTACAGCTCGGTATACGCCTCAAACGACGACAGCGCCCGCAACAACGCGCTCCACTGGTAATACCCGCGTGCCGAAAGGTCGCTGACTTCCTCGGACTCTTCCCCAAACATTTCATACCGCGCGTCCAGCAACCGCAACGTGTTATCCGCCCGCTCGACAAACGTCCCCAGCCGAATAAACCGATACGCATCGTTACGCATGATCGTCCCGGACGTCGCCCCACGAAACAGGTGCGAGCGCTGTTTCACCCAGTCACAAAAGTGGCTGATGCCATGCCGCGCCAACCCGCCGGCCGCAATACTGCGCATCTCCAGCCAGGTGGCGTTGAGGTTTTCCCACATATCAGCCGTGATCCGTCCCCGCACCGCATGGGCATTACCCCGTGCAGCCCGCAGGCAGTTGTAGATACTGGCGGGGTTTTCCTCGTCGAGGGCGAAGAAGTGCAGCATGCGCTCGGCGTCCAGTTGCTGATGGCGCTCAAGGTAACTGTCCAGGGTGCCGCTGCTGAGCAGCGACATGGCCAACTCGTCCAGCCCGTCACTGCGCCCGGCCTGGGGCATCAACGACAGTGAATAACTGACTTCGAGCATGCGAGCCAGGTTCTCGGCACGCTCCAGGTAACGGGACATCCAATACAGATCTGCGGCGGTTCTACTCAGCATATTCAGCCCTCCACCACCCAGGTGTCCTTGGTTCCGCCGCCTTGCGACGAGTTGACGATCAATGAGCCTTCGCGCAGCGCCACGCGGGTCAAGCCACCGGGTACCAGGCGGGTTTCCTTGCCCGAGAGCACGAACGGCCGCAGGTCGATATGCCGCGGCGCGATGCCGTTTTCGACAAAGGTCGGGCAGGTGGACAGGCTCAAGGTCGGTTGGGCGATGTAAGCGTGGGGTCGGGCCTTGATGCGTTGCCGGAAGTCCTCGATCTCGGCCGCGCTGGACGCCGGGCCCACCAGCATGCCGTAGCCGCCGGAACCCTGGGTTTCCTTGACCACCAGTTCCGGCAGGTGCGCCAGTACGTGGGACAGCTCATCCGGCTTGCGGCACTGGAAGGTCGGCACGTTTTGCAGGACCGGCTCTTCATCCAGGTAGAACCGGATCATTTCCGGCACGTACGGGTAGATCGACTTGTCGTCCGCCACGCCGGTGCCTATCGCATTCGCCAGCACTACGTTGCCCGCGCAGTACGCCGCGACCAGGCCGGGCACGCCGAGCATCGAATCGGGGTTGAAAGCCTGCGGATCGAGGAAGGCATCGTCGATGCGGCGGTAGATCACATCCACGGCCTTGGGGCCGTCGGTGGTACGCATGAACACCTTGAGGTCGTGCACGAACAGGTCGGCGCCTTCCACCAGCTCCACGCCCATTTCCCGGGCCAGGAATGCATGCTCGAAGAACGCGCTGTTAAACCGGCCCGGCGTCAGCACCACCACATTCGGGTTGTCCAGGCGGCTGGAGCTTTTCAGGGTCTTGAGCAGCAGGTTGGGATAGTGGTCCACCGGGGCGATGCGTTGCTTGGCGAACACCTCGGGGAACAGGCGCATCATCATCTTGCGGTCTTCGAGCATGTAGCTCACGCCGCTGGGGGTACGCAGGTTGTCTTCGAGCACGTAGTAGGTGCCGTCGCCATCGCGCACCAGGTCGACCCCGGAGATGTGCGAGTAGATATCGCGGTGCAGGTCCAGGCCGACCATGGCTTTCTGGTATCCCTCGTTGCCCAGCACCTGATCGGCGGGAATGATCCCGGCCTTGATGATGCGTTGGTCGTGGTAGATGTCGGCAAGGAACATGTTCAGCGCATTCACCCGCTGGATACAGCCACGCTCGATGACACTCCACTCACTGGCGGGGATGCTGCGGGGGATGATATCGAAGGGGATCAGGCGCTCGGTGTCTTGCTCGTCGCCATACAGGGTGAAGGTGATCCCCGCGCGGTGAAACAGCAGGTCGGCTTCACGGCGGCGCTGGGCCAGCAGTTCTGGCGGCGTGTTGGCCAGCCAGCGGGAGAATTCCTGATAATGCGCACGGCAAACGCCTTGTGCGTCATTCATTTCATCAAAGAAAGATCGAGCCATTCCAATTACCTTGTCAGTGCCGGGACTAACTGCGCTTTGGCACTGCCGCTTTAGAAAACGTATTTTTTTATGAGCCCGTGGCTGATGGTGCCAGCAGGCCTGGTCCTTACTTTCTTTTGGGGTGGGCTCTGGGTCGGGGGGTAACGATTGCTCCTGTATCCGGGCAGATAAAGGACTAAAGCAATGCCTGTGCCATCCACCTTGTGGCGAGGGAGCTTGCTCCCGCTGGGCTGCGCAGCGGCCCCAAAAAGGAATCAGACCGCTGCGCACCGGAGCGCTGTCCCGGTCCAGCGGCACCAAGCTCCCGCGCCACCGATGCGGCCCTATCGCCTCAAAACGGTGCACTGATTACTTGAACTTTGCACCAGCCCGGTTCTTCTAAACTGCTTCAAATGCCAGCACGGAGCACGGATGTGCCCAGAATCATCTCACCCGACACCCCGGAATCGAGCCTGACCGACCACAGCGAACACAACGCTAAGATTTTCGGTTCGCCCAAGGACCGTCTCGACTTTTACCGGCGTGAAATCCAGTACGAAACCAGCATCCTGGCCAACCGCACCGACGCCTACCTCACGGCTCAGTCATTCCTGGTGATCGCCTTCGTGTCCGGCATGGGCAACCTGAACCCCGAATGGGGCAAGCTGTTCACCCTGGTGGTGCCCGTGTTCCTGGCGACCCTGGGCATTCTCAGTTCCCTCAACGCCTGGCCGGGGATTCGGGCGGCCTACGAAATCATCGACCACTGGCATTACAAGCAGAGCGAACTGCTGCGCAGCGAGCCGGTGATGGGCCTGGCCTACGATGAGTCGCCACTGTTCAGTGAGATGGAGTCGTCCCACAAGGGCTATCGCAAGTCGCTGTTGTTCTCGATGCGCGCGCCCTGGCTGTTCATGGTGTTCTGGGTGATGCTGGGGGCCTACGCGTTTTACATCCAGGTGGACAATCCCGGCTCATAAGCAATTGGAACTTCACCGACCCGCACGGGACCTTACCTTTACGCAGTCTGCGTTTTCCAACAGAGGTGAGCCATGAGCACAGACAACGACCCGCAAACCAGCAACCGTAACGATCCCGCCATCGACCGCGGCGAACCGGCCCCCGGCACCGCGGCCGACGCGCCGAAAGACCCCAAGCCTGCCAGCGACCCCAAGGCCAAGGAAAACGACTACAGTCCAGATTTCAAGCCCGAGCGCGAGCCCAAGCCTGAAACCGATGCCGATATCGATACCCAAGGCGGTTAGAGGAGACGGTGATGTCAGTTGAAATAGACGAAGACGATGAACTCAATGACCCGGGCAACGAAGACCCGGGTTCATTGATGGATGATGCCGAAGTACCGCTTAACGACCTGGATGATGCCGCTGACGTCGGCAACACTGAAAACCAGGAGTAGACGTCATTGTTGTGCCTGGGCACGTCGTTCATACCACGCCAGCATCGGCTGCGTGCTGAGACCATGAACGACGATGCTCAGGGCAATGACTGACAGCGTCAGGTTCACCGCGACCGCGCTGCTGGTGCCCACCAGCCCGTGGTTGATGGCATAGAACAGGTAGTAGATGCTGCCGATCCCGCGAATCCCGAACCAGCCCACCAGCCCGCGCTGATGGCGATTCAGCAAGCTGCCCCAGGGTATCGACAGCACGCTGAGGGGGCGAATCACGCAAAACAGCACCGCCCCCACCGCCAGCGCCCGCCAGTCCCAATGGCTGATCAGCACCACGCCCAGCAAGGTCACCAGGAACACTTCCATCGAACGCTCTACCAGCCCACCAAAGGCGAGCATGTCGCCCATCATCACCCCGGCGGCGATTTGCGTGTCCTGCAGTTGCCCGACATCGCCATGCAACGCATGCTCCGGCTCAACTTCCATGTGGCCAACCACCGGCTGTGCCAGATGTTCCGCCGGGGTTTGTGAGTTGCCGGTGGACTTGAACTCGGCCTGGCGCAGCCCCAGGCCGGCGGCAAATACCGACAGGAAGCCGTAGCCGCCGATGGCTTCGGCCACCACATAGGCGAGGGCGATCAGCGCCAGCGTCAGGTAGTCATTCGGTGACAGGGTGCTGTCGGCATTGGTGATACGCATCTTCAGGGTGACGCGACCGATGCCACGCCCCATCCAGTAGCCCACGAGCAGCCCGGCAGGTACGGCCCAGAGCAGGTTTTTCAGCACCCAGCCGCCCAGCCAGTCACCGTCGAACCCGCCGTGCTGCATGAAAATCAGCGCAAAGATCACGAACGGGAAGGCCGTGCCGTCGTTCAAGCCTGCCTCACCGGAAAGACCGAAGCGCAGCGCGTCATAATCCTGCGCGTTATTGACCTGCACCAGGCCCGCGAGCACCGGGTCGGTGGGCGCAAGAATCGCCCCCACCAGCAGTGAAACCCCCCACGACAACCCCAGCAGCCAATGCAGCACCAGGCACGTCCCGAGGATGGTCAAGAGCATCACCGGCCCGGCCATGCCAAACGCAATGCGCCAGGTTCGGTGCTTGAGGGGCAGGCGCAGTTTCAGCCCGCTGACGAACAGCGAAAACAGCACCGCGACTTCTGTCAGGTGTTCCATCCAACTGGCCGAGGCCTTGATGTCCAGATGCAGCAGGTCCATGCCCAGCGGGCCGATACCCACGCCGAGCAACAGGCACACCGCCGAGGTGGTGACCGGCATCCAGCGCAGGTAGGAGGAGGTGAGGGCGAGGGTGAGCAACACCGCGCCCAGTACGGCCATCCATAGGATGAAGGTCATTGAATAGTCCCGGGCATGGTCTGTGTGAACGTTTGAGGTTTGCCGGGAGAGAGAGGTTCAAAAAACGCGCATTGACTGCTCGGACAATGCGCGGTTTGTCAGGTCGCCAGGCGTGTTACGTTGGCATTGAGGGTGCTGTTTGGGGTGAAGGAGAAGGTGAACCCCGAGTCGAGAAACTTTTGCAGCCCGTCATTATCAAGACTGAATACCGTTGCACCGACCGATTGATCAAGAGTGCCAGTGGCATCGAACATGGCTTTGTCCAGGCCGGCTTGGTTGGTGTTGTAGATATAGAGCTTTCCATCACTGCTCTTTTGAATATAGGCGGTGTGTACGATATTGCCGTCTGCTCTATTGCTCATGAAATTGATAACGCCTGATTCGGTAATGTCCGCGGGCCTGAATACGGCGCTGGTATTCTCCGCAGTAATACCCATCAGATCCTTGTAGCGTTGCGTGTAATTGGAATCCCCGCTCCTGGCCACACTGCCCAGCACGGCCTCGCGAGTTTTCAACGGGAGTGCATTGTCTGCCATCCCGACGAACATGGTTTTTTCGTAGCAGATTGTCCCGGTGTATCCCGTTTTGGCATGGAGCTTCTCCAGTTTGTCGCGAAGCGCTTCTACCGGCACGGCGTCAGCTTTGAAATTTTCCAGCGGCTCGCCAAAGGGCTGTCTGGTTTTCACATTCAAGGCGTGCCAATTACCGGTGGCGTCATCAAACTTCGCAAACACCTTGGCTTCTTCGGTCGCATTGGCCGCCTTGTAAGTGCCTTCGGCAATGCCGGGCTTTTTCGCCAGTGACGTCAGGTCGACACTGCGCAAGGCGCCACGCAGATGATTGACGCCGTTACGTCCAGCGGTCAGCGTGGTGCGCCCCAGCTTCAATGCACTTCGGGCCAGATCATCAGCCCCGCTCAACGGATTGAAACTCCCCAGCGCCGCGCGCCCGACAATCTTCGCGCCCTGGGCGAACTTGCTGAAAGCCGATGCGCCGGCGGCCACGGCCTTGGCCCCCCTGGCTGCCGCACCGAGGCCCACGGCAAACCCAAATATATCCAGGGCCAGGTCGCCGACACCTTCGCCGATGTTGCCGTTTTGAAAGTTGACGATTGCCGACCTCAAGGGGATCAGGTTGAGGAGGAATTCATTGACTTTCTTGTAAAAGGGAACCTCGGTATCAAGCGTGGTGACCCCCTCGGCCTCTTTTTTGAATGACCGGATATCAACATCCGTCACCATGGCATCGGCAATATAAGACGTTCGGGCACTGCCAAAGCTCTTGGGGTTGGCGTCCTGGATTTTTTCATCCGTCAACCCGGGTGCGTACTCGCCCGAAGGTATGACTTCTTCCAGGTCTTTATGGTAATGGGTGTGGTTGGAAGGTTGTTTGCCTGCCGTGAAGTCACCCAGGTCCGTACGCTCGGTAATCTTCGCGGTCCTGAGATTGATTTCGTAGGTGTGCACCTGGTTTTTGCGCCTGGTTTTCACCAGCAGGCAATTGTCTTCGGGCACCCGCTTGCGGGTTTCCTTGCCAAAGTTGTCCTTATCGACGTCGACTTCCCTGACCACTGTGATTTCGCCGTATTCCAGGTTTTTACGGTCTTCTTCAGGGAGCCGCGAAACCATCCACTTCACCTGGGCCGCGACGCTTTTTTCGATGCCGTCGGCGTATTCCCCGAACGCGTCCTGGAACACGTTCGGCATACTTGGCAGGTCTTTGGTTTTTTCCAGCACCTCGCTGAGGTTCAACGTACTGGATGAGGTCACCCACTGATTGTCAGCGGGGGGCGGGGGCCCAATTCCAAGTACCCCTACGGCCGGTGGTTCTTCGACGCCAGGTCGATGGTGAAGCGCGTCCTTCATATACAAGTCGAGGATCGAATAAGGCCCCGGGAAATCGCTATGGGCGGGTTCCAGCGTGATGCTCTTGTCTTCCAGGGTTGCCGTATCCATGCCTGGCAGGGCTTTGCGCAACTGCTCCAGGGCCATTTCCTTGCGTAATGGCATCGGCATGCTCTGTGTTTGACTGGCCGCGCTCAGCTCGGTGATCTGCGCATCGAATGCATCGCGTACATCATTCATTTGGCCTTCGGTCACCGGATACGGCATACCGTTCGCGCTTCCCCAATCCTTGAGCGCCTCTTGCTGGGCGGCATATTCGACATAACGCTCCTGGGCGGAGACCGGCGCGACCTCAGCGTGGAGCATGACCTGCCCATAGGACATCCCTGCGGTTGAACCCGGAGACTGCGCTTCGATGCGTTCTACCGCGGTGACAAAACTGACCCAACTATGGGAACCCGGGGTGACCTGGTCCGGGATGTCTTTAACCAGGAACTCCGGAGCGCGGGTGGAGAGCAGCAGATGCGCTTGTAGTGCCGCTGCCTCGGGTGACGATGCCTTGCCGGTGCTGACAAGATGTTCGGCCAACCGGCTGACGATACCGGAGGCGGGTTTGCCCCAGGTACTGTTCCCGGTCACGGCAAAACCGGCGATGTGATGCCTGGACCTGGGGTCTGTCGCGCGGAACGAGTTGTCTTTGTCCACACTCATGGCTGCCAACAGCCAATCAGTGGCACTGCCTTTGATGGACTGCGCGTCAAATTTTGCCTGGAGGGCCTCGCCCAACGCCTTGCCCTTGGGGGAGCGGATCAGCGAGTCGAGCACCCGCTGCGGGTCAGCCAGCTCGGAAGGCGTGAACGACTTGCCCTGCATGAGGTATTCCACTACGTTCCTGGCGCCGTTCAAATCAACGTCGCCGATCTTGCCGCGGCGCAGGTCGGACCGCAGCTGATTCGCCGCCTCGGGCGCAAGCGGGGGCTGCCATTCCAGCGCACCGCCATAATTGCCATGGAGCGGCGTCTGGAGTTCAGGCCTGAGCAGATAATTCGTCAGGTTCTCCACCTCCTCGGGCGTGGTTGGCACGTCCCAGCCATTGATCTCAAGGAATTCCTTGAGGCTAATGGTGCTCCCTGAGTCGGTGCTCCCGACCTGGCGGTAAGCGCTGTCGGGGTGAAGCTCGACTTTATTCTTTTGCAGGTAGTCGAGAACGTCACCGCTCCCAATGCTGCCCGATCGAATCCGCTCAAGCAGGTAATTGAGTTCACGCCCCACGGTGTTCAGCGTCTGGGTATTGCCCACCAGGGCTTTCTGGCGCTCAACCTCATCCTCACCACGGGTTTCGTGCAGGTCCGCAAAACGCGGGCCGCTCACGCCGGTAAAAGCCTTGTCGCGCGCCAACTCATCTGCACGCTCGTGGGCATGATCCGGCAGGATATGTTCTTGCTCTTTGTAGAATTGGCTCACCAACCACAGGGGGGCACTGTTGCTGTTTTGGGAGAGCGGCGGTTTGAAGGGGATCGGGTTACCGTCGCCGATAACGCGTGCGGCGTCCCTGACCTGTGCGCCCACCTGCGCCCAGCCTTTGTCATCGGGGCCGTTGGGTTGCGCGGCGGCGGAGGGCCTGCGCTGGTAGGTGATCTTCCCGGTATTGGGGTCAATCATCACTGAATTGGGGTTTATCCCGTTTTCCCTCATCCAGTCACGGACTTGCGGGGACTCCATGGCACGCCCCAACTGCGACCACCACTGCCCGAACGTTGAGTTCGGCGGAATGTTCTCGACCATGATCGTGTCATCATGGCCGTCGCCCTTGACCTGACGCAGCGCGCTGGCTACCTGGCCTGCCAGTTCACCGTCGGCATCGGCACGCGGGCTGGGGATCCTGGTCCCGGGGGAGCCTGGCGCGGCATTTTCCGGCGCTGTGGCCTGGAGCCGCGCCGGGGGAAGCGGCTTGTCAGGTGCGTTCAAAGGAATGAAAGAAGCCGTAGCCTGAGTAGGAGCAATTGTCATAGGAGGGGGATCCGGTAATTTATCGAGTACACCCAAGCAGCGCTTCGCTCCAGCGGGTGTAACTCTTCGTACCCGATGCCCCATCAGCGATTCCATCCCACTGGCATGCAGATTGATACGGCGTTTTACGCGCCCATGCTAAGGGCGCGCCGCGGTCCTCAGCCGAATCATGTCGATCAGCTGGCGCAATCCCGGCTGCGACTGACGCCGGCTAGGGTAGTACATGCACAGCGGCGCGCCGATGCAGGCCCAGTCGGGCAGCACTTCCACCAGGCGCCCTTCGGCCAGTTCCGCCAGCACGCGATTCTCCAGGCAGTAGGCGATACCCACGCCTTGCAGGGCCGCATCAACGATGGTCTGGGTGTCGGCCGCGCTGAAGTGGCCGGGCACATCGAGCCGCTGTTGGCGTGCGCCATTGCCCAGTTCCCATTTGTAGGTGGTCTTGTCGCCCAGGTACATGCGTACACAGGAGTGCGTGAGCAAGTCCCTGGGCACTGCAGGTGTCCCTGCCTGTGCGAGGTAGGCCGGGGAGGCGACCATGATCCAGAGCAGCTCGCCGGTCAGCGGCACGGCCACCATGTCCTGGGGCACCGTGGCGCCATAGCGGATTCCTGCGTCGTAGCCCTCTGCGACGATGTCGAGCATGCGGTCCTCGATCATCACGTCCAGGCGCAGTTGCGGGTAGGTGCGGGTGAACTCGCCGAGCACCGGCGAAATCAGCAGCACCGCGGCATCCCGGGGTACGTTCAGGCGCAGGCGGCCAATCGGCGCCTCGCGGTACAGTTCGAGGGTGTCGAGGCCGTCCTGGATCGTCGCAAAGCCGGCACTGAGTTTTTCCGCCAGTACCACGCCGGCATCGGTAGGCTCTACGGCGCGGCTGGTGCGATACAGCAATTTGACCCCCAGGCGCGTTTCCAGGTTGCGCATGGTGTGGCTCAGGGCCGAGGTGGTGACGCCAAGTTCATTGGCGGCATGCCGGAAACTGCGGCGACGGATGATCGCCATGAAGACATTCAGGTCGGCCAACTCGGAGCGGTTGAACGCAGCCATATCAAGCACCTTTTATGGGGTTTGGGTTGCACGCGGCGTTGAGCCCGATTCAACCACGGATGATCTAGAGTAATCGTTTTTTTACTGATTGTTTCTGGCGGAGGCTTTTTCATGAGTATCGAAACCATCAAGATCCCGGGCATCGACAAGGCCGTCTCGCGGATTGCCCTGGGCACCTGGTCCATGGGTGGCTCGATGTGGGGCGGCGCCGATAATGAGGTCTCGGTCAAGACCATTCGCCATGCGCTGGCCAGCGGCATCAACTTTATCGACAGTGCGCCGGTCTACGGCCTTGGGCTGTCGGAAGAACTGATCGGCCGGGCCCTGCGCGGCGTACGCCACACGGCGGTGATCGCCACCAAGGCCGGGTTGCAATGGGACGACGGCACGGTGCGCCGCAATGCCACGGCCCGACGTATCCGCAAGGAAATCGAAGACTCACTGCTGCGCCTCGAAACCGACTACATCGACCTCTACCAGATTCACTGGCCCGACCCGTTGGTAGCCCAGGAGGAAACCGCCGGCGAGCTGGAAAAACTGCGCCGTGAAGGCAAGATCCTTGCCGCGGGGGTGAGCAATTATTCGCCTGCGCAAATGGACGATTTCCGCCAGTACACGCACCTGGACACCGTGCAGCCGCCCTACAACCTGTTTGAGCGGGCGATCGACAGCGATATCCTGCCGTACGCCAAGCAAAATTCACTGGTGGTTTTGGCTTACGGTTCGCTGTGCCGGGGTTTGTTGAGCGGCAGCATGCACGCGGCCACGGGTTTTACCGGGGATGACGTGCGCAAGCTCGACCCGAAATTCAAGGCGCCACGCTTTGAGCAGTACCTGGCGGCGGTCGCGGCATTGGACGTGTACGCTCGCGAATGCCACGGCAAGTCTGTGCTGGCCCTGGCGTTGCGCTGGGTGCTGGACCAGGGCCCCACGGTTGCACTGTGGGGCGCCCGCCGGCCGGAGCAGCTCAAAGGCGTTGAAGATGCGTTCGGCTGGCAGCTCACGGCCGATGACCTGCAACATATCGACCGTATTCTGGCCAGCACGATAAAAGACCCGGTAGGGCCGGAGTTCATGGCCCCGGCCCAGCGTTAACCTTTGCGACAGGGATGTCTTGCAGCTGCAAAACAACAAAAGACATTCCTTTGGCGTTGAGGTTTTTGGCATGAAGCGCGGTCCCTTGTTCAAGATCATGGGTGGTTTGCTGTGTGTGGTGGCGGTGGCAGCCGCCTGGAAATGGCGCGGCAATCCCGATGTGCTGTGGCAGATCGTCAGCCGTCAATGCGTGCCCGACCAGAACCAGCACCAGAATCCGCGCCCCTGCCTCGAGGTTGATCCGGACAAGGGGTTCGCGCTGCTCAAGGACCTCAACGGCCCGTACCAGGACTTACTGATCCCCACCGATAAAGTCACCGGAATCGAAGACGTCGCGCTGGCCCGGGACTTGTTGCCGCATTACTTTGCCCAGGCCTGGAAACACCACGATGTACTCTCGGCCGGCCTGCAAACACCGATTGCCGACCGTTATGTATCCCTGGCGATCAACTCGCGGTATGGCCGCACGCAAAACCAGTTGCACATTCATATCGCCTGCCTGCGCCCCGACATTTTCAACACCCTCAACGAACGCGCGGCAACCCTCGACGAGCACTGGCAAACCCTGCCGGTAAAACTGCAGGGGCATACCTACAGTGCCCGTACGTTGTCGGCGGTGGAATTCGACCTGCGCGACCCATTGGCCATCCTGAATGACTACGTGCAGGCCCAGGGCGACGCCATGGCCAGTTACAGCTTGCTGTTGGCACCGGCGGCGAACGGCAACTTCGTACTGTTGACCACGCGGTTGACGCTCAAGGAATGGAACCTGGCCTCCGCCGAAGAACTGCAGGACCGCCAGTGCAACCTGATGGGCAAACCACCACAACGACCTGTTTTAGCTGTTAACGACATCCGGTGAAGTTTGCCGTTGAACGAGTGTTCAGTTTCAATTATGTTGGCTGCACCCCCTGCCTGGTAACAGGCGGGCTTGCGCTTTTTCTGATTGAACGAGAGGCACTGGCATGCGGTTTTCACCTTTTGTCGAGCGAATTGCAGGGCAGGGCGTAGCCGCCTGGGACATCCACCACGCCGCCTTCCAGGCCAGCAGCAAAGGCGAAGACATCATCATCCTGAGTGTGGGCGATCCGGATTTCGCCACACCCTCGTTCATCACCGACGCCGCCGTCGAGGCCCTGCGCCAGGGCGACACCCACTACACCGAAATCCCCGGCCGCCCGGCACTGCGCGATGCCATCGCCGCGCGCTACAGCCAGTCCCTGGCTCGCCCGCTCAACGCTGAAAACGTCATCACCGTGGCCGGTGCGCAGAACGCCTTGTTCGTCACCTCGCTGTGCCTGTTGCAGGCCGGTGATGAAGTGATCGTGCTCGACCCGATGTACGTCACCTACGAAGCGACCCTCAAGGCCAGCGGCGCAACGCTGGTGCGGGTGCCGTGTTCCGCCGACTCGGGCTTTCGCCTCGATCCGGCACTGCTGGCTGCCGCCATTACGCCTCGCACCCGGGCGATCTTCTTCTCCAACCCCAACAATCCCACCGGCGTTGTCCTCAACCCTCAGGAATTGCAGGTGATCGCCGACCTGGCGATCGAGCATGAACTGTGGGTAGTGGTGGACGAGGTCTACGAAAGCCTGGTGTTCGATGGCGAATACCATAGCCTGGCCGCGTTGCCGGGCATGGCCGATCGCTGCATCGTGATCGGCAGCCTGTCCAAGTCCCATGCCATGACCGGCTGGCGCATCGGCTGGATCGTCGCCGCGCCTGCGATGGTGGCCCACGCGGAAACCCTGGTATTGAGCATGCTCTACGGCTTGCCGGGGTTCGTGATGGAAGCCGCGACCGCCGCCGTGCTGGCCCACGATGAAGTCACCCAGGGCATGCGCGAAACCTACCGCCGCCGCCGCGACCTGGTGGTAGCAGGCCTCGGCGGTTGCCCGGGCATTCACGTGCGGGCCCCGCAGGCAGGCATGTTCGTGTTGGTGGATGTGCGGGACACCGGCCTCGGCTCCCTGGATTTCGCCTGGCGGCTGTTCCGCGAAGCAGGGGTTTCCGTGCTGGATGCCGCGGCCTTCGGCGAACCGGCCCAGGGTTTTGTGCGGCTGTCGTTTACCCTGGGTGAAGCGCGACTGGCCGAAGCCTGTGAACGTATCAGCCGCTTCGTCGCCAAGCTCGCCGGAGAACCGCGAATCGAGCCTGCGGCGAAAATCATCAGCGTACAGCCGGTGGCGGCGAAGAAGATGATCGAGGTGCTCGACCTGCATAAACGCTTTGGCAATATCGAGGTGCTCAAGGGCATCTCCCTGACCGCCCACGAAGGCGAGGTGATCTCGCTGATCGGCGCCAGCGGCTCGGGCAAAAGTACCTTGCTGCGCTGCATCAACATGCTCGAAGTGCCGGACCAGGGCAGCATCCACGTCGACGGTGAAAGCATCAAGCTCAACTACGGCCGGCCCGGCGCACCGCTGGTGGCCGACGCCAGGCAACTGGTGCGGATTCGCTCGACACTCGGCATGGTGTTCCAGAACTTCAACTTGTGGCCCCATCGCACTGTGCTGGAGAACCTGATCGAAGCGCCGATCCAGGTGCTGCGCGAAAGCCGGGCCGAAGCCATCGAGCGCGCCGAAGCCTTGCTCGACCGGGTTGGCCTGGCCGCCAAGCGCAATGAATACCCGGCGTTCCTCTCCGGCGGCCAGCAGCAGCGGGTGGCCATCGCCCGCGCCCTGGCCATGCGCCCCAAAGTCATGCTGTTCGACGAACCCACCTCGGCCCTCGACCCGGAGCTGGTGGGCGAAGTCCTGCGGGTGATTCGCTCCCTGGCCGAAGAAGGCCGCACCATGATCCTGGTGACCCATGAAATGGCGTTCGCCCGGGATGTGTCATCCAAAGTCGCGTTTTTGCATCAAGGCCTGATCGAGGAAACCGGCTCGCCGGACTCGGTGTTTATCGACCCACGCAGTGAACGTTGCCGGCAGTTCGTCAACGCGCATCAAACTCGCTAACTCCAAAAAAAGACGGGGCAAGATCATGAAATCCAAACGATTGGCAAAGTGGTTGAGCAGTGCTGTGTTGATGCTGGCGGCAGGTACTGCGTTGGCGGCGGAGAAACCCATTGTGTTCGCGGTGGCGGCAGAACCCTACCCACCGTTCACGGTAAAGGGCGGCAATGGTGAGTGGACGGGCTTTGAAGTCGACCTGATCCATAAGCTCTGCGGCTTGATGAAGGCTGAGTGCCAGATCAAGGAAGTGGCCTGGGACGGGATTATTCCGTCGCTGCTGGCGAAGAAAATCGACGTGATTTTCTCCTCGATGTCGGTCACCGAAGAGCGCGAAAAACAGATCGCCTTCAGCCGCGCCTACTACGATTCGCTGCTGGGCATTGCCGGCCCCAAGGGCACCACGGTCGAAGTCTCGCCGGCAGGGCTGAAGGGCAAGATCATCGGCGTGCAGATCTCTACGGTCAGCGCCAACTACCTGAAGAAGTACTACGAGAATATTGCTGACCTGAAGTACTACGACACCCAGGAATCGGCCAACGCCGACCTGATTGCCGGGCGCACCGACCTGATGATGGCCGACGGCGTCGCCATCGCCATGATGGTCAAGACCCCTGAGGCCCAGGGCCTGGCCGAAATCGCCGAAGTGCCTTACGACCCGATCATCGGCCGCGGCGTGGGGGCCGGTCTGCGCAAGGAAGACACCGAACTCAAGGCCCGGCTCGACAAGGCCATCGGTGAGTTGCTGGTGAGCAAGGACTACGCCGACCTGTCCCAGAGCGTGTTTGGGGTATCGGTCAGCCCGTGCAAACGCGCCGACACGCCTGCCTATGTGAGCAAAGTCTGCGACAGCCCCTACACAAACTAATCCGGTAGAAAGGGAGTGCTTGTGGCGAGGGAGCTTGCTCCCGCTGGGGTGCGAAGCGCCCCCAAAAAATGGGCCTGCTGCGCAGTCCAGCGGGAGCAAGCTCCCTCGCCACAGCAAGCTCCCTCGTCACAGGGTCATTGCGTGTCATCGAAATAGGGAGCAGCGATGTTCGATCTACTCAGCTTCAGCGAACAAGGTTGGGGCAACGCATTGCTCAAGGGGTTATGGATGACCCTGCAGATCTCCGCCGGCTCGTTTGCGGTGGGGCTGCTGATCGGCCTGGTGGTGGCCTGCGCCAAGCTCAGTGCACCGCGCCCGATAGCCATGCTGATGCGCGGCTACACCACGGTGTTTCGCGCGGTGCCCGAGTTGCTGCTGATCCTGCTGCTGTATTACGCAGGCTCGATGGGCCTCAACGCATTGATGCTGTGGCTGGGGTTTGCGCAGTTCAACATCAGCGGCCCGCTGGTAGCGGTCCTGGTACTGGGGCTGGTGCAAGGCGCGTACGCCTCGGAGATTTTCCGCGCGGCGATCCTCGCGATTCCCCATGGCCAGATCGAAGCGGCGCGGGCGTTTGGCTTGAGCGGCTTTGGCCTGTTCCGTCGGGTGACCCTGCCGATCATGGCGCCATACGCCCTGGCGGGGATGTCCAACCTGTGGATCAACCTGATCAAGGACAGCGCGCTGATCAGCGTAGTGGGCACCAACGAACTGCTGTACACCGCCAAACAGGCGGCGGGCTCGACCCGGCATTACCTGTTGTTCTACCTCACGGCCGCCGCCTTGTATTACCTGGTGACACTGGCCTCCAACTACCTGTCCGGGCGCCTGGAGCGACGTATTCGTCGCTGGATGCCGGTTGTCGAGTGAGCCGCACATGCCTGAGTGGATAAGTTATTACGCAGGACTGATCGCCAAGGGCTTGCAGACGACGCTGTCGCTGCTGGTGATCTCGGCAGTGCTCGGCTTCGCCCTGGCGGTGCTGGTAGCGCTGGCGCGGCTGTCCCGGCGCAAGTGGCTGGCCCGTTGCGCACTGGGCTACACCAGTGTGCTGCGGGGCACGCCGTTGCTGATCCAGATCTACATCTTCTATTACGGCCTGGGCAGCCTGTTTGCCCAGTTCCCGATGATTCGCGGGAGTTTCCTCTGGCCGTTCCTGCGAGACGGTTACTGGTACATCGTGTTCGCCCTGGTGTTGTCGGTGGGCGCGTACGTCGGTGAAGTGATTCGCGGCGGGCTGCTGGCCGTGCCCAAGGGTGAAATGGAAGCCGCCTCGGCGTTCGGCATGACGCCACGCCAGGCACTGTTGCGGGTGCGCCTGCCACGGGCCATGCGCCTGCTGCTGCCGACCCTGGCGGGGGAGACGGTGATGCTGCTCAAGTCCACGGCGCTGGCCTCGACCATTGCGGTAGTCGACCTGCTTGGCGCCGCCAACGTGGTACGCGCCCAGACCTTGCAGATCTACCAGCCGCTGCTGCTGGTGGCCGGGGTCTACCTGTGTCTGACCTTTTTGATTGAAGCCCTGTACGCGATTGCCGAGCGACGCGGCACACCGTTGCGCAGGTCTGCCGGATGAAAACCGATCGCTCGTTGCAAGGAATTGCCTTGTGCTCGCTGGCCTATGCGTTCCTGGCGTTGCAGGACGCCGGGATCAAATGGCTGGTGGCCGACTACTCAGTGTTCACCATCCTGTTCTGGCGCAGCCTGGTGGTGGTCGCCGCGTGCGTGATCGCCGGGCGAATGGGTTTGCTCAAGCGTGCCTGGCACTCGGTCAGCCGCAAGCTGTTGATCATCCGCGGCCTGCTGTCGCTGCTGGCCTGGCTGCTGTACTACACCGCCGCCAGAGACCTGACCCTGGCGGAAATGACCACGCTGTATTTTTCCGCACCGATCATGGTCACGTTGCTCGCGGCATTGATCCTCAAGGAGCGCGCCAGTCGCGGCCAGTGGATTTCGCTGATCATCGGCTTTGTCGGCGTGGTGATCGCTTGTCGCCCCAGCAACATGCTCGATCCGTTGCCAATCGCCCTGACATTGGCGGCAGCACTGTGCTGGGCGTTTACCTATATCCAGTTGCGCCAGGTGGACGACAACACCTCGGTGCTGGAGCAGATGCTGATCACCAATGTGGTGTTTGTAATCTGCATGGCGCTGACGCTGCCCTGGACCCACACGCCATCGCCGACCCCGGCATGGCTGGGCATGCTCGGCGCGGGGCTGGTGGGCGGGATTGGCCAGTTCCTGCTGTTTGCGAGCTTCCGCCGGGCCACGGCGACGCTGCTGGCGCCGTTTGAATACACCGGTTTGATCTGGGCGTTCCTGCTGTCGAGCCTGGTCTGGGGCACGGTGATGGACGTGTCGCTGATTTTCGGCGCCGTGCTGATCGCCATCAGCGGCACCCTGGCCATGCTCAGCGCCCGGCACCCGGTGTCACAGGATGTGGTCGGCGCCGAATGCTCCGTGACGCAGCCCCTGTATCCAGCAACGGCAGATGTGCAGCCCGTTGGCGGGGCTGAAGGTGCCGGGGTTGAGGCACCACTCGAGCCAGAGTCCGTCGAGCATCGCCGATAAGCCGATGGCGGCCAGGCGCGTGTCGTGGATCACGAAGCCTTCGCTCTCGGCCAGGTCGTCGAGCAACTGGCGGATCAGTTCGAGGTAGGCGCGGTAGCTTTTTTCATGGGAGTCGTTCACGTGGTTCGAGTGGCGGATCAGGCTCCAGAACACCACCCAGACGCCCAACAGTTTCGGGTCCATGACCCGCGAGGAAAACGAACCGGCGAGGAATGCATCGAGCCGCGCGGCAGGGCCCACGGCCTGGTCGACTTCCTGCCACAGGGCGGTGGTCAGTTCGCTGGCGAGTTTGTGGTAGGTCTCGGCGATCAGTGCATCGATGCTGCCGAAATGGTGATTGAGCAACCCCACCGAAACCCCGGCTTCAGCGGCGATGCGCCGCACGGAAATGCCGGCATGCCCGTCACGGGCGAGGCTGGTGAGGGTGGCGGCAATCAACAGGTCGCGACGGTCTTCGGCCACAGGCACACCCTCGGTGAAGATACATGGTTGAACGTGTGTTCAATATATACCTGCAGAACCAACAAGAGGAGGGCAACGGCATGGCAAAAGACCTTTCGTGGCAAGTCCCCGGGGATTCCGGGAACACCCTGCACATTGGCGCCTGGCGCTTCGAGGGTGACGGCGACGGCCCTCGGGTACACCTGCAGGCCGGTGTGCATGCCGATGAAATCGCCGGGATGCTGGTGTTGCATCAACTGCTGCCGCGTTTGCAGGCCTGCCAGGATCAGGGCCGGCTCAAGGGCACGGTGACGGTGGTGCCCCAGGCCAACCCGTTTGGCATTGGCCAGTTTCGCCAGGGGCGGTTGTTGGGGCGGTTTCACGAAGCCACCGGGCAGAATTTCAACCGGTCGTTTGATCATTCATTGGCCATGGAGCGGCCGGCCAGCAACCTGGCGCAATGGCAGAAAAGCCTGGTGCAACTGGCCGCCGATGCTGACCTGGTGCTGGACCTGCACACCGATGATGAAGCCCTGCCATATCTCTACATCCACCGCAGCTTTTGGCCAGAGGGCCAGGTATTGGCGGCGGCGTTGCAGGTGGATGTGGTGATTGTCTGGGACGAGGGCGGTGATGGGTCGTTTGAGGAGACCATCATTGATCATGGGCAGCCGCGGTTGGCGGCGACGATTGAATTGCGTGGGCAGGCGGATGTGAGTGATGCCCTGGCCGGGCAGGATGGTGATGGGATCTGGGCTTGGCTCTGCGCCAGCGGGGTGATTGATGAAGCGCCAGTGATTACGCAATGGCACGGGCAGGTGGTGGATATGGGCTGTATGGAGACCATCCTGGCGCCGTGTGCCGGGGTGTTGGTGTTTGAAAAAGGTTTGGGTGAACAGGTGGAAGAGGGTGAGCGGTTTGCGCGGATTATTCGGCGGCCTGGGGATCCGGCTTCTGAGGTTGTGCTGCATGCGGCGCAAACCGGGCGGATGGTGACGGGGCATCGGGAGCGGCTGGTTTCACAGGGTTCGGTGGTGGCCAAGTTTACCGGGACGCGGTTGTCTGAGGGGTACAGCGGGGGGGTGTTGGATCCTTAGGCGGGAGTACATATCCGTTTCTTCGGTCATGGCTGGTATTGGTTCCGCTCTTACAG
>NZ_JACAQY010000049.1:0-47150 GCF_013386835.1 Pseudomonas sp. IPO3774
CGGAGTGCGGGCATGCCGAGCCTAAGCGAGGCACCGAGTGGCGGGGCAAAGACCTTTTACTTTTGGCTGGGCCGGCATTCCGGGCGTTTGCCAAAAGTGAGCCGCTGTAAGAGCGGAACCATAAGTCGCCGTTACCTAAATAACGGATATGCCCCCAAGCAACCGCTCAGCGCCCCCTAGCGAACAATCTTGTCCACCTGAATCCCCAGCTTCTTCAACCGATACCAAAAACTGCGCTCGGAAATCCCGATCTTCTGCGCCGCCGCAGCCTGCACCCCGTTGCTCTCCTGCAACGCAGCCATGATGTAAGCCTTCTCCACCTCAGCCAGCGCCGCATCCAGATCCTGCGGCACACCCGGCCCGTTGCTGAGTATCGCGCCCACCCCATCCTCAGCAGGCGTCGAAGCAAACAAATACGCAGGCAAATCAATATCCTCGATCACCGGCGTCGCCGCGACAATGGTCGCCCGCTCCACACAGTTCTGCAGCTCACGAATATTGCCCGGCCAGGAATACGCCGCCATGGCCTGCAACGCCTCGGGGCTGAAACCGGTGATGCGTTTGCCCGCCGTGGCACTCAAGGTCTGGGCAAAGTGCCGGGCCAGCGGCGCGATATCTTCCACCCGCTCACGCAAGGCCGGCAGCGGAATCGGAAATACGTTCAAGCGGTAGTAAAGGTCTTCACGAAACTCTTTGTTCGCCACCGCATCCAGCAAATTCTTGTTGGTGGCAGCGATCACTCGCACATCCACCTTGCGCCCGCGCGGGTCACCCACCGGCTCGATCACCCGCTCCTGCAAGGCCCGCAGGATTTTCGCCTGCAACGCCAACGGCATGTCACCCACTTCATCGAGAAACAACGTGCCCTTGTCGGCCTGCATGAAGCGCCCGACCCGATCCGCCACGGCGCCAGTGAAGGCGCCCTTGCGGTGGCCGAACATCTCGCTTTCCAGCAAACCTTCGGGGATTGCCGCGCAGTTGACCGCCACAAACGGCTTATCGGCGCGGTTGCCGTGCTTGTGAATGGCGCGGGCGACCATCTCCTTGCCGGTGCCGCTTTCGCCCGTCAGCAGCACCGTAGCGTTGCTGTCGCGCACCGAGTCCACGGCGTGCAGCACGCGGCGGAACGCCGGGCTGTCACCCACCAGGCTGTCGAACTGCGCATGTTCATCCAACTCGGCACGCATGCGCGCGTTGTCGCGCATGATGTCGCGAAACTGCAGGGCCTTCGCCACCGTGATGTCCAGCTCGTCGATATCGAAGGGCTTGGCGATATAGTCGTAGGCGCCGTTGCGCATCGACTGCACCGCGTTTTTCACGGTGCTGTAGGCGGTCATCACGATCACCGGCAACTGCGGGTAGCGCACCTTGATTTCCGCCAGCAGCGCCGGCCCGTCCATGCCGGGCATGCGCCAGTCGCTGATCACCAGGTCGATGTCTTCCTGCTCCAGCACCTTGAGCGCGTGCAGACCGTTGCCGGCGGTAAACACCTGGATCCCGCTCTGGCTCAAGGCCGACGAAAGCAAGTCACAGAGCTTGGGTTCGTCGTCAACTACCAATACGTTATGCGTCATCACCATCCTCATCATCGCCGTCGTCTGCACCCTGGGCCGGAATGTACAGGCTGAAGGTGGCGCCGGCATCTGTCTCGCTGACACATTCGATGCTGCCGTCATGACTTTCCATGATCGAGAACACTTTGGCCAGACCCAAGCCCGTGCCCGAGGCCTTGGTGGTGACGAATGGTGTGAAGATCCGCTCGATCATGTCCGGCGCAATGCCCTCGCCGGTATCGCCGATGCTGATCACCGTGTTGCCGCCCACGCTGTGGATGCCCAGGGTCAGGCGCCCGCCTCCGGGCATGGCGTCGATGGCGTTGAGAATCAGGTTCAGGCACGCCTGCTTGAGCTGCTTGGCATCGGCATAAATCGTCGCGCCGGGAGCCGCATCATCAATTTGCGCGTCGATGTTATGGGTCGCAAGCTCAGGCCCGCAGAAGCCGAGGATCTCCTCCACCACCGGGCGTGCCGCCTGCACGGTGCGCAGCGGCGCACTGGGTTTGGCGAAGTCGAGGAATTCGGTGATCAGGTCGTTGATCCGGCTGACTTCGCTGATCACATATTCGAGGTGACGCTTGTCGGTTTCCGGCAAATCGGCGCGGCGATGCAGCAACTGGGTGGCCGTCTTGATAATGCCCAGCGGGTTGCGAATTTCATGGGCCAGGCCCATCGCGACTTCGCCCAGTGCATGCAGGCGGTCGCGGCGGCGCAGTTGCGCTTCCAGGTGATGCAACTCACCGAGGCGCTCGGTCATGTGGTTGAAGGTGCTGCTCAGTTGCGCCAACTCGTCGCCGCCGCTGACCGCCACACGATGCTGATAGTTACCCGAGATCACCGCGCTGACGCCTTCGGACAGATCCCGCAATGGCCGGGTCAGGCGCTGGGACACCAGCATGCCCGCACCAAGGGACAACGCCGAGCTGAGCAGGAAGATCAACACGAACAGATTGCTCTGGTTCACCAGGCCCACCAGGCTGGTATGGCGCAGCAAGCCACTGAAGATCACCCCTTGCAGCTCGCCGGCATCGTTGAAGATCGGCCAGTACAAACCGCTGTAGTTGTTGGTGAATTGTTCGCTGGGTTGCTTGGTGCTGCGCAGCGCGGATTCGATACTCGAAGGAATCCGCGTGGGGTGATCGACGAAGCGCTGGGTGGAGAAAATCTCCGAAAACCCGGTGGGGTTGGCCAGGTACAAGCGCAGGTCGAGGGAATGCACATCGGCCACGCTGGTCAGGAAACTGCTGTCCAGATAAGTGGCCACCAGCAGTTGATAATCGACGCCGTCCTCGCTGGTCTCGAAGGTGGACACCACAACCCCGGTGGTCACGCCACCCACCTGGACCGTCTGCAACACCGCATTACTGGCCAGGTTGATTTGCTTGACGATGTCATCGGCGGCGGTGGTAAACACGATTTTGTGGTCACTGCTGCGGATCAGCGCCACCACGTCGATGTCGGTGGCGGCGGCAATATCGGCGGTCAGCTTGTCGTGTTTCTCGGCCTGGCGCGACGACGGCGGTTTGGTATAGCGCAGGAACAGTTGGGCAACCCGGGCGTTGTCGTGGAGGATGTCGCCGATCTCGTCCTTGACGATCTTGGTCGACTCCTGCAGCCAGATGCGCACGTTGCTGTCGAAGATCTGCGACAACGTCGTGGCGGCCAGCTCCGCCGCGATCATCGTCGGGATCACCGTCACCAGCCAGAACGCCAACACCAGCTTGCGCTGGACGCTCCAACGCGAAATGGCAAAGGGGCGGGCTTTTTGGCGGGTCTTGTTGATCATCAGGTTTCGCTTATCGCAGCAGCCATGGCAGGGTCGGATCGATCCGGTCGGAGAAACACTTTTGCAACGAACAGCGCACGGTTGACCAGCCAGTTACGGTGGCGGAAAAACATGCTGTTGCCCTGGAACTCGCAGCCCAGCAGCAACTTGCTGGCATAGCCGGCCTGACCACATTCATATAACGCAATATCGTTGCGAATACAGTAGTCGATGTTGGTTAACCAACTGCGCACCGCCAGGCTGTATTCGCGACTGTAGTCACTGTCTTCGCCGAAAAACTTGTCAATCAGGCGATCCCGGTTAAACAGGATCAGGTTGAACGCCACCAGTTGCTCGTCCACCCAATAAAGCACACAGACCGCACGTTCCTTCAGCTGTTCAAGGATACCGGTGAAATAGCCCGCCGGCAGTCGCTCGAACTGCAGGTCGGAGCGTTCCAGGGTGACCTCATACAGCGCCATGATGCGCGGCAGTACGTCGTCGATGTTGCGTCGCCACTCGACACGCGGCCCCGGCGCACGCAGTTTGCGGCGCAGGTCCTTGCGGGTGGCTTTGTCCAGGGAACCGAGGTAGGCGTCCACTGAACCAAAAGGGATCGGCAACAAGGCCGTTGGCAGGCTGGGCATGCTCTGGAAACCCGCGCCAAGGCAGCTGTTTGACCAGCCTTCGTCCCTGGTCGGTGCATCCTTGACCGCCACCAGCCCGACGCCGAACGTATCGGCATCCTGGCGCGCGGCAGCGAGCAATTGCGCAAGCAGAGCCTCGCGCCCTGATTCGGCAACGTGGCTGGCGATGCCCGCATTGCACTGCTCCGCCACCGGCGAGCCGATGGCATACAGGCCCAACTTCAAAACACCCGGCCACAGTCGCTCCAGGCGCTCGGTAAAGCGCTTGCCTACGCCTGACACGGTGGTGTCCAGGCGATACCGCGTGATGAACGCCGGCGCCACCGCCACCAGCCTTGCATCGTCAAACACCGCGAGGTAGCGCCACTGAAAGTCATCAATAGCGGCGTTTTCCACGGCCACGTAATAGTCCCAATCCTCCAGGGCATCGGGAAAACAGTCGTTCCAGGCACTGCGTTCGATGGCCCGAATGGTCGAAAAGGCTTGGGCGGTGATCACGTCAAATCCTTAGGGTTCAAGCCAGCTGTCGATAATCTTCAGGTGCCTCTGTGGCGTGTGCGTGCTGCCCGACAAACTCGGCACTCAACTCGATCACCCGACGGTATTGCAGGTCGACGGTGATCATGTGGTAGCAGTTGTCCAGCAGGATCTTGGTCACGGGGCCGCCGAGATGGCGTTCCACGTAATCGGCGTTCCAACGGCTGGTGATGTCATCCTCGATGGAATGCAGCACCAGGGCCGGGGTCTTGATCGACGGCATGAGTTTCTTCACCACGGCATTCATCCAGTGCAACTCGCGCACCGTGACGCCCTCCATGGTCAAGAGACCCGCCTCGCTGCTCTCCCCTTCCTTCATCTGCCGCTCGACGATCGCCCGCAGGCGCTCGTTCTTGATGCCGTAGGGCGGCTTTTCAGTAAAGCGGAACAGGCGCACACCGAAGGGAATACGGATCAGCAAGGGCGTGATGAACGCCATCTTGTTGATGCTCCAGCCGTCGTACTTCAACGTCGTGGAGTACATCAGCAAGCCGGCAACCTGGCCGGGGAACTGCGACGCCACGTACATCGACATCACCGCGCCCATCGACAAGCCGCCGACGAATACCTGCTCGTGGCGCTGTTTCACCGCGACGAACGTCTTGCGCACGCCTTCGTACCAGTCCTGCCAGCCGGTGGCTTGCAGGTCGCTGTTGTCCCCGCAGTGGCCGGCCAGGGTCGGCACGTACACCGTGCAGTTACCGACCTTGGCCAACCCCTGGGCCACCCGACGGAGTTCCGTCGGGGTGCCCGTCAGGCCGTGGATCAACAGGATCCCAATCGGACCGCTACCGAGAACGAAGCCGGCATCACCTTCACCGAGGTCGATCTCGTGGCTGCTCACCGTTTGGTCGCTCGCACAAGCAGTTGCTCGAGCAGCTTCAGGCCCAGGTCGATTTCCGGGTAGCTGATTTCCAGCGACGGTGCCAGGGTGATCACGTTCTTGTAGTAGCCGCCCACGTCGAGGATCAGGCCGAGTTTCTGACCGTCAACCACCATGTCGCCCTTCATGCCTTCCTCGACCATGTAGTCCAGGGTCGCCTTGTCCGGAGTGAAGCCGTCCGGGCCGCAGATTTCGCAGCGCAGTGCCAGGCCCAGGCCGTCGACGTCGCCGATGATCGGGAAGCGTTTTTGCAGTTCCTGCAGGCCGGCCAGGAAGTATTTGCCCTTGGCCATGACCATTGCGCCGTAATCGACTTCGCTGGTCATCTTGAACATTTCCAGGCCTACCGCGGTGCCCAACGGGTTGGACGCGAAGGTGGAGTGAGTGGAGCCTGGCGGGAAGATCTTAGGGTTGATCAACTCTTCCTTGGCCCAGATGCCGCCCAGCGGGTTCAGGCCGTTGGTCAGCGCCTTGCCGAAGACGATCACGTCCGGCTTGACGTCGAAGTGTTCGATCGACCACAGCTTGCCGGTACGCCAGAAGCCCATCTGGATTTCGTCGACGACCATCAGGATGCCGTGCTGGTCGAGGACCTGCTTGAGCTCGCTGTAGAAGTTCATCGGCGGGATCACGTAGCCGCCGGTGCCCTGGATCGGCTCGACGTAGAAGGCGGCGTATTCGCTCTGGCCGACTTTCGGGTCCCACACACCGTTGTATTCGGTTTCGAACAGACGGGCGAACTGCTGCACGCAGTGGCTGCCGTATTCTTCCTTGGTCATGCCTTTAGGGCCGCGGAAGTGGTACGGGAACGGGATGAAGTTGGCGCGCTCGCCGAAGTGGCCATAGCGACGACGGTAGCGGTAGCTCGAAGTGATCGACGAAGCGCCAAGGGTACGGCCGTGGTAGCCGCCTTCGAAGGCGAACATCAGGCTCTTGCCGTTAGTGGCGTTACGCACCACCTTCAGGGAGTCTTCGATGGACTGCGAACCGCCCACGTTGAAGTGCACACGACCGTCGAGGCCGAATTTTTTCTTGGCGTCGACTGCGATCATTTCCGACAGCTCGATCTTGCCTTTGTGCAGGTACTGGCTGGCGATTTGCGGGAGGGTGTCGATCTGCTGTTTCAGCGCGTTGTTCAGGCGCGGGTTGGCGTAACCGAAGTTAACGGCCGAGTACCACATTTGCAGGTCGAGGTAAGCCTGGTCTTCGGTGTCCCACACGTAGGAGCCTTCGCAGCGGCTGAAAATGCGCGGCGGGTCGATGTAGTGAACGGTGTCGCCGTAGGAGCAGTACTTGGCTTCTTTATCCAGAAGAACCTGGTCTTCTGCGGTAGCGATGCGGATATCAGACATGGTGGAAGAGTTCCTGATTGTCGGAAGAGGTGCTGAAGGAGGTGGCGTTGGCGGCGATGCCCTGAGGCAGCTTGGCCAGCAATGCCGGCAGTTCGGCGAAGGTGTCGAACCGCGCGTAAGGGATGTTGTTGGCTTCGCAGTAGTCGGCCAGGCTGGCCTTGGCGAAGACGAAGTCGGCGGTGGAGGCCACGCACATGTCGGACTTGCCGTCGCCGATCACCAGCACGCGCTTGTTGCGCGGCGTGGACTTGCACTTGCAGTTGCCGGAGGCGGCACGGCAGGCGTCGCTGGCATACGGGAAGTCGATGCGCCAGCTGTTCTGGTCGACCTGGCGCAGGCGGTTGGCGAGGATCGGCAGCAAGGTCACGTAGTTGCGCGAGAGAATCCGCGCGATGCCTTGTTCGATGCCATCGCTGACCACTTCAATGGAAGCGCCCAGGCCCATGACGTGGTCGACGAAGTCCGGGAAGTCCGGGTCGATCTCGACGCTGTCGAAATACGCCAGCAACTCGGCCGGGGTCGCCTTGATCAGCGCCAGTTGACGGCTCAGGCATTCGCGCGAACCGATGTGCCCATCCAGCCATTCCTGCTCGATGGTTTCCCACTCGGGGCCGGCGAAGCGTTGGAGGACGTTGTCGATGACGTCGGTAGGAGTGATAGTCCCGTCGAAGTCACACACGATATGCCAGTGGATCATCTGCATTTACCTATGAAGTAGGAACGCGCTGTTGCGCTTGCAGGGGATAGAGCATGGAGTGTGCCAAGTGCCACCAACCCCTGTTTTCAAAGGGTTTGGCGGGTATCGGCGTGTGGTTGTGTCGGAACTTGCTACAATTTTTGTAGCTCGCTACAACCTAGATGAGTGCTTGCCTAAGGCAGGGCGTTTGCGCGTTCATGCGCGCATGTTCACAAAAGGAAATGGCTCCATGTTCAGGGTTACTTTTGCTGTATTCACCGGCTTGCTGGGGCTGTGGGGCGTTTGCGGCGCTGCGCTGGCGGACGGAATTACCGGTGAAGCCGGCGCAGGCGTCAGCTATCAGCCCCACGATCCGACGGGCAGCCGCTACGAAACGCGGCCGATCCCGTATTTCGACCTGGATTGGGGGAGTGTCAGCCTGGGTACCGACGATGGGCTGACCTGGAGTGCCCTGAATACCCATGGCTTTACTGCCGGGCCTTACATCAACTACTTGCCGGGGCGGACGGCCAATGGGTCGCTGCGGGGCTTGCGTGATGTTTCGGATATGGCCGAGATCGGCGGCTTCATCCAATACGCTCCGGCTGAGTTCTGGCGGGTGTATGCGCAGGTGGGTCAGGCCGTGGGCGGGGCGCGTGATCAAAGCGGCGTGGTGGGCAAGCTCGGCGGCGAGTTGGGTTATCCGTTGGGGAGCGGCATTATCGGCAGCACCGGCTTGATGGCGCACTTTGCCGATGCCCGCCAGGCGCAGACGTTTTTCGGGGTGGATGCCAATGAGGCTGCGGCCTCCGGGTTTCGGCCGTATAACGCCAGTGCCGGGTTTCAGAACCTGACGTTGACGCAGAGTTTTGAGTTTCCTTTGGATGCGAAGTGGTCGCTGTTGACCAGTGCCAGTTGGATACACCTGGTGGGGTCAGCGGCCAATAGCAGCATCGTCAAGGAGACCGGGGATGTGAATCAGGGGCAGGTGCAGACGGCCATCAGCTATAAGTTTGATTGAAGCAACAGCAAAATCAAAGGCGGGCACGCTCCAAATGTGGGAGCGGGCTTGCTCGCGAAGGTCGTTAACGATGACTTGGGCCTCCTGATTCAACGCGGCGCCCTCTGGTTCTTCGCGAGCAAGCCCGCTCCCACATAAAGCGGCTCTGCTTTTGCTTCTAACACTCAGGTCGGCTGCTTTTGATTTTTATCTGACAGCCCCATTCAGCCCTTGGCCTCACTGATAATCTGCCGAATCGCCCCGACAAACGCCTCAGCCGGCTGCCCACCACTCACCGCGTACTGATCGTTGAACACGATGGTAGGCACAGAAGTCACCCCGCGAGATACCCACAACTGCTCCTGCTCCCGCACCTCGGCGACATATTCGTCCGAAGCCAGAATTTCCTCTGCCCGCACACGGTCCAGCCCAACACCCTCGGCAATCCCCGCCAACGTCCCGTGATCAGACGGATCCTGCTGGTCAGTGAAATACGCCTTGAACAATGCTTCCTTGAGGTTGTACTGCAACCCCTCAAGCCCCGCCCAATGCAACAGACGATGGGCATCAAACGTGTTGTAGATACGACTCTGCCCGTCCGTACGAAACGCAAAACCCAACTCCGCCCCCATATCACGAATCCGCGCCCGGTTAGCCTGGGACTGCTCAGCCGTGGAACCGTACTTTTCAGTGATGTGCTCGGTAATGTTCTGCCCTTCGGCAGCCATGTTGGGGTTCAGCTCAAACGGCTGGAAATGAATCTCGGCCTGCACCTCCGGACCCAGTTGGTCCAGGGCCTCGGTCAAGCCACGCAGGCCAATGATGCACCAGGGACACGACACGTCGCTGACGAAATCGATTTTCAGGGGAGTACTCATGACTAGGCAACCTCGCTGGCATTAAACGCCGGAAAGGTCCCACGATACACCCCGTCAAGCCCTTACAAAACCTTCGCAGGCACCACCGGGTCGATCTGCGCCCAATGCGCCGCATCCTGCCGATGCTCTTGCAAGTAGGGCAAGACCGCCGCCAGCAACGGCGCCTTGAACGCCTCCTGGAAACGATGGGCCAGCCCCGGAATCAGCCGCAGCTGGCTGCCCTGGATATGCGCCGCCAGGTGCACCCCATGCATCACCGGCAACAACGGATCGGCCGTGCCATGCACCACCAGCGTCGGCACCCGCAGTTGATTGAGCAACGGCACCCGGCTCGGTTCGGCAAGGATCGCCATGATCTGGCGCTTCACACCGTCAGGGTTGAACGCCCGGTCGTACGACTGCGCCGCCTGCTGCAACAGCACCTTGCGATCATCCTTCACATAAGGACTGCCCAGCGCCGCCAGCAGGTCGGCCTGTTGTTCCAGGGCCACTTCACGATTGGGCGCGCTGCGGCGCGACAACAGTTGCACCAGCGCCGCACTCGGTGCCGGCAGGCCTTCGGCGCCGGAGCTGGTCATGATCAGCGTCAGGCTTTCCACTCGTTGCGGCGCCATGGCCGCCAGGTGCTGGGCGATCATGCCGCCCATGCTCGCGCCCAGCACGTGGAATTGCTGGATGTGCAAGCCGTCCATCAAGCCCAGTGCGTCGTCCGCCATGTCGGTCAGGGTGTAGGGCGCCGCCACCGGCAGGCCGAGCTTGTAGCGCAGCACTTCAAAGGTCAGGTTGGCGCTGGCCGGTGCCTGGCGCCAGGTGGACAGCCCGACATCACGGTTGTCATAACGAATCACCCGAAAGCCCTGCTCACACAGGGCCACCACCACTTCGTCCGGCCAGTGGATCAACTGCCCGCCCAGGCCCATCACCAGCAGCAAGGCCGGGTCGGAGGCACGACCAATGCTCTGGTAGGCCAGGCTCACCTGTTCCAGATCAACCCGTTCAGTCGGGACATTCACATCACATCGAGAAGCCGCAAAGGACGGCAGGCCGAATAACAGAGCGGCCATGAAAAACAACACGCGCATGAAAAACACCGAAACGCAGAACCCCAGTAGAGCGCGAGTCTGATGAACTTTGTACAAGCGCGCTGCCACAGTTCAGTGACAGTTTGATGAAGGGCGCCCAACGGTCATCCGCGTATCTATCTATCACCTCACGCCCTGGCCCCGCCTTTTTAATGGTGCATTCACCGGCAAGCCCGGTCTCACCAGAGCATGAACACACCATCATGAGTGACCTCACCCTACTTCCCCCGTCTGCCACCCTGAGCGACTTCGCCTCACCGTCGCTTCCAGGCCAGGCCCGCCTCCAGGACCAGAGCCTGTCCCTGCAAGCCTCAGCGCGCTGGCGCGAAAGCCAACAGGAACTGCATCAACTGATTGCCCAGGCACCCGGCGTGCGCGACTCCATCGAACAACTGCTCACAGAGCATTGGCAACTGGGCGCCGCACCGGTCGGCCTGGGTTTTCTCAAGACCGAAGATCACGACGAGCACTTCGTCAGCCTGGTGGATGCCTGGGGATTTATCTGCCAGTTTCCAGACATCTCCCCCACCCTGGATACGCGCAGCACCGTGGTCGGCCTGGCGTCCCACCGCCTGTCAGCCCTCACGCCCGTGCAATTGCTCAAGCGGCTCCAGGCACTGGGCCTGGGGAAACTGCTCAGCGCCCGCTGGGAAAACTATTGGAGTACCCGGGCGCCGGGTACGCCGTTGTCCCGTCGCGAGCGGGCGGCACAACTGTACTGCCAGCATTTCGAGGCCTGCGGGCAATCGGCCTATGCCCAGGGAAGGCTGGGTGCCCAACAACTGATCTCGTTGCAGACAGTGCTCAACCCGGTCACCACCCCCAATGGCGTACGCCCTGTCGAGACCTGCCAGCTGGCGTTGCTGCTGCCCGACCAGAGCAAGGTCAAATTGGCTGGCGCCTGGGTCATCTCCGTGGGCCAGGAGCCGCTGTTGACACAAACCCTGTACCTGCCCTGCCGGCAACCCGGCGTGATGGTCTTCAGCCAACGCCGCGACATGGAGCAGTGGCTGGTCGCAGCGCATCAGCAACTGATCCCGCCGGACGTCGCGGCTGACGCTGTCACCGTCGAATACAGCTCGCGCACCGAACCCCTGGAGCACGGCATTCTGGACCTGCTGTCGCACCTGCACGCGGCTCAGCTGGAAAGCCTGCGCAACCGTCATCGCAATGGCAGTGACCTGGCCCGTTACGCCAGCCATGCCCTGGATGATGCCGACCGCCTGGACAGCCAGCGCCGGGAAATCCCAATGCTTATCGCACCGCATCAACAGGCAGCTACGCCCGGCCCGGACGCTGACGACCTGCCTCCTGCCCTGCCCTTCGGCCACCTCAGCGCCGACATTGCCCTGGGCCAACGCTGGGCCGCGATCAGGCTGCAACGCAGCGCACTGGAGCGCTTCCTGGGCGATGGCCCTGAGCAAACCGCCCGACTGGCGCAGTTGAAGGGTTTGATGCAGGCGCTGAAAGACGCAGAGCAGGCCGGCAATGATGCCGCCAGCGGCCTGCTGGCAAAAAAAGCCGCCTTCGATCAACTTGAGCTGCGGCAAAAACCCAATCCGGACTATGACGCGCTCTACCAGGCGCGGCTCGCCGCCCTGCGCGCCGAGGGCGCCATCCAGCATGCGCTCCAGCAGATCAGCGATGAAGAACACGGCCTGCTCCTGGCCGTCACGGAACACCCCGCGGCCCCGGAACGCCGCCCGGCTGTCGCGGTGACCCGCCTGATCCTCTCCAGCCGTGACCCAAGGGAAGGTTCCGAGGAACTGACAGGCCTGTTGCTCATCACCCAGACCAGCGCGCTGACCTCTTCGGCGCCCCACAGCCTGTTGCTGTACTGGCCCGGCAATGCAGGGGGCCTGCAGCGTTTCGAATCCCGCCAAGCCCTGGAACACTCGCTGTTCAAGCTGTCGAGCGAAGCGCAGGACGTCACCCTGCAATTGTCGCTGCTCACCGGCGACCCGATTGAATACTCGTTGCAACAGCAGCTGTACGCCAGCGAACAACAGGCGTATGCGCTGATCTCCCTCTTCCCGGTGCCTCCGTTCGGCCAGGAGCGAACCGAAGGCCTGGACAGACTCAAAGAGCAAACCCTGTTTACCCTGCAAACCCCGGTGTGCCCGGCGCGGGAACTGGCGTATGGACAACTGCTCGAGCAACAACGCAGCAGCACCCTGGCCGGGGCACTGCCTGGGGAGTTGAGCCAGTTGCCGGCAGATGAACGCCTGGCGCTCAAGCACCTGATACACGCGCAGATCAGCGCCCTGCATCGCTCGCAGCGACTGCTCGAGCGCGAGCTGGAACCCTTCGACGACTTCGGCCAGCGCCGCCTGGACCAACGCCTGCGCGAAGACTTCCAGCTTGAACACACCTGGTCGGTGCAACTGGACCTGCCCGATACGGTCAGCCAGGAGCGCGAATACCTGTCCGAATACGCGGGCCCGGGTACACCGTTCAAGTATGTGACGGTGCCCAGTACCCGCCGCAGCACCCTGTCATTGTTGCAACTGGCCCAGCAAAACATCGACCCGACGCTGGCCCAGCGCCTGACCTACATGAAGCTCGATGTCTCCGGCCCCAATGCCCCTGAAACCACCCGGCTGACCACCGGCCTGTCCCTGGAATACCTGAAGACCCTGGTCAAGGAGCTGGACCTCGCCGGGGCCTACGAAAGCTTGATCACCCGCACCTTCCTCGGTGATCCCGCGGCGGCGCCCTTCACCACGCAGCACCGTCGCGAATGCCTGGCCGAGCCGCTGCGCCTGATGCTCATGCTGCTAGGCAAACGCGCGCGGGCCCTGGGGCGATTCGACGACAACGATCTGCGGCTGCTGAACATCGCCATCGACGCCGACAACGCGGATGCCTGGCAGGTGGAAGACAAGAAAATCGTGCTGCTGCCGGCCACCCTGAGTGCGGGCGGTGAAGATACCGACTTCGGTCCGACCACCCTGTCAGGGGTCACCTTCATCCAGGAACAAATCTCCGGCACAACCCTGCTGTACCTGCCAAACAGCCCGGACAACCAGGACCTGCGGCGCTACGCGAGCCTGGAACTGGCCCGCAAGGCGCTCTACGACCTCAGCCTGGTCAGCGGCATGAGCGCCTACCTGGCCGGCCTGGCCATCAAGGGCGACACCGCCGCCCACCTCGCCCGGATCGCCCAGGCCCAGCAACGGAATTTTGATCCGGTCTTTGCCGTCGGGACCCCGTGGCCGGCCACCACCTCGCTGGCCGCCCATTTGCTGAACGCCCATATGGGCCGCGTCATAGAAGCGCACCGCGCGACCTCGCGCTCCAACGCGGCCTTGTTGCTGGAGCAGAATGCGCTGCGCGCCGGGCTGATCTTCAACTACCTGAAAATCGCCCTGGGGCTGGTGCCTTTCGTGGGTTCGGTCGTCGCGTTGTATGACGCCTGGTCCAGTGCCAACCTGGCCACTGCTGCGTTCCTGCGCGGGAACGTCGGCCATGGCCTGGCCGAGGTCGAGGCGGTGCTGTTGTCGCTGATCGACTGCGCCATGGACATTCTGCCGGGCAGCCTCGTCCTGCCGGTCAACGCCCGCGCCGCCACGCGCCAGCGTCAATTGCGCCATCTGGCCAGCAGCGCCGCCAGCCTGCACCTGCCCTCGGTCACCCAGGCTCGGCGGGCGGCACAGCGTTTCGCCGGTTATGAATATGAAGGAGTGATCTCGCTGGCCGGGCTGCAACCGCAGACCCACGGTTTTTATCGCAATGTGTACCGGCATACCGAAGGCGACTTCATCATGCGGCGCGGGCGCATCTATCAGGTTGAGCTGGCCGGCGATCCCCTGGACTGGCGCCTGAGCCCGACCCGCAGCAAAACCTACAAGCAGCCGATTGCCCTGGATGAAAACGGCGAATGGGACACTCACTACGGCGTCTACGGCAGCGCATTCAAGGGCGGCCTGGCGGGTGGCGGCAGCGTGCTCGGGCATATGGCCGAAGTGCTTGATCCGATCTGGCCCCAGTCGATCCGTGATTACTTGCCACGCTGGTGGACCGACCGCGCCCTGCGCCGCCAACAGGCGCTGGCCAACAGTATCAACAGCCGCGAAGACCTGATTGCGCTCTCCATTAACCGAACCGAAGAACTGATGGCCCGCACCGACAGCGCAGGCCCGGCGATCCGCAGATCCTTCGAGCAGGACATCGAACTGTACAGCCGCCAGTATCAGGAACTGACGGAGTTCGTGCCCTTTACCAGCGGCAACCGCCAGCGCGCGATCAGAGAGGACATGAGCCGCAATGCGGCGCGCCTGACCCTGACCACCCTGAACCGGGCGCGCTATCACTTCAAGCAGATCGAGGCACGGATCCTGGAGCTTGGAACCCATAACATGACCGCTATCTCCCCCGAGGTTTTCGACACCTTGGCAATCGTTCCCGCCATGCTGGAGATCCTGCGGCAGCGTAAAAGGATCAGCAGCGAGATTCTGCGTGACCTGGACCGGATCGATGCCGACTTTTCCCAGTTCAACCGCTGGTTCGATCAGGTTACCGATGCCGCCCACCGTACCCGGCTAAGCCCGATGCTGGAGCAATTCCGACGTACGCTCAATGACAGCTACCGCACGCACCTGAAATTTTTACACCGCTTCGATACCCTTGAGACTTACCCCGAAGTTGCCGAGCTGTCTTGGTTCTACTTGCGGGCCCAGGCCCGGGACAGCTACGCCAAAGTCAACCGCGCATGGGCTTCGCATTTTGAACTGCCCAACGCCAGCGCCAACATCACACAGCGGCGCAAGGTGCTGGAAGACTGCATACAGGCCTATGAACAATTCCGGCTGACCATCCGCACCTGGAACCTCGGTTACCCCCAGCATTTCGACCAGGCGCAACTCAGTGCGTTTTTCGTCGACATTGACCAGATGATCGAACTCGCCCGCCGGGCCATCAAGGAGTCGCCGGCAAGCCGCCCACCGGCCGGGCAACCCGTGCGGCGGGTATTCGACACCGAGGACAATATTTCCCTGGTGGGCACCGAGAGCATCGACCCACAAACCCAAGCCACCACTTACCAGGTTGAGAGCGCCAGCGGGCGCGTCGAGACCTGGGTGAAGGGCCCCGGCGGCAAATCCCGGCTCAAGGACAGTGCCGCCTCGGAACCCGCGCCGCCGGAGTCCAACGTCAAGCCGTTCGTGGTGAGCGAAGCCAGGGCTCGCCTGGACAACGTCGCGCTGTACGAAAGCCGCGCCACCGCCTACACCGAGCAAAAAATGCTGCCGGTGGACCTGGAGCACCTGCTGGTCAGTGAAGCGGCCGAGTTGAACCTGCGGGCCAATCGCCTGGAACGCCTGGACCCTACCGAGGACCTCGTGCGCCAACTGCGGGCCAAGGCCATGGAGCTGACCATCAAGGGCCGCAACCTGCGAATCCGCCAGACCCTCGCCAGCAAAACCCCCACCGAAGGCTATCTGGACTACCTTCGCGAACAACGGGTGGTGGAGATTCGCAAGGGCGAACCGGCCCGCAACCTCAATGAAGGCAAGAAGGGACGAGCGGATTACCTTCAGGAATACGTGGTTGAGGACCTGACACAAACGCCGCCCGCCACCCTGTGGTATGCGCACTTTCATTACGACAAGGCCGGGGCGCAGTTCGACGAGTTCATCAAGGCCCACTTGAAGATTCCCGAGCAGCGCAACCTGGGCCTGCAATGGCAAGTCGCCCAGGCGCAAGCCGGGACCGCGGTGGACCCTATCTGGCGCGGCAATATCGGGCGAGCGCTGGCCACCCGGCACTTTGCCGGGGTGTGAGGCGGCGGGACTTGAGCACGACGGTCGACAGGCCTATCAACATGAGACAAACTCAACCGATCCGAATTTGTCACAAGTTATATTCATGGAGACCCCGTGCTCGAAATCCGCCATCTCAAGACCCTGCACGCCTTGCGCGAAGCCGACAGCCTGGTGGAGGCCGCTGAGCGCCTGCACCTGACGCAATCAGCACTCTCCCACCAGTTCAAGGAACTGGAAGAGCGCATGGGCATGCAGTTATTCGTGCGCAAGACCAAGCCGCTGCGCTTCACCAGCGCCGGCCTGCGCCTGCTGCAACTGGCGGACGCCACCCTGCCCTTGCTGCGCGGTGCCGAACGCGACATCGCGCGCCTGGCCGGCGGCACGGCCGGGCGTTTGCACATGGCCATCGAGTGCCACAGTTGCTTCCAGTGGTTGATGCCGACCATCGACCAGTTCCGCGATGCCTGGCCGGAAGTCGAGCTGGACCTGGCCTCCGGCTTCGCCTTCGCGCCGCTGCCGGCCCTGGCCCGTGGCGACCTGGACCTGGTGGTGACCTCGGACCCGCTGGAGCTGCCGGGCATCACCTATGTACCGCTGTTCACCTACGAAGCCATGCTCGCCGTGGCCAACCAGCACCCGCTGGCGAACAAGCCGTACATCGTGCCCGAAGACCTGATCAGCGAAACCCTGATCACCTACCCGGTGGAGCGGGATCGTCTGGACATCTTCACCCGCTTCCTGGAACCGGCGGATGTAGAACCGGCCCAGGTGCGCACCTCGGAACTGACGGTGATGATGATGCAGTTGGTGGCCAGCGGTCGCGGCGTGTGCGGCATGCCCCATTGGGCGCTGCATGAATACAGCTCCCGGGGGTATGTGAAGGCCAAGCGGCTGGGGGAGAAAGGTTTGTTTGCCACGCTGTACGCCGGGATTCGCGCCGACATGCTGGACGCGCCGTACATGCGTGATTTTCTGCTGACGGCCAAGGACACCTCGTTTTCGACCCTGGACGGCGTCAGCGCCGTTCGCTGACCTGTAGCGGATACCTGTGGCGAGGGAGCTTGCTCCCGCTGGGCTGCGCAGCAGACCCAAAAATCCTGGGGCCGCTTCGCGCCCCAGCGGGAGCAAGCTCCCTCGCCACAAGATCAGGCAGGGATCAGAGAGGCGCGATAGAACGGCAGAATCAAATCCCGAGTCAGCGGCGCAAGCTGCAAACCGCCGTCACCGGCCGGGTCGATCCAGCGCACCTCTTCAATCTCGGCAGCCGGTGTCACAGGCACGTCGATGTGCACCTGGAACAATTCGGCCTGCACCACAAACCCCGGCTCATTCGCCGCCGGCGCCGAGAACTGCCCAAGGTACACAGCCGCCGCCGGATCAACTCGCAGGCCCAGTTCTTCGTGCAGCTCACGGGCCAAAGCCTCTGCGGGTTGCTCGCCGGCATCGATCTTGCCGCCCGGCTGCATGAAGGCCTGGGTGCCGCGCTTGCGTACCAGCAGGGTCTGGCCGTCGCTGCCGATCAGCAGGGCGGCGGCGATGCGAATGGTGGAGGTCATGAAAAGGTCGCCTTGAATACAAAGGCGCAAGGATCCCATGAACCGGTCTCACCCCGAAAGCAGTGCCTCATCCGGCTCCTTGATGAACACGCTGTACTTCGCCCCTTCCATCGCCTCGAACGCAATCAGCTTGTCCACCAGCGGCAGGTTCAACACCTTGCCGGCGTTGAGCAGCAGCATGCCGTTGTCGGCGTTGAGGTTGCGCGCCAGCACCATGCCTTCGGCCAGTTCGCGGGTGGTCAGGACCTTCACCGACGGGTCGCCCAGGGTCACGTCGCTGAGGAACGCGGCGCACGCCTGGACGAAGTCCTCGACCATGTCCGGGTCGTAAAGGCGCCCGGCGTATTTGCGGATGTAGAGCAGCGCTTCGTCGCTGTTCATCTGCCGTTCGAGGATCAAGCCGCGTTGCAGTTCGATGAAGTCCACCGCCAGTTTCAACAGGCGCGAACCTACAGGTATTGCTTCGCCCTTGAGGTGGTCGGGAAAGCCGCTGCCGTCCCAGCGTTCCTGGTGGTGGCGGATCAAGCGTGCCGCGTCTTTCATCGGTTCCAGGGTCATCAGCAACGATTCGCTCTGGGCCGGATACGCCCGGTACCGCTCACGGTAGGTGCTGTGCAGCAGGTCGCTGGGAGAGACCATCATGTTGTCGCTCCAACTCAACTTGCCGATGTTGTAGAGCGCGGCGGCCATGGTCAGGTCGCGATTGCTGGCCTCATCCAGGCCGCGGCCGTGGCACCAGGTGCGCACCAGCTCGATGATCTGCCGGTTGGTTTGCTTGGCTCGGGGCAAGCGCAGGTTGGCCAGCAGCGAGAACACTTCGGTGCCGGTGGCGTAGCTGTGTTTGAGTTCTTCGTAGGCCAGGTCGAGCATGTCAGCGGTTTGCTGCAGCTCGCTGGTGCGTGAGGCCACGCGTTTTTCCAGGCTGGCGTTGAGTTGCTTGAGTTCGTCGTTCTGCTGGCGGGTCAATTGCTCCAGGCGCAGGCGCTCACGCTCGGAGTGTTGATGGGCCAGGGATTGCCGCAACGCCAGCAGCAGTTCTTCGTCTTTCCAGGGTTTGCTCAGGTAGCGGTAGATCTGCCCTTCGTTGATGGCCTTGATGATCAGCGTCAGGTCGGTTTCACCGGTCAGCAGGATGCGCACGGTGTGCGGGTAATCATGGTGGATCTGCGCAAGCAGGGTGGCGCCGTCCATGTCCGGCAGGCGCGCGGCACTCATCACCAGGTCGACGGGTTGCTGCGCCAGAATCGCCAGCGCGTGAGCGGCGTCGGTGGCGCTGCATAATTCAAAGGGTTCCAGGCGCAGCAACTGCGTCAGGCGGTCCAGCACGTCCGGGTGTGCGTCAATCAACAGCACCACCGGGCGGTCGGGATTTGCGAAGGTCACTGACTCTCCCATGGGGCACCTCGTATAGCGTCGATGTGCGTGTCCTACGGTCAAGGTAACAGCCTCCTGGCCATTACCCAGCAGTTTAGTCGGTTTTTCTTTGCAGTGATGGCCTTGCGACATCACTTCGTCAGATAGGCATAAAAAAGGGCCACTTCATTGAATGAAGCAGCCCTGAGGTAACGCGCGGTGCATCACGCCTCGGCGGTTTTACCGGCCGAACCAAACGACGCAAATCGCTTGTTGAAGCCGGCGATGCGGCCTTCGGACTGGGTCTTGCGCTGTTGGCCGGTGTACACCGGGTGCGAGGCACTGGACACGTCCAGGAGCACGTAGGGATAGGTGTTGCCGTCGCTGTGTTGTTGCGTACGGTCCGTTTCCACGGTGGAACCGATCAGGAAGAAAACGTCGGCGGCGGTGTCATGGAACAACACGGTGCGGTAGTCGGGGTGGATACCAGGTTTCATAAGGCCTCCGGGGCGTCTGGGTGAACATCAAGTGTTATACAGTAACACAAATGATGCACCCAAACGAGAACCGATTGCAATAAGAATAGACCCCGAGCTTCTATGCGGCTTCCTGGAAGTCCATTTCCGGGGGCTGCCGGGAGAAGCCCCGCGTCAGGAAACCCAGGTACACCAGGCCAATCGCCAACCAGCTCAGGCCCAGGTAAATCGCCAGGTGATCAAGGCTGACCATCAACCACAAATCCGCCACCAGGCCGATGGTCGGGAACACCAGGAACAGCACCAACTCCCGCAAACCGCGCTGCTTGGCACCGATCCAGTAGTGGAAGATCACCGACAGGTTCACCAGGCTGAAAGCCAGGAACGCACCGAAGTTGATGAACGAGGTGGAGGTGGTGACGTCCAGTCTCAACGCCAGTAACGCAACCACCGCGCACAGCAGGATGCTGTTGACCGGCGTACCGAAGCGCGCGTGCAAAGTACCGAAGAACGACTTGGGCAACACCCCGTCGCGCCCCATCGCAAACAGCAACCGCGAACCGCTGGCCTGCGCCGACAGCCCCGAGGCGAACTGGCCGACGATCAGGCCGATCAGGAAGATCGACACAAACAGGTCGCCGCCAATGTTGCGGGCAATCTCGTAGGCGGCAGAATCCACGTCGGTGAACTCGAACGATGGGTGGGCGATCTGCACGAAGTACGACACACCGACGAAGATCAGCCCGCCGATCAGGGTGATCAGCATGATCGCCCGGGGAATCGTGCGGCGCGGGTCGCGGGTTTCTTCGGTCAGGGTGCTGACCGCGTCAAAGCCCAGGAACGAATAGCAGGCGATCGCCGCACCGCTCATGATCAACGGCATTTGCATCTGGCCGTTGAAGAACGGGGTGATGGTCCACAGCGGCTTGCTCGCATCACCGCCGATGTAGTGGATGCACAGCGCGACGAAGGCGACCAGCACCAGGAACTGCACCAGCATCAGCAAGGCGTTGATGCCGTTGGCGAGTTTCAGGCCGATGATGTTGATCACACTGGTGACCCCGATAAACGCCAGTACCCAGACCCATTGCGGCACGGCCGGGAAAGCCGAATGCAGGTAGGCCGCGCCGATCAGCCAGATGGCCATGGGCAGGAACAGGTAGTCGAGCAACACCGCCCAACCGGCGATAAACCCAAGCTTGGGGCTGATGGCCTTGCGCACATAGCTGTAGGCGGACCCGGCCACCGGGAACGCCGAGGCCATGCGGCCGTAGCTCATGGCGGTGAAGAACATCGCCACCAGGGCGGCCAGGTAAGCGGCCGGGACCATGCCGGCGGTGGATTGCGCCAGGATACCGAAGGTGCCCAGGACAATGATCGGTGTCATATAGGCGATGCCAAACAGCACCACCGACCCTAACGACAGGGTGCGTTGCAAACGAGCCATGAGCGATTCTCCGCGCAATTATTAGATTTATGGCAGAACTGAAGTCGGTGCAGCGAACGCAATAGTTTTTATGGTTGAAGCAGCTTTTTGGTGAAATGCAGCTTCTGTGGCGAGGGGGCTTGTCCCCCGTTGGGCTGCGTAGCGGCCCCAGAAAAAGCGGGAGCGCTTCGCACTCCAACGGGGGACAAGCCCCCTCGCCACAACAGCATCCTTGCCACGAGACCCGTGTCAGGGTTTGGGGATCAACAATTCCCGCGTCCCGTCCTCGCGCTCAATCACCTCCCCCGGCAATTTCAAGCGCTGGTCATCCAGGTAGCGATAGTCCTGTCGCGCCGCCGCCAGTTGTCCCAGGTCCAGTTCAACGCTGAACTGCCCTTCCCCGCGCCCGGCTTCAAACAGCAAGCTGCCGAACGGATCGACCAGCGCACTGCCACCGGCGAACATCAGGCCGTCGTCGCCCTCTTCCACCCGGTTGACCATCAGCGCGAACGCCTGGTTTTCCTGGGCGCGGGCCATGATCGCGGTGCGGTGGGTGGGGCCGTACGGGTCCATGTTGCCGTTGGTGACGATCAACACTTCAGCGCCCAACTGCGCCAGGGCCCGGGCGGTTTCCGGGAATTCGATGTCGTAGCAGATCAACAGGCCAACTCGCACGCCGTTCCACACGCAGGTGGCGTAGCGGTCACCCGGGGTGAAGACGCCGCGGTCCGAGGCCCACAGGTGGGTCTTGCGATAGCGCAGGGCGATGCCGTCCGGGGTGATCATCAAGGTGGTGTTATAGAATTGGCCCGCGTCGCTCTCGGCCATGCCGATCACCACGGCGATATTGCGCGCACGGGCGGCCTGGATAATCGCCTGCACGGTCGGGCCGTCCACCGGCTCGGCCACCTCGGCCACGGTGCCAGCGGTCGGGAAGCCCATCAGGTGGGTTTCCGGGAATACGACCAATTGGGTATCCGCCGCACACGCAGCAATTGCCGCCAACGCGCGCTCAAGGTTGTAAGCTGTGCCGTTATCGCGGCCTGCCAGCTGGGCAAATTCGACCTTCATGGTTATTCCTTGTTCTTTATCTGTGGCGCAGTATGCGCAGCCGCGAACACTCGGGAAATCACGCAGCCGGGTTAACCCTATGGGGGTAGATGCATGACATTGTCGCTGGAAGACATCGCCTGGCACCGTTCGGTGGGGCAGATGATAGACGCCCTGGACCAGCCGAATTTCTGGACGCAACTGGTCCGGTTGCTGGACCAATATGTGCCGTTCGACAGTTGGGTGGTGTTGCTGTTCAGCAGTGAGCACAAGCCCCTGGTGTTCGCCGAATGCCCCGGCCAGGACGGCGAACCCGACCATCTGTTCCAGGATTACCTCAACGGTTTATACCTGCTCGATCCCTTCTACATCGCCAGCCGCGAACACTCGCGCACCGGGCTGTTTCGCCTGGCCGAAGTGGCCCCGGAGCATTTCGAGCTGACCGAGTATTACCAGCGTTACTTCCGGCTGAACGTGGTGGCCGATGAAATCCAGTTCAACTGCCAGCAACCGGACGGGCGAACCCTATGCCTGTCCCTGGGCTCCAAACAGCGCTTTGACCCACAGCAGATTGCCCTGCTGTCGCTGATTCAACCGTGGGTACTGGGCTTGCTGCGCCAGCGCCTGCCCCATGAACTCAACCAGGTGAGCGCTCCGGAGCAGCCGATCCACAACGATGGCTGGGGCGCGCAACTCACCGCGCGGGAGCTGGATGTGGGCCGTTTGATGCTCAGTGGTTGCTCCAGCAAGGAAATCGCTCGTAAGCTGGAAATCTCTGTTGAAACCGTGAAAGTCCATAAGAAACACATGTACAGCAAGCTAGGGATCAAATCCCAGTCGGAGCTGTTCTCGATTTTTCTGCAGGCGCAAAACGCCTGATCGAGCCCTGTAGGAGCCTGTCCTTGTTAAGCCGTTACGCGTTCTTTGCCGTCTGCGTCATTTTCACCCTCGCCAGCATGCCGTTTATCGAACACGAATGGCTGTGGCCGATCGCCGTGGTCACCGGCATCCTTAGCCTGATCGGCATTTTCGACCTGCTGCAAAGCCCCCACGCGGTGCGCCGCAACTACCCGATCCTGGGCAATATCCGTTACCTGGTGGAAGGCATCCGTCCGGAAATCCGCCAGTACCTGCTGGAATCCGACAGCGACGCCCTGCCCTTCTCCCGGGCCCAGCGCTCGCTGGTCTACTCCCGCGCCAAGAATGAAAGTGCCGACAAACCCTTCGGCACGCTGATCGACGTGTACCAGTCGGGCTTTGAGTTTATCGGCCACTCCATGCGCCCCGCGCCGCTGAGCGACCCCAGCGCGTTTCGCGTGATCGTCGGCGGCCCGCAATGCAAGCAGCCCTACTCGGCCTCGGTGTTCAACATCTCGGCCATGAGCTTCGGTTCGCTGAGCGCCAACGCGATTCGCGCGCTCAACCAGGGGGCCAAGCTCGGCAACTTCGCCCATGACACCGGTGAAGGCAGCATCAGCCCCTATCACCGGGAAAACGGCGGCGACCTGACCTGGGAGCTCGGCAGCGGCTACTTCGGCTGCCGCACCAGCGCCGGCCTTTTCGACCCGGAACGCTTCGCCGTGCAGGCGCAGAACCCGCAAGTGCGGATGATCGAAATCAAGATGAGCCAGGGCGCCAAACCGGGCCACGGGGGGATCCTGCCCAAGCACAAGGTCACCCAGGAAATCGCCGACACCCGCGGCATCATGATGGGCGAGGACTGCATCTCGCCGTCGCGCCACAGCGCGTTTTCCACTCCCATCGAAATGATGCACTTCATCGCCCAGCTGCGTGAACTGTCGGGCGGCAAACCGGTGGGCTTCAAGTTCTGCCTGGGCCACCCGTGGGAATTCATGGGCATCGCCAAGGCCATGCTCGAAACCGGCATCCTCCCGGACTTTATCGTGGTGGACGGCAAGGAAGGCGGCACCGGCGCCGCGCCGGTGGAGTTCACCGACCACATCGGCGTGCCGCTGCGTGAAGGCTTGCTGTTCGTGCACAACACCCTGGTGGGCTTGAACCTGCGGGACAAGATCAAGCTCGGCGCCAGCGGCAAGATCGTCAGCGCGTTCGACATCGCCAGCGTCCTGGCCATCGGTGCCGACTGGGCCAACTCGGCGCGGGGCTTCATGTTCGCCATCGGCTGTATCCAGTCGCAAAGCTACTAGATACATAGCAGTACTTTGACAGGATTCAGATCATAGTCTGCAATGGACTCATTCCTTAGGAGTCCATGCCATGTTTTCAGGTATCAACCCTCCGCTTAAACGCATTGAAATTGAACGTCTGCACCTCACACAGATTGCATTGGCTCCAGATGAGGAAAAACATCAAAAAACGCGCATCAATCCAACTCCTTCCAATTCATATTGCACACGAAAGCATGATCGAGCACTTTGGGAGGATGTCTTCCCGCATTTCAGCGCGATTATTCAAGCAGATGGTACTCCTTGGACTCATGGCAACCTCTTCTTATTAGACAGAATTCTAAACATCCCTGGTACCAACGATGGAACTCTAAGAGGAATTGCAAATGACTTAGTTCACTTCATCAACGAAATATCGAAAAATGAAATAGGGTATTTAGACTTCTCAACAAGAAAGCTAAAACTCCCCACATATCAATACCACCGACTTCTAAGCGAAGCTATGGAGTTAGGTGCTGGGGAGGCTAGCACTGCGAAAAAAAAGCTCGGTAGTGTACGAGCGTTTTACAGATGGTTAAAAAAAGAAAACATCATTGATAAAGATTTAAGACTTTGGGAGGAAAGCACCTTTTACCAAAGTTTCACTGATGATCGAGGCCAAACTTACTCAAAAGCCGCAACTAGAACAGACTTAACGTTTAAGTCCGAAAAAAATGTAGACCCTACCGATGCATTCATAGAGGACGGCGGTAAACTTAGACCATTAACTCGAGAAGAACAAAAGGCATTAGTGCAAGCACTGATTCACTTAAAAAACCCAGAGATGTTAATTTCTTTCTTGATTGCAATGACCTCTGGAGCACGAAGCCAAACGGTATTCACCCTACCGAAATCTATTTTTACATCCGATCGAGCAGCCAAAGAGGGTGAATTAGTACCTATTCGGATAGGGAGAGGTACTAATATTGACAATAAAAATAATACGCCGATGACGTTACTGATACCGAAATGGGTTTTTTTGATGGCCTGCACTTACGCCAAATCCGAAAGATACATCAAACGGTGCCATACCGCCAAAACAAAACACCCTTTATCAGAAATGGACTACTTGTTTATAACTAAATCAGGATTCCCGTACTATACCGCCAAGAAAGACACAAAAATCATTGAATCGAGAACACTACCAAAAGGGGAAGCCGTGAGATTATTTATCTCTCGTCAATTACTCCCTTGCCTCAGACAACACCACCCTAAATTCAGACTAAGCTTCCACGACTTGCGAGCAACCTTTGGCATGAACTTGCTCGAAGACAAACTTGAGCAAATCAAACCAACAACCGGAAACTACGACCTGGTATTGAGATATGTACAAGAAAGGATGGGACACGCTCGATTGGAGACCACAGAACGATACCTAAAATATCGAGACAAACTTAAGATATTTACACATACCCAATCCGAATTCGAAAGCTACGTTCAGTCTTTGTGTGCAGACCCAGTATGAACACTTCAATGATTGAGCGTAACAATTCAAATTTAAATATAATAGACCCCACAAAAATTGAATCTTATGACAAAATTCTGAATATATCACCACCTACGATACTATTAAAAATCTCTGCAATCGAATTTGTGGACATTGGAATTTTTTGCTACAAAGAACGATCTCGAACCAAGTCAAAAAAATCACTAGACAACCAAAGTCTCATTTTTACGCGCTGCGAAGCGATGAGGAAATGGACAGAGTCGGCCATTGAAAGAGTACAAATCAAGAGCCTCAAACCGGTTACAATCGGTTCTAAATTTGAACGACTTGCAGCTTTTTTTGATTACGCTGACTCTGCATTGTTAAAAGATCCATGCGAAGATGCTGAGTCTTATGCCGATGCATTGAGAAGCTATACAAACTATCTCCGAAATACCTTTTCCACAGAGCGTAGCGCCAGTTACTTACAACTATTGCAATCCGAAGCAATTTTGTCTGGATCATGGTTTTTCCCAAACACAACAACTGACTTTAAGAACAATCTATTTTTGATTCGCGCTCCAAAGCATTCAAAGAAACAGACGGCCACGCCATCTGAAGAAGAAATGCAAAAAAGCTTAAATATCTCAAGTAAAATCTTCAACCAACTCTTCGACATCACTATGCAGTTCACAAAACTACCATGCCAGGTGACTTTTAATAAAGATCCAACGTGGATTATTCCTAGCAACCCTTGGTATGTCCGCTCAGTGGAGAAAAAAAGCAAAACCTGGAATTACCGAGAAGGGAGACCCCTAACTCAGGATGAAACAACAGACTCTGCTGACACGTGGCGAAAAACCTCAGTAAGAACGAACAAAACTATTGAGCGAGCCAATAGTTGTCGTTACACAAAACTAAGATACACGCTAGCTAGTTTTGCAAGAGACGCATTCTTAGCGCTATTCTGTGCCAACTCCGGCCTAAATGAAAAACAAATCATTGACCTACCGGAAGACCTGGAAATAATAAAAGACACAAAAAATCATTTGTTATGCACAATAAAAAACAGAGCAGGAGGTAAAGAAGTTTACGGGACTATAACGAATGTATTTAGGCCATCCCTAGAGAAATACATGGATCTCCGAAAATATCTTCTTCGCGACCGACAGCATCCAAAACTCTTCTTCCGCACGTCCTTGGATGAGAATTTAGCTTTAAATGATTTAGACGAAGGCCAGCTAGTTAATTACTATGAAAAGATCGATAAGACACTTCGACTCGACATTCCAAAACTAGGTTATCGCCAACTCCGTAAATTCAAAAGCATATGGCTACGAAAACACAAGGGTGTTAAAGCATCAGCTAACGCCATGGGACACACTACTCAAACTTCAGATAATAACTACTCAGAGGAAAACAAAGAAACAGCCGAAACCGAAATGACAACATTTTTCATGAAGTTAAGTGAGTCCGTATCTGACAGAATAATTGGTATAACACTGAAGGAGTTTAGAAGCCCGGAAGGAGATAAGGCTACTCAAGCGGCGCATTGCAAAAAACCAGATAATCCGATGCCAGAAGCTCAAGCCGTCAGCGCTATCGTGAAATGCGGAAATCCTCGAGGCTGTCTATTTTGTGACAATTTCAGAATACACGCTGACGAGGAGGATGTACGTAAACTTTGCAGCCAAAAATACGTCACTATGGAGACCATGTCTCTCGCAGATTCAGAAAGTCATTTCAATGAAGTACATGGTGAAACAATTGCAAGAATAGACTTATATCTGGATCACATATCAAAGCTTTCGAAGTCAAAAGAACTCCTGGTAAAGCGGATTCACCATGATGTATTCAGCAATGAAAACTTAACTCCATACTGGAGCAAGATGATGAATTTCTTTATTTCAGCGGGAATGATTTGATGAAAAAGTCACGCATTACGGACGATTTCGTACCGTTACCTCAAAATAGATTAATCACTATCGAAGAAGTACCTAAATGGATTGAGGAAGCGTTCCCTGATTTTCATAGAGACACATGGGATCTAACAGCGTACGCAACCTCGTTAAAAGCCCAAAACATCATGTATTTTAAAAACATGTTTGCAGGCACCCCTAGTGAAAACACTTTGACTTCGCAAGTTAAAATAATTTTATGTGTAATAATCAGCGTCACATCCGGCAACAACGGCGTTAGAATTTGTAACGGGAGCTTATTTGGCTACCTCACCTTGTTGAAGAATTTTGGAACCTATTGCGTTAAACAAAAAATTGACATCTATTCATGCCTTTCAAACCCATCACATCTCTCGAACTTTACTAGGTCAGCGCCAGACTACATTTTAAAGCGGCTAAAGGCGTTGTTATCAAAGTTGCGCTTTATCGCAATTGACGGTCTGTCACCAGCCACTCATTTACTATCGGTCAAAAATCGAGGACTACTTAATACAAACAACACATATAAGCAGCACCCAGCAATCCCTAGCAACATTTTCATGAACATCATTGCTACATGCCATGTTGAAATCAACTATTTCAATAAACACTCCAAGAACATTGTAGCTTTTTCAGATGCTCTCGCGAGAGACAAAAACTACGGTAGGAGTATTACGCAACAATTTTACAATCCGAGAGCCGACAACATCTATGAAAAAATCTTCTTAGAAGCTGTTGAACAACATAAAATGGAGAAATTCATTGAGAAATATTCGATAGAAAACGTCTCACAATTCTCAAAATACTTCAGCTTCATTCAATGGTGCTGTAAAACCCTCGTTCACATTTACTCTGGCATGAGACGCAGCGAGGGTTATGCTCTTAGATTAAATTGCTTGGGACATACAAATACTTCATCTGGAAAAAGAGTCAGAGTATTTACTACAACTACAAAACTGCATGGAAAAAAAGTTCAAACCAGCTTTGTAACTTCGCCCGACGTTGTACCGGCTGTTAAAGCAGCCGTGACAATATTTCATGCAATCGCAGGGCATTCAAAAATTGTCAGGCCAGATGAATGTTATATTTTCATATCAACGTCGCATTTCCCGTATAGCAACGGATACAATAGATTTGAAGCCTGGAGGAAAACAAGTTTCACACTAGCCAATTTAGAGATTGCTGACTATGGAAATTGGTTAAAATTACCGACTATCCAAGAGGATGATTTTGCAGAACTACAATTCATATCTCCATTTCGTGACTGGGAGTCAGAAACAAAGTTTCAGATTGGAAAACCCTGGCCCCTCACCACTCATCAGTTGCGGAGATCACTTACCGTTTATGCCACACAAAGTGGGTTAGTAAGTAATGAAACGATGCGCGTTCAACTGGGACATTTCATGCGTTCGATAATGCTCTACTACGCAAAGGGATCTTCTTTTGCAAAAAGCTTGATAGGAGAAAACACCGATCATATTGCCTATGAATTAACTAGAGAAAGCCAAGAACTGAATGCGCTAGCATACATCAAGCATGTCATTTCAAGTAATGAACAGCTATTTGGAGGCCACGGAACTTTTATTGAGAAAAACTTAAAACCAATTAATGTAATAAACGTGGTTGAGTTTAGAGAGTCCACAATACAAAACTTTAAGCGAGGCCTAACTGCTTTCAAAGAAACGATCGTTGGTGCTTGCATGTCATTAGTGCCTTGCCATCACCTTGCACATGCTGACATATCACACTGCATCAACTGCTCTAAATCCTCTGTACAACTATCGAAATTAGAAAAAGCTACAACACACCATACAATTTTCTTGAATTCATTAGAGGTTGGATCGGTAGAACATCGCACTCAACTGGAAATGAATAATAATTTGCTTGCTCAGATCAAAAAATTAAGGAGCAAAAAATGACATTCACGAAAAAGTACGAAGACGCGCTAGAAAGGCTAAAAGAAAACCTTCCTATCAGGATAAAACCTGGCAGCCCAATCTCATACGACAATGTTGCACTTGAGGCAGGATGTGGAAAAGGTTCTCTGAAAAAAGGGCGCTCTTCGCTTGATGATCTTCGGTCACAGATAGCCACAGCGATGGCAGAGCAAGCCAATAACACGAATAAAATCAAAAAGCCAAGTGACATCGACCTTATAAAAGGCAAGCAAAACACTATAAAGAAGTTAAAATCGGAGTTGCGCGAACTAGAGGTTCAGTTTCAGCAATCAATCGGCAGAGAAATAATGCTACTGGATCAGATTAAAAGTCTATTGGCTACTGTAGAATCGCTTAAATTGCAAAATGATGTAGTTATTCAAATTAACAGAAAAAAATCTACTAAATAGACTGAAACGACTTAAGCAAACGCTAGAGTTGCTGGACTTGGTTTGGCCGGGTACCTATCACCGAGGAATAGACGATGCTAGAAATGTTGTTTCTATCGAGATGCTCACATGACAACTGAGCCCAGGTGCCCGAAGCCCTGCATAAAGCTGAGGAACGGCTGAAGGTATTACGACGAAGCATTTAAAGTGCACAAGCACCACATGCCTGTCGCTCGCCAGCAGTGAAAACTATCCCCCTGAGACGACAACGATAGCTTCCAAGCACTGAACAAGCTACGTCAATATCCTGCAAAGTCAGGGTACCCAAACAATTCACCTGATCTAGCCTTTTCAATCCAATAATAATTGCTTGCAAAGCTATAGCGTTCTATCAACAACTCTGCTAACGATGCATTCCCAAGAGCGAACAAGGTGATGAGAACATTTTCCAAAGCGTTAGTCTTCTGAATAAGATGCCTAAAGCTTTCCTTAAAACCTTGAACATCTTTATCAAAATAAAACTGCAACTCTTTTAAGTAACTTGCATATATCACTGAATAATATTCAACAAAAGTTTTGTCTCTAGCAAAATAAAACAAAGCTTTCATTCCCGCAAGAAATTTCGGCGTCAATCTTGCAGACAACGAATCCCAAATTTCACGCTCAACAGCAAAGCTATTGATAATTTCTTGAAGCATGGCCTGAGAGCCAAGTTCTGCTACATCATTATTATCTTGTCCGTCAGCATCTGGATGAAGCTTTATCCACTCATCAAAAAAACATATCAATTGATCGTCTGCAACACCCTCCAGTGGAATAGTTACACCTACCAACGAAGCCAGATAATAGTGCCCTGTAATTTTTGCTATAGCTTTGGACAAATCATTACTGCTTAAATTTAATTCTGCCCTAATTTCTGATTTTGTTTCTGAAAAGCTTTCGTCCCCCCATTTATTTTTTGGTGGCAAATGCATAGCTAAATGGTAAATCATCGGACGTGAAAGCTTAGATGTATGAGTCCCTTGCTGATATTCGTCACGCAACCACAAATTCAGACGATGGAGCAAATCGAGACTTTGCTCCAACTCCGCAAACTTCTCTTTCAAAACAACAATGTTAATTATTGAAACTTCTGCCAAATGCTTTTGACTTTCATTACTAACAGGGTATCGGAAAGTTTGACCAGTTGAATCAACTGATGCTATATCTAAAATTATCTGATTAATTTTCGCATTTAATGAAACATATCGAGAGTCAAGGCTTTCTGATTCAGACTTAAAAGCACCCCATATGATCCCTATATCATGCGAAGTAGCGGAATCAAATACAAAAGACACTCCCTTGATAGCTGCGATTTCAAACAGCTCATCTATAGCGCCTTTCAACCTAAGCTCAACTGAGTGCCTCATGTTAAAGCAAATTGGGTAAATTAGCTCATCAACGTATAAATGTATGCCACCATCATCAATGACCTGATCTAGAAGCATATTAGCGGCCGTAGAAAAACCTTTGGAGTATTCCACATAACTTGGACTTCCGTTATTACCCACACATGCATTTGCCCAACTCTGATCCCCACCACAAAAAGTTGAATTACCGCCCATGAAACTTTACTCCCATTTCAAACCTCAGCAACCAAGTAACACGCCCCATTACTACAAGACAATTCATTAACAAGTGATCCGATCATTCATTCGACCAAAGAAACCGTACATCAAATCACCATCTAACACTTCGAAAGGCAACGTAAAGACGTAATGTCGAGCCGGGCGAAAGCCCGAAGGAGCGATAGGCAAAGTAACTTTAGCTCCGCAGCCCAACGAGGCGCCTATCGAATCTCACACGAGAACACCCCTCCTCCAGTCGACCGATAAGATCGACGACGGCTCTCGTCTCCACCCCCGTCCTCGACACATCCAGTGGGTGCTTTGAAGTCAGCCCTCGAACCGGCAAGCTCATCCATTCAGTTGTTCCCCCCCGCTGCACCTGCTGTAGGCTCCCTATCCGGTCAAGTAATTCGAAAGACAGTCCTTCGAGAATTAGGTCATGAAGCCTGGCACTGCGTGACGGCAGCCCGAGGGCCAAGATCCAAATGCTCTGTAGGATCTTGACCCCTGGCTGCTGCAACGACTTGCTCGATGATATCAATAGAGATCATCGGGATCTTCCAGTGGATCGCCATCCTCGCCAGCCTTGTCTATCTTAGGTTCGACCTCCTCCTCGTCCCGACTTGATGAATCGAAATACTCCTCGTCCATGTCATCGAATTCGAAGTTGTCATCGATTTCCTCGTCCGTGTTAAACCGGGCTTCACCTTGGGCGGTTGCTTTAAGAACGAAGATGGGCGGAATCTTGGCTTCGTGATTGTAAAATCCGACACCTGCGGCCAGCAGCACACCGAAGCAGGGGTGCCCCTGGATAAACGACAAATCGGTATTGCCGAGCCATCGCCTTCGTCCGCCCTCGTACGCCATCAGCCAATGGGCACCATAAAGTGCTTCGGGGGACACAAGGGCTTGCAGGTTCGATACGTCAATTAGGTCATCTACATAGCCGCTGTAATAAAGGTCAAGAGCTATGAGAGAACATACCGAACTTTCAACCCGCAAGACTTGCTCAATTAGCGATGCTTTGAGCGTGATTCCGATTTCCTTACTCAACCACAGAAGCCATGCGGTTTCACTGTGGTGATTCGCCGCTGAGGCGGATTCCAAAAGGTTGCTGCAGAAATCGGTGATTGCGGTGAGGTTCAGCGGATATCCGTGATGATGGTAGGTCGCGAGGATCTGAGTAATTACCTGCAAGGTATTCGGAAAGCCGTAGCCGCACTTCAGCAGATAGGCTTCGGCAATGGGCCAGTTCGGGATCTTGATGATGGTGGATGACAGCTGTTTGAGGCCGTACTTCACCAAGCTTTCATCTTTGAATCTCGACTCCAAGGAGAACAGCATCTCAAAGAAATAGTGGATGTCGTCCTTTTGCTGCCTGATCATCGCGGAAATCTGGAGCTTTTTCAGGCTGTATTTCCATGACTCCTGCACCAGCTCGCGCACCTCCACAATTCGTGTCTTGGACGCATTGATCTGCAGCTCAAACGAACTGACGCATTTTATGATTACAGCAAGCGCCCTCTCGGCTTCTTCCCTTCGGTTGAAGAAAAACGTGAAATCGTCGACGTACCGAAAGCCCTTCGGCCAAGCTCCGAGTTCCTCGCGGATTGCCTTATCGATGGAAACGCCGATGATCTCAGCAATGATGTGAGAGGTATCTGGGCCGATAGGGAGCCCGACAGTTTGCCCGTCCTGAGTACCCATGCATCGACCGTCGAGGATGTTGCCGAAGTGTAGTGCGGTCTTCTTCTTATTCGTCTTCGCGACGGCTTTGGTGTGAAGAGCCCAAGGAATGGTGTGGGTGTACACCGTAGGAAAATAGCTTGAGATGTCCGTGACAAGAGCGTAACGAGCACCTGCGGATTGCCGAACGCGTTCCTCGTAGAGGTCTGTGAACTTCGTCAGCTCAATCGCCCGTAAGCTCCCCCCTGGCCCTGGGATGCTGCGGGATATTTCGCTCGTTTCGTAATGTTCTTGTATGCGGGGCCAGTATTCACAAATATCTCTAGCCAGCCCATAAAAATTGACCGGATTGATGATGGATGTGATACGTCTGCTGTAAGACGATCTGGCAACCTAGAAGCGCTCGCCCAGTGACAGCACAGAATTTTTTTTGGCTAACTCGGCGTCCCAGGGCGCTTGGATATGACTCAGATTGGCCGCAAGCTGTTTCGTGTTAAACCCGGTAGGAAGCTGGACGGGAAAGTAGCCTTTCGCAAGCAGGTCTTGGAGTTCCATCGCGTCCCTTCTCTGGCATCGTTCGAAGAGAACATCTTACTGTGGAAAGCCAAACGTCGACATTCTACGGTGCTGCCTTGTCAGAATTATCGCTTTTTCGGCAAAGCTATGGCGATGGGCAAGCAATCACTCGGACTCAACTGACTTGAACACAACCTCCCCTCTTCCCGCCCGCGAGGTCTGCCAGGTGTTGACGTACGTCGCCCTAGGACAACGTATCATGATGCGGAGCTCGACCCAGTCATGGGGGGAGATCTATCACGGGCTCATGAGCGTGGAGATTGATGGATGGCTACTCACACTCTTCAATGACTGTGACACCCTGGATTACTGCGAGAACGGCAGGTCGCCTGATGGCCGAGTCGGGACACTTGAGCTCTGGCAACGCGACGGGGCTGATCCTGTCGACCTATTGAGCTCCAGGGAGCGTGAACAGCTCGAACGCTTGCTCGCCGCGCTCTGAGCCTGCAGGTACAAGCACGTAACCATTGCCGGTGCAGTAGCAATGGAAACCGTACGTGAAAAAGCCACAGAGTAGAAAAACAAAGCCCCGGAGGTTCGCGGCTCCAGGGCTTCTATTTTCGCCTCCATCCCTTAATGGTTTGGCGAACGTGGCCAGGACATTACCAGCGCCGTTTTGATATTTCACTTCGACTTTGGATAAAAGTGTTCGATCAGCGAAGCATCGATGTCGTGTTTACCATGGACGCCGTTTCAACAGGAGGACTGCAAATGGATCTGAAATTCAGTCACGTAGATGTACTGGTCAAGAATCTCGACGAAGCCTGTGAATACTACGCGCAGATACTTAACGCCAGGATCTCCAAAACGCTCGTCTGGGAACGAGGTGGTCTGCATGTGCGCTACGCGATTGCGCTGATGGGCCAAGAGCGTTTCATGTTGGCACAGCCGTTGGCGGGAAACCTGAAAGAGCTATTGGACACGTCGGGTGAAGGGATGATTTACCGCCACTGCTACTCAACACCGGACATCGAGAAAGCCTATGACGAATTGATGGCCGCAGGTGTTCAGCCAGAAGACGAAAATGGAAAGCGATTGGCTCGTGCGAACCTGCAATCCCCGTCTGGAGCACGCATCATTTGGTTGCCCAAACGCTTCGGGCACTTCTCTATTGAGATACTGGAAGACAAAGCGCTGGAGGCATTTATCGAGGCTGCGTTTTCCTAAGAAAATTCTTCAGTGGGCGTCGTGAGTAGGCCAAATGACGTGAGGACGTCGAGCCGGGCTTAAGCCCGAAGGAACGACAGGCATCATCGTTTTAGCTTCCCAGAACAAAGATCTCTGGCTTCGCTGGCTGGTGGATTCGAAAAGACTTTATAGTCGACTATAGAGCGTGCCCGGAGCCATCCGCGTCGTCAGCACCCAAAGATCTCGAATCTGCTCTTACCCAGTGCCCCATTTTGCCTGACCATTTGCTGGCGGATCTGGGCAACCGAAAGGAGTATGAAAATGCTAAACCGTCCCGACAAAGACTCGCTTCGTGCGATGCTCGAATCGCAGGTTCAACAAAAGCTACTGAACGATCCGGACGCGCTAACGACTTATGCGGCGCAGCGAGACCCTGAGCGGAAGCCCTACGTTAGCAAACGCACAGTCCAGGATAAGGCTTTTGACAAAGAGCTTGATCAGATGCGAGCCGATGCTGAAGCCGGAGTAATACGTAAGCCAGAAAGTCTGCACACGGGCGGAAGCGAGCCTAATCTTGCACTTGATGATTATCCCGGCTTGAAGGCAGCAGCGACTGCATCGATTGAATGGTGATTTCGATGCCGAATTGCCCATCCAGCTATTAATAAGCATCGCCCTGATAGCCTATCGCCATCAAAAGAGCGGTGGATCGGCAATGGGCACAGCGAGCTGTCCATGGGGTTTCAGGATGGCTCTGGCAGGAGGATCTGTTGAGGAATGTTGCCGAACGCCAAAGATTCTGACGGCGACAAAGGGCATCAAAAAACCAATTTCATCGCGTAATTGAGCCGCCACTGTCAGTTCACTCACCTGAGCATATCTCGCAAAAATACTTATACAAGTGGTTTGTCTATGTACAAGAAAAATAGTGGCCATTTGAATCGCCCCGGGTTTTCTAGACACTCTCAAGGCTCGCTGCGTAACGCTTTTCAAACTCTACCGGTGACAGCTGATTGTTGAAACTGTGGCGTCGTTTTGGGTTGTAAAACATCTCGATGTAATCGAACACATCATCTCGAGCATCCTGGCGTGTAGTGTAGATTTTACGCTTGATCCGTTCCCGCTTCAGCAACTGGAAAAAGCTCTCCGCCACAGCGTTGTCGTGGCAATTACCTCGACGACTCATGCTGGCTACCAGGTTGTTAGCTTTCAAGAAGCTTCGCCAGTCTGAGCTGCTGTACTGACTGCCTTGATCCGAGTGGATCATCACCTCTTGCTTCGGCTTACGTCTCCAAACCGCCATCAGCAGTGCATCAATGGCTACGTCGCTGGTCATCTGCGACTTCATTGACCAACCAATGATCTGGCGTGAAAACAGATGGAGCACCACGGCCAAATACAGCCAGCCTTCATATGTTCGGATGTAGGTAATGTCTGTGACCCAAACTTTGTTGGGTTCTCTGACATCGAATTGGCGCTTCAGTAAGTTCGGTGAGGCAACGGCTGGCTTACCGCCGTATTTTCCAGGCCTCCGTCGATACCCAGTCTGAGAACGTAAACCTTCAAGGCGCATCAACCTAGCCACCCGGTGACGGCCACAGCTCTCACCAACCTCTCGCAGGTCATCATGGATCTTTCGATAGCCATAAACGCCACCGCTTTCCAGCCAGGAGTGTTTGATCAATCCAAGCAGTCGCTGATCGTCCTTGGCTCGCGCAGATTTTGGTTCTGATAGCCACGCGTAGTAGCCGCTGGGATGAACCTTGAGCGTCAGGCAAAGCCGTCGAATCGCGTAATGACCCGCTTGCTGCTTAATAAAGGCGTACTTCAGCCGCACTCCTTGGCAAAGTACGCGGCGGCCTTTTTTAAGATGTCTCGCTCCTCCGTCACCCGTTTCAGCTCGGCACGTAGACGACGAACCTCAGCGCTCTGATCATCCTCCTCAACGCGCTGTTCCTGAGGCTTGGTGTAGCGCTTAACCCAGGCATAGAGGCTGTGCACAGACACACCCAATCGTGCAGCCACCTCCGAGACAGGAAGCTGCTTTTCGGTCACTTGCTTGACCGCCTGGATTTTGAATTCTTCGGGATAACGCTGGTTGCTCATGGCACCTCCTAATGGGCCTCATTTTAGGGCTTGGAGGTGTCTACGAAACTAGGGGCGATTCAGAGTGATCCAATCTGGGTTTTGATGGCGTTAGCATAAACACCGTGGATGAATTGAAACTTAATTCAAAACGCCCCGCACAGGCCGCAATGGGTGTCTATGCACAATGTGGCCCCTCTCTTCAACCAGGTGGAGAGCGCAGCGTGGGAAATGCTCTGGAGGTGGGCGGTCCCACCTCCGCAAGACACGCCGTTGGGTGAAAGATCGGTATTTCAAAGTACAAGGGGCGCGTCGATAGGTATTCTCATGTGCTGAAAAACCGCCGATAGCCGGAAGCGTCAGTACCCGTTATTGGAAGCCTCGGACACACCATTTGTGCGACATGTCAAGGTCAAAGCCACTGCCAATCCCAACGACCCTGAATGGGATGAGTACTTCGAATCTCGCAGGGGCAAGAGAATGCTCACGCCCGCAAAAGGTCGAGCAAAGTTGTAACGGATATTGGTACAACAAGGCGGCAGGCGCAGCGCCTGCTTCAAGCAGTGACAAAAGACACGCCGTGGCACAGTCGCCATATTGTGAAACCAGGTCACGGCGGGACGGATGCAGCGTCCAATCTTGAGATCTATCATCTGCGGTGCCCAAGGGATATGAAATCTGCCAACGTCGACGATGTATAAGCGGGTGCCCAAAGACGCCTTAGCAGAGGTTTTGGCCGTGTACTGAGACACTCGCATACACGGTTCTTACGGGGTTGGACGCGGGCAACCGCGTCTCACTACCCGACAATCCGATCCGACCGTGGGCACTTGGACGTTCCAACTGGTTATTTGCCGGGTCGCTTCACAGTGGGAAACGGGCGGCGGCGATCATGAGCTTGATCCAGTCGGCGCGTATGAATGGGCGTGATCCGTATCCGTATTTGAAAAATGTGCTGACACGGCTGCCGACGCAGCGGTCGAGCGAGATTGATCAACTGCTGCCGCATCAGTGGGTATCTGCATGAGTCATGCAAGGTGACTTTGGCAAGCGCTTACAGAGATACGGATTCCATGGCTATTAGGCCCACCTTAAGGCAGGCAGCGACGTAGGATTGATTCACTACCATGGTCTATGCCTGGCGTATTGCATTAAGTTTCAATTCAGCCACGGTGTTTATGCTGGCACCTTCGAACCCCAGAATGGATCACTCCCATGAAAGCCCGTTACTTCGCTCTCCTGTTGGCCCCCTTGTTTAGCACCGCGGCCCTAGCGGGTGCTGGTTACACCGGCCCAGGCGCGCAATCGATGGTCACTGTTGCTAGCGCCCAAGCCGCATCCGACGATACGCCCGTGGTATTGCAAGGTCATATCATCAATCGTCTCAAAGACCACGAGAAGTACGAGTTCAAAGACACCACAGGTACCATCGCTGTGGAAATCGATAACGAGGATCTGCCACCTGTTCCCTTCGATGAGAAGACGCTGGTCAAGCTGACAGGTGAGGTCGACAAGGGGCTGATGAGCCGTGAGATTGATGTTGACCGAGTTGAAATTATCAACTGACCGCTGATTCACATCTCCACAGGGCCGCTGAGCGGCCCTTTTCGATGTGCGCCCAGCACGGGCGCAATCTTGCGGGTGAAAGCCCCGCCGTAAAATGACCACCGCGAACGAAGTGAAGCGCAGCTGCACGAAGGCGACCGAGTGTGGGAAGGACGCGTAAGCCGATGAACAAGAATCGGATATAAGGCGATGTCGACTACGTATTTCGCTCATCATGACCGGTCATTGCTCATCGGGTACTATCTGGAAAGTTGCAACGAACCTAACCCGTAGTGATGAGAACCCAAGACCTCAGTCGATCACGGCTTCTGTAACTGAATCCCAGTCATTGGGTGCAGCATGGTGGACGTTTTTGCTCTTATCGCTCTTGATCTCTTGGTTGGGTAGATGACTTCGCCATCCGCTAACGACGCGACTGCCGACGCAGCGGGCCAGTGATATCGACCAACTGCTTCCGCATCAGTGGGTGCCTGCCTAACTTACGTAAGGTGAGTTGGGCAGGCGCTTACCGTGGAAACGGTGTCCGGATACTCATAGAACCAGTATCCGGATCAGCGTGGAATCACTGTCCGGATGTGCGTGGAGTGGGTGTCCGAATGAGTGTGGAATACGCACTCTATGAATGTACCCTTACGGGGTGGGTCGACACGCACAAAACCAACCGGGTCAGGAGATGAAAATCCCCGCACCGTTCAGTTGCGTGATGCCAACACCCACCAACAGCACGGAGTTATCGCCAAAGGACAGCAAGGTGTTGTCCTCGACTGTGGAGGCATAGGAGCGGTAATCGTAGTCTTGCCCCAGGCCCTCGATGCCAATGAATACCAGCTTATCGCTGGCCTGATAGCCCTCGATCCGATCGTTGCCGAATACACCACTGAACAGGAAGGTATTGCTCATGCCTCCCGAGACCATCAGGTCACTGCCAGCCCCGCCGACAAACACATCATTGCCCTGGCCGCCGATCAAGTGATCGTCACCGCCCAGGCCAAACAGCCAGTTGCCCTCACCATGGGCGGTGAGAACGTTGTCGCCGGCATCACCTTTGGCCGAGGCCGCGTATTGTATCAAGTCGGTTCCGGCCAGCAGGCCGTTGCTGGTAACCTGATAAGTGATGTCATGGGAGCCCCAAGGGATTGAAGTCCACGGTATATAGGAGGTTTCCTTGCTAACCAGCGCACCGACATCCCGAGTTATGCTGATACCGCCATAGGCGTCGTTGATGTACAGCGTGCCATCGCCATCGTTGGCAAAGCTGAAGGTGGTTAGGGACTTTTGCAGCTCAAAAATGTTATCGCCTTTACCGCCTAGCACAAGGTTGTAGCCACCGTCATCTCGGAAACGATCGTTGCCGGCGCCCCCCTCTAGGAAGTCATTACTCGCCCCGCCCTTGAGCAGGTCGTCGCCCTCGGTGCCGATGATGAAGGTGTTACCTGTGTGTTTTTCGGCGTAGCGGTTCAAGTCTTGCACCCAGGTCGTTCCAAGGGCGGCATCTGACAGGCTGGAAACGACAATGGTCGAATTTTTGCTAGTCAGGTCGTAGAAGTCCGAGGCCGCAATGCGGCCAAGACCATGGGTATAGCCTTCCAGGTAGTGAGCCTTGGCCACGCCCCAGTTAAGGCTATTGGAAAAATGTGCCGAGGCCGAGGCGTAATTGTCAGTAAAACTGACTAGGTTGTTGGCGGCCGAATCCCAAGCCCTGTCGTTGCCCCACAAAAGCGCCGAGGTACTGATGCCTTTGCCATCAATGGCTTTAAAAACTGGGTCATTTTCATAGCCGATATTCAAGACCTGGGTATCGCCTAAACGTTGAGTGGGTGAGGCAAATGTGACGTAGTTGGCGTCCCGATAGAAGCCATCCCAATGATCGTGACTCAAGGTCGCCAGGCTGTTGGCGCCCAGGGCGCCAAGGCTATGGCCGGTGACCAGAATGTCCTTACCGGTCAGCCCCTGGTTATTAGCATAGTCTGCGACGTTGCCGAGTAGGGTGTTAAAGGCAAGCTTGGCGTAATCGGTGGCGTATCCGGGGAGTATGGCGGCCGCCAAATCACTGGCTACATCGCCCAGGCCATCGAGGGTCAAGCCGAAGGAGGTGCCACGGAACGCGATTCCTATGGCAACCAGCTTACCAGAGCTGTCGTATTGCCCCAGCACCTCAACGTTGGCGGAAGCCGCCAATGCTGTCTCGCCCCACAAAGTGCCTTGCTTGTCGACATGTTCGGTCACACCCAAAGCTTGTGCACCAATAGGCGCCCAGCCACCTGTTGCCAGCGGCTCGCCGGTGGAGTCATAGGCATACTTCGATAAAGCCAAGGCATCGTTCAGCAGCGCCTTACCCTGTTCGCCCTTCATACTTTTGTAATCGAAAACGCCCATTCTTTCGTCCTTTTTAGGATGGTTTTCTATGCGACCACTGTTCGGATGGCCGGGATGGATTGGGGCCGGACTCGAGAAGACTGTCAATCGTTACCTAAAATTTGAATAGCCAGCGATGAGTTACCTGAAAGTTCGCTTCTTCAGCGCTACGGCATGGCCACCGATCAATTGCTTAGCCCGCGCAGGAGACGCCGGTATAGGCCCAGCCCGAGACCAGCCAGTTTCGCATTGAGGCCGTAAAGCCGCTGATCATTAAGCAAGACGTGTTGAGCAGACGCTTACCTTTGAACTACGCAAGGCGTGTTCGCCGGACGCTTAGTGCGCCAGTTAAAGCTGGCGGAGGATAGTCGATGAAAGTTCGATACTGGTAAGAAATGGCGAATCAACCAGACCCCGAGTCATGCATGTTGCACCGTGAGGTGCAGGGTGAAGCGTTGACAGGGGAAACCGATGGGCCAGCCATTGAGCCGCGTAATCAGGAATTCGGGATGCCGATGCTGTTAAGCGAAGCAGAAGGCAACACGGAGCATGGCGTTATACGTCAGTCATGCTCTGATCCCGCGCGGTCGGAGACCCTGTGCACGCCGGGAAGTCCTCCGCACAGAAACTGGGAGATCTCAGCGGCGCCCAGTGCGCAAGCGCCGGGCGGAGCAGGAAAGGCCAAAAGCCGTAACCCTGCTGTTCACGTCGCTGAGAAGTCGGATACGTCCGTAGTACCTGAGAAGCCATCGAACAAAGGGCCTGGCCCTGCGGAGATAGTGGAGGAAAGGGACGTAGTCAAGGGAAACACCAACAGGCCTCCCGCGCCCCGGACACTGAGCCGGATCAGCTGCGCGTCGATGGGACTTGACGGTGTACGTGAAGCAGCCCGAAGGAACAAGGGCATGCAGTTCACGGCATTGCTGCACCACATCACACCGCAGTTATTGGCGCAGAGCTTCTATGCCCTGCGCCGCGATGCAGCGGCGGGCGTGGACGGCATGTCGTGGCGAGAATATGAGGAAGGTCTTCTCCAGCGGGTGACCGATTTGCACGGAAGGCTCCACAGGGGAGCCTATCGGGCAACGCCGTCGCGGCGGGTCTATATCCCCAAAGCCGACGGCAGGCAGCGCCCGCTGGGCATTGCCTCTTTGGAGGACAAGATCGTACAGCAGGCGGTCGTTACCGTTCTGAATGTGATCTATGAAGAGGACTTCCTGGGATTCTCGTACGGGTTTCGACCGGGACGCAGCCAGCACGATGCGCTGGATGCGTTAACGGTCGCGCTGAAGGGCCAGAAGGTGAACTGGATATTGGATGCGGATATCACGTCGTTCTTTGATGAGATCGACCATGAATGGATGCTGATGTTTCTGGGACACCGGATTGCAGACCGGCGCCTGCTCGGGCTTATCTGCAAATGGCTTCAAGCGGGTGTTATGGAGGATGGCCGTAGGGTGGCTGCGCTGAAGGGGACTCCCCAAGGGGCAGTGATATCGCCATTGCTGGCGAATATCTATCTTCACTACGTGCTGGATCTATGGGCAAGGCAATGGCGCCAGCGGCATGCCCATGCCCATGGCGATGTGATTGTTGTGCGCTACGCGGACGACAGTGTGGTGGGTTTCAGGACGCAATGGCAGGCTCAGCAGTTTCTGGTGCAGTTGCAGGAACGCTTGGCCAGGTTCGGTTTATCCCTCAATGCCTCGAAGACACGGCTGATTGAATTTGGTCGTTTTGCTGCGAGAAATCGTAGGAAGCGAGGGTTAGGTAAACCGGAGGCGTTTGACTTCCTGGGCTTCACGCACTGTTGTAGTACCAACAGAAGCGGTGGTTTTCAAATACTGCGACTGACGGTCAAGAAGCGAATGCGTGCGACGCTGCTGGCTATTCGGGATGAGCTGAAGCGCCGACGTCATGAGCCCATCCGGGCTCAAGGGCAATGGCTTACTCGGGTGGTCAGGGGCTACTTCAATTACCACGCGGTGCCGGGAAACCTGATACGTCTTGGTGGTTTTCGTTCGGCGGTATGTCGCCTATGGCGGCAAGCCCTCAAACGTCGCAGCCAGCGTAATCGGCTTCAATGGTCACGCTACGGACGCCTTGCTGACCTCTACATACCTAGACCCAGAAATGCACATCCTTACCCTGAGGATCGCTTCGCGTCATACACCCGAGGCAGGAGCCGTATGCGGTAGTTCCGCACGTACGGATCTGTGCGGGGGGTGGCAGGTAACTGCCATCCCTACCGCGACCCATCAACCAAAGCCTTAAGCATGCCCACGCTCATCACATCCAACGGCTAATGATTACGGGCAATCTCGCTCTGCTAGCGGGTATCACGCCGAATCAAATATGTGAGTGGTACCTGGCAATCTATATGGACGCGGTCGACTGGGTGGAGTTGCCCAACACACTTGGCGTGGTCATGCATGCAGACGGCGGCTACATGGGGTCTAAGCCTTACTGTGCGAGCGGACAGTACATCAAGCGCATGTCCGATTATTGTCGTGGCTGCGCGTACAAGGTGAGCGAAAGCACCACAGATGACGCCTGCCCTTTCAATTCGCTCTATTGGCACTTCCTGATACGTCACAGCGACCGCCTGCGCAGCAATCACCGTTTGGGCATGCTGTATAAAAACCTCGACCGAATGCCTGAATCAAAGCAGCAAGCGCTCTGGCAACGTGGTCAATTGTTGCTCGCAAAATTAGATAACGGTGAATCATTTTGAAAAAGAGTGAACTCCCAGTCAAAACCTGCATGACTTGCGGCCTTCCCTTCCTATGGAGGAGGAAATGGGCTCGCTGCTGGGAGGAAGTTCGTTACTGTTCTGAGCGCTGCCGGCGTACTAAACCTGCCAAGTACTGAGCCCAAAAAGGGCCATCACAGGCCCTCTTGTACTCCAACCAAAATCACTTGCTCAGCCAGGACTCTACAGTCGCGGCACCGTGCTCACTTTTCCACTCTTTCAAGCGCCTGTGGTTACCACCTTTCGTTTCAATGATTTCACCGGTGTGCGGGTTCTTATAGACTTTCACCTGACGGGCTTTACGTGTGCCGGCTTTTGGCGCAGACACTGGAGAACGACGACCGGCCTGTGGATCAAGCAGGTTGATCACGTCTTTCAGGCTGTAGCCATATTTTGCGAGCAAATCGCGAAGCTTCGTTTCGAATTCAATTTCCTTCTTAAGGCCGGCGTCGCCTTTCAGAGTTTCAAGCGCTTGGAGCTGCTCAGCAAGGTGTTTTTCGAGTTGGCGGAATTCTGCGAGTTTGGACATGGGAGTTTCCTAAGCAATTGGTACTGTCAAGTCACAATAGAATAGACACTTAAATGAAGCAGAAGTATCAATGTTTAGATTCTATAGGCTGCTCGGGTACAGAACGTCGGAAAGCGCTGAGTAACCGAGGCAAGCGGAGCGCGCAGGCTGGCACAGCCGAAGGCGTGAAGGATGGATGCCCGTAAGGCCGAGATACCGCGGGACGCGGGAGCTCGGTTCACGACAGCCTGCCCGCGCACAGCGGGTCGCCAACCGAGGTAAGTCAGTCAGATCTTGCGGCTCGAATCAATAGCACCACCGTCGTGGGCTGAACACAACGCGCAAAGCCAATGCCCTCCTACAAGGCTGCAAAAAGCTCCAGACCTCTCACTAGCTCTGTTATCTATTCAGCCGGACTTTGGATGCGACGAAGCTCATTCCACGTAACGGAGCCACAAATACGTCCGACCAGAGATTGCCTTTGCGACTTCAGAAATACGTGTTTGTAGGTCTTCATCGCTAGTGTTGTAGAGGGCATAGAAGTCTTTGGCCACAGCGTTAGCGCGGCATACACCAGGCGGCTCAGCACGAATGAAGCCGATGTAAGAAGCACCTACGCCCATCAACTCATAGCCATGCGCTTCTGAAAAATGACGCGCAACCGCAAAGTTTTTCGCAGGATCCCGGTCGGAAGTGAAATAGCCATTCGGAAAAGCTGCGAGTGCCTGGCAAGACTGCTGAACGGGTATATGATGCAGCAAAAGCTTGTCGCAGAAGTACATCCGCCGGATTTTCCCCAACATTTCCATGCTGATCACCCTGTGCTCTCCTGCTCAAAAAGTGAGCAAAAACTGTTGAGCACCTGGGTCAGTTTTCGGTCAGCGGCAACACCCTACCTAGCCCGATGGATAAATTGTGCTGGTTTCAACTAACTGAGAAACGAGCCGCCAAGTGTAGCGATTATGGAAGAACTCCCACATTGGAGATGTTCGATATTGAACGAGGTGCTACTTGGAGCTGGACAGTAAATCGATAGTTGCCGCAGGCCTAGCTATAGTCGTGTCTCTCGTTTTCTTCCTTCGCTACGTCATGTTGCGGCGGTGGAAGCGCCAGGAACAGGAAGCGTTCAGGACAGGTTTCTACCATCAGACGCGGAACCAATTCATAGCTGGGCCAATCGGCCCGAAAGATCCACCTCGCCGTTGACGCCACTTCTGCCAAACAAGTCTATGCTCAGAGACATTGCTGCCAATGGAGTGTGTGATGTTAGTACCCGGTGAACCAGCTAACGAAGATGATCGAATAAAGGTGTTGCAAGACCTCCATGTCCTAGACACTGCCCCTGAAGAGCGTTTTGATCGCCTGACGCGCTTGGCTAAGCGTCTGTTTGATGTTCCCATTGCACTCGTGTCTCTGGTGGACAAGCATCGTCAGTGGTTTAAGTCTTGGGTTGGACTCAGCGTGACTGAAACGTCGCGTGAAGTTTCGTTCTGCGGACATGCAATCTTGAAGAATGAAATGCTTCTGGTGGCAGACGCTCGCAAGGATGAACGCTTTTGGGACAATCCACTGGTAACGGGGAAACCGTATATCCGTTTCTATGCCGGTTACCCTTTGACTGTTCCCGATGGCCACAAGATGGGCACCTTGTGCTTAATCGATTTCAAACCTCGCCATTTCGATGCTGAAGATTACGCGCTACTACGCGACCTGGCGGGCATGGCCGAACAAGAACTGGTTGCCGTTCAGATGGCAAGCATCGACGAGCTGACATGGCTATCTAACCGACGTGGTTTCATGACCCTCGCCCAACATGCATTAGGCGCGTGTCAGCGACACGAAAGGTCGGCCACCCTGCTGTTTTTTGACCTGAACGATTTCAAGCAAATAAATGACCTGTATGGACATGCTGAAGGAGACAACGCCCTCAAGGCCTTTGCCGATGTGCTCCGCATCGCCTTTCGAGAATGCGATGTGGTGGGACGTCTGGGAGGTGATGAGTTTGTCGCATTACTCACAGGCTCCAGTCAAGTCGAAACCTCGGCGATCATGGCGCGGTTCAAGGAGTTGTTGGAGGAGAGCAATGCTACCTTGCACCGTGGTTATGCCATCCGCTTCAGCGTCGGTCAGGTCGAATATCATCGCGAGCTTCACACAAACGTGGAAGACCTGTTGGCGCACGCTGATCGCGCCATGTATGAGCACAAACAATCGCTCAGCCGTCCATAACTGACTGCATCATGTGCCCAGCTAACGTACCCGTCCGGCCAAGTCACCTACCCAACCCTGCAAAGCCAAGACATGGTGTGCACTTAAATTTAAGTGGACACCAGTTCTAGCCTTTTAAGCGGGTATTTCATGCAGCCAACATGCCGTTCCTATTCTAAGTCCTTCAAAGCCCGGGTCATTCAAGAGTGTGCCCAGCCAGGCGCTTCGATTGCCAGCATCGCGCTCAGCCATAGCCTCAACGCAAACCTCGTCCACAAATGGTTTCGGTTACACACGCAGCAAAATACGGCGCTGCAACCTGCTTTCATTCCGTTGCCCATGCAGCTGGCTGGAGCAAATTCGCAAGCTGCATCGCCGAATATCTGCGTTGAGATCCAGCCCCCGCGTGGTACCGTCAAAGTGAACTGGCCAACGGAAAGTGCTGCGGCCTGCGCGACCTTCCTTCGAGATCTGCTGCGATGATCCGCATCGACTCCATCTGGCTCGCCACCGAGCCGATGGACATGCGAGCAGGTACCGAGACTGCTTTGCCAGAGTGATCGCGACGTTCGGTGCGGCGAAGCCGCACTGTGCCTATCTATTCACGGTGTCGTTTTTACATCTGTATTCCCATCCATTATTTTGCACGATGGAGTCCGCAACATAGGACGAGCCTGCGACATACTGCGGCGACGTACAGGACGTCTTTGCGTGCCCTACGTCTCCATACACAACAGGTACAGACAGGTCATAAACAATCGCAGTGAGTAGAAGGAAACAAACGGTAAGGGGCCGGTGAACACAC
>NZ_JACAQY010000005.1:0-204682 GCF_013386835.1 Pseudomonas sp. IPO3774
GGCACCGAGTGGTGGGGCAAAGCGTTTTTTGGTTACTTTTTTAGGCGTTTGTAAAAAAGTGACCCGCTGTAAGAGCGGAACCATAAGTGGCCGTTACCGCAGCAACGGATATGTACACCCCACCCCACCCCACCTCACCCCAACTACCATCACCGCTCCACCGGCACCGAAAGCCCCGAATTCCCAAGCGCATGACTACGCGCATCAAAAAACCGCAACTCCACCTCCATCCCCTCAAACAACTCCGCAAAACGCCGCTTCTGCTGCTGGATAAACCCCGCACTGCGGCCAAACACCGAAATCGCCAACGTGCTGATCTTCGCCTGTCGAATCGCCTGCACCAGATGCACATCCTGCGCGCCGAGGTGATGCCCAAAGATGCATAGCCCACCTTCATGGCCCAACAACTGCTCATAACAGAACGACAAATAGTCAGAACTGCGAATGGTCTTCAGCTTCTCCTCAACCTTGCCCTCGCTGACAAACAACGGCACATCATCCAGCGTCTTGATCGTGTTGTTGATCGCAAAACTGCTAAGCAACGTGCTGTCAGTGGTCGGCAATTTACGCGCCGTACCATCAAGGTTACGCACCAGGTGCAGGCCACCATGCAGATACAAAATGCGCGTGGTGTCGCAAGCAGTATTACGCAGGTCAAAGCTCGCATCGGCACTGCGAAACAGATCGTCGATGCCCGGCGCATGCAGGATCGCCCAGTAGTTGAGCAGGTCGTAATTGCTGGTGAACACCGTCGGGTAACTCGCCAGCTCCTGATGGAGGGTCGCCAGTGTCGACGGCTTCACCAGGCGCCACGGAATATGCACGCTGTGGATCGTATTGATCAGCGCTTCCTTGATCGCGTAATAGCGATTACGCGGCGCAGCCGAGCTGACCGCCAGGGCCTTGTTGACCCGGCTGGTGGTTTTCAGTGCACCCAGCACCTGCTCGAAGCTGCGGGTCTGCATCGCGTCAAACACGCTGAGTTCGGACTGGCTCAGGGGTTTTTCTTCCACGGTGCGGGCGTTTTCGAACAGTGAGTCGTAGGCAAAATCTTCCCACACTGCGCGGCTGGCGCCGTTGCCGATCAGGATCCCGCTGATGGCGGTACTGCTGCGCAAGGCGTTCCAGTCTTCTAGGTGGGCATCAAAATCCTGGGAATCCTTCATTGCGGCGGGTCTACTCGAAATCGGCTGGGCGGTGACTTTATCACGAGCGGGCGTTGATCCTGGTCAAGATGCCGCAGGCAATCGAGGTCGATGCTGTAGGCATAACGACTTTAAAGGATTAGCCACCATGAGCAGCACCTTCTTCATTCCCGCCGTCAACATCATGGGCCTCGACTGCCTCGACGAAGCCATGACCGCGATTCGCAACTACGGTTTTCGCAGGGCGCTGATCGTCACTGACGCCGGGATGGCCAAGGCAGGTGTGGCCAGCATGATCGCCGAGAAGCTTGCGATGCAAGACATCGACTCGGTGATCTATGACGGCGCCAAGCCCAACCCGAACGTCGAGAACGTCGAAAAAGGCCTGGCGCTGCTGCAACAGAGTGCCTGTGATTTCGTGGTGTCACTGGGCGGTGGCTCACCCCATGACTGTGCCAAGGGCATTGCCCTGTGTGCGACCAACGGCGGGCACATCGGCGACTACGAAGGCGTCGATCAGTCGGCCAAACCGCAACTGCCGCTGGTGGCCATCAACACCACCGCCGGCACGGCCAGCGAAATGACCCGCTTCTGCATCATCACCGACGAAACCCGCCACGTGAAAATGGCCATCGTCGACCGCAACGTCACGCCGCTGCTGTCGGTCAACGACCCGGCGCTGATGGTCGGCATGCCCAAGGGCCTGACTGCCGCCACCGGCATGGACGCGCTCACCCACGCAATCGAAGCCTACGTGTCCACTGCCGCCAACCCGATCACCGATGCCTGCGCGATCAAGGCCATCGAGCTGATCAGCGCCAACCTGCGGATTGCGGTGCGCGACGGTAAAGACCTGGCCGCCCGGGAGAACATGGCCTACGCGCAGTTCCTCGCCGGTATGGCCTTCAACAACGCGTCCCTGGGGTTCGTGCACGCCATGGCGCACCAGTTGGGCGGGCTGTATGACTTGCCTCACGGCGTGTGCAATGCGGTGCTGTTGCCCCATGTGCAAAGCTTCAACGCCAGCGTCAGCGCCGAGCGCCTGAGCCATGTGGCACGGGCCCTTGGCGCAGATATCAAGGGTACGTCGGTGGAAGAGGGCGCCCAGGCGGCCATCGCGGCGATTCGCAGCCTGTCCCAGGATGTGGAAATTCCTGCCGGGTTGCGGGAGCTGGGCGCCAAGTTGCAGGACATCCCGCTGCTGGCGTCCAACGCCCTGAAGGACGCCTGCGGCCTGACCAACCCACGGCGGGCGGATCAGCGTCAGATTGAAGAGATCTTCCGCAGCGCGTTCTGATCAGTCCTGGCCATGGCGACGCACAGCAGTGCGCCGCCCGCCAGCGTCACGCATAACACCGCCAACGGCCAGGCCTGCTGACTCGCCAGCAGGCTGGCCACGCCACCGATCGCCGCAGCCATCAACTGATGCATAAAGCCGCTCAAGGCCATGGCGTAGGAGCCGCTCACCGGTGATTCATCATTGGCCAGGGACAGGCTGATGGGATAACTCATCGATTGGCCGAACACCGCCAGGCAATACGGCAGCCACAGCAGGATCGCCAGCCCATTGGCAAACAGGCTGCCCAGCAACATCGTCGCGCTGCCGCACATCACCAACGCCACGCCCCAACTCATCATCGACAGGCGCCCGGTGCGGGCGACGAGGCGATTGACCATCAACGCCCCCGCCAGATACGCCCCGCTGATCGGCCAGCCGAGCCAGCCATATTGCGCCGCGCTCCACTCGAAATGGCCCTGCAAAATCAACGGTGCGCAGGTATTGAACGCGATGATCACCCCGTAACCCAAACCGCCCGCCAACGCAGGCCGCAGGAACGCCGGATGACGCAGGATCGTGCCGTAGATGCGCCAGGCCGAGACGTGCCCGGCGGCTTTTTCCAGTGTTGCAAACACCACCCGTTGCAGCGCAATCATCAGGCCGACAGCCGCGACCGCCAGCCCATAAAAGATCGCCTCCCAACCAAACGCCACTTGCAACAGCGAGCCCACAAACTGCCCGATGCCCAGGGCGATCACGAACGTCTTGCCCAGCCACGACAAACCTTTGGCCAACAGGGCACCGCTGAAGCTGTCACGAACCAGCACCCGCGCCATCACCGACACACCGCCCGCACCGAGGCCTTGAACCAGGCGCAGGCCGAGGAACGATTCGAGGCTGTAGGCGGACGGAATCGCCGCACTGGCCAGCGCATACAACGCCAACGCTGCCAGCAACACCGGCTTTCTACCCAGGCGCTCACCGAGGCTGCCCCAGAGCAGCATCGGCAACGCCATGCCGATCAAGTACACCGCCAGGGCCAGTGCCACCTGGTCCTCTGCAGCGGTCAATGACAAGGCAATCGCCGGCACGGCGGGCAGATAACTGCTGATGCCAACCTGGGACAAAAAGGCCGCGCTGCAGGCAATGGCGAGGGTCGTGGTGCTTTTCAAGGGGCAAAAGATCCTGTTGAGCAGTAAGCTGCAAGCCGCAAGCTACAAGTTGCCAGTGGGTTTGTCTCTACCTTGCAGCCTGAAGCTAACCGCTTGTCGCTTAGGAACCAACCTTATGAGAGTTCTATTATTCGGCGCCACCGGCATGGTCGGCCAAGGCGTGTTGCGCGAGTGCCTGCTGGCCAGTGACGTGCAGGAAGTCGTCGCCGTCGGCCGTACCGCGCTGACCCAGGAACACGGCAAGCTGCATCAAGTGCTGCATGCCGACATGTTTGATTTCCAGCCCCTGGAGCATCTGCTGCAAGGTTTTGACGCCTGCTTCTTTTGCCTGGGCGTGTCCTCGGTGGGCATGGATGAAGCCAAGTACACCCATTTGAGCTACGACTTGACGCTGGTGGCCGCCAGCACCCTGGCGCGGCTTAACCCGCAGATGACCTTCATCTACGTGTCCGGCGCCGGGACTGACAGCAGCGAAACCGGCAAAACCATGTGGGCACGGATCAAGGGCAAGACCGAGAATGCGTTGCTGCGCCTGCCGTTCAAGGCGGTGTACCTGTTCCGTCCCGGGGTGATCCAGCCGTTGCACGGTGTGCGCTCGAAAACCCCGCTCTACCAGTCCATCTACACCGTGGCCGGCCCGTTGTTGTCGCTGCTGCGCCATGTGCGACCGGCCTGGGTGGTGAGCACTGAAACCGTTGGCCGCGCGATGCTCTCGGCCGTCCGGCACGGCGCACCTCTGCCGGTGGTGGAGCAGGCCGATATCAATCGCCTGGCCACCGAGCGCGCCTAGATGCTGCACAAAAGCCTGGTTCGCCGCCTTGACCTGATCACCCTGCAATTGTTTGTGGCAGTGCATGAGGAAGGCACGCTGACCCGCGCCGCCGCCCGTGAAGCCATCGCGGTCTCCGCGGCCAGCAAGCGCTTGATGGAGCTGGAACAGGTGCTGGGCGTCAGCCTGTTTGTGCGCCAGGCCAAGGGCATGCAGCTCACGGCTGCCGGCGAGACCTTGCTGCACCATGCACGGCAGATGCTGTTCAATGTCGAGAAGATGGGCCTGGAGCTGGGCGAACACAGTCACGGCGTGCGCGGTTATGTGCGGATGCTGGCGAACCTCTCGGCAATCATTCAGTTCCTGCCCGAAGACTTGCGCGACTTTTCCGCGCTGCATCCACAGGTGAAGGCCGACCTGGAAGAGCGGCCCAGCAACGGCGTGGTCCAGGGTGTGATTGACGGCGTTGCGGACCTGGGCATCTGTTCCAGCGACACCGATACCAAAGGCCTGCCCGGTGTGACCTATCGCCGGGACAAACTGGTGGTGCTGATGCCGGCGGATTACCCGTTGGCCTCGCGCAAGACCCTGACGTTCGCCGAGACGCTGGACAGCGACTACGTGGGGCTGCATTCCGCCAGTTCGATCAACATGCGCACCCATGCGGCGGCGCGGGAGGCGGGCAAGGTGCTGCGCTTGCGGATCCATGTGCCGGGCTTCGATGCCATGTGCCGGATGGTCCAGGCCAACATGGGCATCGGCATCCTGCCGCAAAAAGCCTATGAACTGTTTGGCCGGGCGTTGGGCTTGCACGCGGTGCCGCTGACGGATGCCTGGTCGGACCGCAGCCTGATCCTGGTGGTGCGTGACGAGGCGCAGCTGTCGCCGGTGAGCCGGTTGTTGTTCGATTACCTGCGGCGGGAGCAGGCGTAAGCAAACCCTGTGGCGAGGGCCCTTGCTGTGGCGAGGGAGCTTGCTGTGGCGAGGGAGCTTGCTCCCGCTGGGGCGCGAAGCGGCCCCAAAATCCAGGGAGCGCTACGCACTCCAGCGGGAGCAAGCTCCCTCGCCACAACCAGTCCTTACTCAAGCGTTCGCATTTGGCGAACGCTCGTTGCCAACTGACGGTTGGATTTCTACTGCCTGCGTCCTCTAGCCTTGGCCCCACATTCCAAGAACAAGAGGTACACCCCATGACGGCTCCCCTGAGCGGTATCAAGGTGATCGAGATCGGCACCCTGATTGCCGCGCCCTTCGCCGCCCGGCTGATGGCCGAGTTTGGCGCCGAGGTGATCAAGATCGAAGCCATGGGGCAGGGCGATCCGCTTCGCAAATGGCGAAAGCTTCACGAAGGTACGTCGCTGTGGTGGTACCTGCAATCGCGTAACAAAAAGTCCCTGGCCCTGGACCTCAAGTCGGCAGAAGGCCTGGACCTGGTCAAGCAATTGCTGGGCGATGCCGACGTGCTGATCGAAAACCTGCGCCCCGGCGGCCTGGAAAAACTCGGCCTGGGCTGGGACGTGCTGCACGCCCTCAACCCCAAGCTGACCCTGGTGCGCATCTCCGGCTACGGCCAGACCGGCCCTTACCGCGACCGCCCGGGCTTCGGTGCCATCGGCGAGGCCATGGGCGGGATTCGCTACACCACCGGCAACCCGGATTCACCACCGGCGCGGGTCGGCGTGAGCCTCGGTGATTCCCTGGCGTCGCTGCACGGTGTGATCGGCGCGCTGATGTCGCTGCTGCGGGTCAAGACCGGCCAGGGCGACGGCCAGATTGTCGACGTGTCCCTGGCCGAAAGCGTGTTCAACCTGATGGAAAGCCTGGTGCCGGAATACGACATGCTCGGCCATGTGCGCGAACGCAGCGGCGGCGCCTTGCCCGGCATCGCACCGTCCAACACCTACCTGACCGCCGATGGCGCCTATGTGGTGATCGCCGGCAACAGCGACCCGATCTACAAGCGCCTGATGCTCGCCATCGGCCGCGCCGACCTGGCCGAAGCGCCGGAGTTTGCCCACAACGATGGCCGCGCTGCCAAGAGCGGCCTGCTGGACGCCGCCATCACCCACTGGACCAGCAGCCTGCCCATCGACCAGGTGCTCAGTGCCCTGGAAGCCGCCGAAGTACCGGCGGGGCGCATCTATTCAGTGGCCGATATCGTCGCCGATCCGCACTACCAGGCCCGCGACATGCTGCTCAGCGCCGACCTGCCCGGCGGCCTCACGGTGAAGATGCCCGGTATCGTGCCCAAACTGTCGGAAACCCCCGGCGCGGTGAATTGGCAGGGCCCGAGCCTGGGCCAGCACACTGATTCAATCCTCGGCGACCTGGGCCTGAGCGGCGCCGATATTCAACGCCTGAAATCCTCGGGAGTGGTGCAATGAAAAACTATTCCGATGCCCTGGTCGTGCAGGAAGTCTCACCCCGTGACGGCCTGCAAATCGAGCCGACCTGGGTCGAGACTGTCGACAAGATCGCGTTGATCGATCAACTGTCCATGGCCGGGTTTTCCCGGATCGAAGCCGGCTCGTTCGTGTCGCCCAAGGCCATCCCTGCGTTGCGCGATGGTGAACAGGTTTTCCAGGGCATCACCCGTCATCCCGGGGTTATCTACGTGGCGTTGATCCCCAACCTCAAGGGCGCCCAGCGTGCCATCGAGTCCCGGGCCGATGAGTTGAACCTGGTGATGTCCGCCAGCCAGACCCACAACCTGGCGAATATGCGCATGCGTTGCGAGGCATCGTTGGCCGCATTCGGCGATATCGTGAGCTTTGCTGCCGAGCACCCGGTGCGCCTCAACGGCAGCATCGCTACCACTTTTGGTTGCCCGTTCGAGGGCAAGATCGATGAGGACCGCGTGCTGCAATTGGTCGACGCCTACCGCGAGCTGGGCATCCAGGGCATCAGCCTGGCCGACACCACCGGCATGGCCAATCCGCGTCAGGTCGAGCGCCTGGTCAAGCGTGTGCTCGAATGTGTTCCGGCGAGCGACCTGACCCTGCATTTCCACAACACCCGCGGCCTGGGTTTGTGCAATGTGCTGGCCGCCTACGAGGCCGGTGCGCGACGGTTTGATGCGGCATTGGGCGGCCTCGGCGGTTGCCCGTTTGCGCCCGGCGCGTCGGGCAATATCTGCACTGAAGACCTGGTCAACCTGTGTGATGAAGTCGGGATCCACACCGGCATCGACCTGCCGCACCTGCTGAAAATGTCGCGGCAACTGCCGGCCTTGCTGGGCCATGAGTTGCCGGGCCAGGTGGCCAAGGCCGGGCGCAATTGCGACCTGCATCCGCCACCGGCCTACATCGCCACCTTGTAAGCCGTAACCAGACAACAAAAACAATCGGACGCCTGCGAGCAGTCCGCTGGAGAGAATCGATGAGCCTTAATACGTTGGAGGCCGGCGTGCGCCCGGCCGCTGAACACGATGCCGAAAAAGCCCTGGTCAGCAAGGTCGCCTGGCGCCTGATGCCGCTGATCATGGTCTGCTATCTGTTCGCGTTTTTTGACCGCATCAACATCAGCTTCGCCAAGTTCCAGCTACAGGCCGACCTGAGCCTGAGTGACACTGCCTATGGTCTCGGCGCCGGGCTGTTTGTGGTGGGCTATGTGATCTTTGAAGTGCCGAGCAACATGATGCTGTACAAGGTCGGCGCCCGCCGCTGGATCGCTCGCATCATGATGTCGTGGGGGCTGGCGACGGCCGCTATGGTGTTCGTCACGGCCGAATGGCAGTTCTACGGCCTGCGTTTCATCATCGGTGCGATGGAGGCCGGGTTTGCCCCGGGCGTGCTGTATTACCTGACGTTGTGGTTCCCGCAGCACTACCGTGGGCGTATCACCTCGATGCTGTTCTTGGCGTCGGCGTTTGCCGGGCTGGTGGGCGCGCCGTTCTCCGGGCTGGTGCTGGAACACCTCGACGGTGTGCTGCAAATGCGCGGCTGGCACTGGTTGTTCTTGCTCGGTGGCTTGCCCTGTGTGGGCCTGGGGTTCCTGGTGCTCAAGCTGCTCAAGGATCGTATCGAGGATGCCCACTGGCTGACCCCGTCGGAGAAGACGTTGCTGGCCAGTCGCATTGCCGTGCATGAACCCCACAAGAGCGGTGGCTCGTTGCTGGCTGCATTGCGTATCCCAGGCTTCCTGATGCTGGGTTTTATCTACTTCCTGATCCAGGTGGCGTCCTACGGGTTGAACTTCTGGACGCCGCAACTGATCCGCAGCGCCGGCACCCAGAGCCCGGTGATGATCGGCTTGCTGACGGCGATTCCCTACGTCTGCGGCGCCATCAGCATGGTGGTGATCGGACGCTTGTCCGACGCCACCGGCGAACGTCGCAAGTTCGTCAGCGGCCTGGTGGCGCTGGGGGCGGTGGGGTTCTTCTGTGCCGGGATCTTTGCCGATCACACCACGTTCCTGATCGTCGCCCTGAGCTTGCTGGGCGCCGGGATCATCGCTTCGATCCCGACGTTCTGGACGCTGCCGCCGAAGTTGTTGGCCGGTGCCGGCGCGGGCGCTGCTGGCGGGATCGCGGTGATCAACACGTTGGGCCAGTTCGGCGGCATCGTCAGCCCGGTGATGGTCGGCCGGATCAAGGACCTCACTGGCAGCACCACGCCGGCGCTGTATGTCATCGGCGTGTGTGCGTTGCTGGCGGCGGCGCTGTTGCTGTGGGGCTTGCCTCAGAAGCTGCGCACCCTCGACAAGCGCTGATCAGCCGGCGGTCACCAGCGAGCGGGTGGGTGCGGCACTGAATTGAATCAGGGCCACACCGCCAATCAACATCAGCGCCCCGATCAACCGGGGCGCGGTCAATTGGCGTTCCACCAGCCCGAACAAGCCGAAGTGGTCCAGCATCAACGAGGCGACGATTTGCCCGGCCATCGCCAGGGCGATAAACCCCGAGGCGCCGAGCTTGGGCATCAGGATCAACGCCAGCGAAATGAAGCACACGCCGAACGCGCCGCCGCTCCACATCCACAGCGGCGCCTTGGTGATAAAACCCAGGTTGGGCAGCGGCAGGCGCAGGGCCAGGATCACCGGCAGCAGCACGATGATGCTCACCAGCAGCGAGGCCAGGGTGGCCCACAGCGGATGCCCCAGGCCGCGTCCCAGGTTGGCGTTTATCGCGCTTTGAAACGGCACCACTGCCCCGGCAAACGCGGCCAACAGCAACAAACCTACCCAATGCAACGTCGTCATGATCAATATCCCAGAGGTTTTGCTGGACTCTAGGCTATTCGTCGCGCAAATTTAAATTCCAAGTTCTTATGCAGAACATGCAGCTGATGAATGATCTACGACGCATCGACCTTAACCTGCTGGTGATCCTTGACGCCTTGCTCAGCGAGCAACACGTGACCCGTGCCGCCGAGCGCCTGCACCTGAGCCAGCCGGCGGTGAGCCACGCGCTGGCGCGGTTGCGGGACTTGCTCGGAGACGCGTTGCTGGTGCGCCAGGGCAGCTCGCTGGTGCCCACTGCTCGTGCTCTGGAACTGGCCATGCCGCTGGCGGAAGCGCTGGCCCAGGTACAGGCGCTGCTGGAGCCCAATCGTTTTGATCCGGCGTCGGCCAAGCGCACCTTCCGGGTCGCCATGTCGGACTACAGTGCGGCGATTTTCTTGCCGGGGCTGGTGCGCACCTTGCGCCGGGAAGCGCCGGGGATTGATTTGCAGATTATCCAGGCCAGTCGCGAAGGCATGCTTGACGGTGTGCTCAATGGCGATATCGACCTGGCGGCCGGGGTGTTTCCCGACATGCCTGCCGAGCTGCGCAGCACGCCGCTGTTTGAAGAGCATTACGTGTGCCTGGTGGACCGCGACAGCCTGCCGGCAAGCGGTGTACTCGACCTGCCCACCTATCTGGCGCGGCCCCACGTATTGCTGGAAATGCGTGGCAGCGGCACCCCGGAAATCGAACGGGCGCTGACGGCGATTCGTGAGCGCCGGCACGTGTCTATCAGCTTGCCTCATTGGGGTGTTGCGCCGCAGTTGATCCAGGGCACGGACCTGATTCTTACCGTGTCGTCTCGCGGGCTGCTGAACATTGATCACGAACAGTTGTTGGCGGTGCCGCCGCCGTTTCACATTCCGTCGTTTGCGTTTGTGCTGGCGTGGCATTCGCGGCGGGGTGGGGACGCGGCGTTGCAGTGGTTGAATGGGCAGGTGCAGGTTGTGATACAGGGTTGATCGGCGTTACCAACTGTTCGGTGGTTGGCGCCGTGTGTGAAATATTCGAAGAACCTGTAACCGTCCCTCGCGAATACGATATGGCACGAGATAGGGCCAGCGTGGCATCACCCACTCACGTGTACCAGGAACGCGTCCTTCTCGACCCATCGCCGGAAACTCAGCAACATGCTCAAGCCCCGTCCGGATGGCCTGAACAAACTCATAAGCCGCTTTGGGGTTTTCCTGGGCGATGAAAGCTGCTTCATCATCAAGATTTTTGAGTGCTGCCTTCAGCCACTCAACGCGCATTGGCACGCCATTTGTTTGCCACTGCGTCTACTTCGGCGGCAGTTGCAAAGTCACCCGCATCGGCTTCTTTCAACGCCTTTTGAATTTCCTCGATTTGCCATGCTTCACGCGTCAGGTATTCGCGTAACGCATCGACGGCGAGGAACGATTTGCTGCGCCCGGTGGCCTTGGCAAGGCTGGCGAGTGTTTCGGAGATGTCTTCAGGTAGACGTAATGACATGACCGACATAAGTGCCTCGATGTAGTGATGTGTAATACAACATACTACATTGTCACCGTTGCATCGTTGTGTCCCGTTCGTCAGGACTGCTCCTCAGTAAGCCCTGACGACCGTTCGTCGCACTAACAAGTTTTTTCTAAACCTTTGCCGCCCTGAAAATTCAGATTCAGAGCGGGGCTCGTTTCCCTGCACCTGTTTATTACCTGGAGGAACCCATCATGAGCCGCATGGCTATCCGGTTACGCACCGCCAGTTTCGCGATGCTGCTGGGCCTCGGCGCCAGCAATGCTTTCGCCCAGTCGCCTGCCGATTTCATCGAGCAGGCTTCGGCCAAGGGCATGGCCGATATCGAGACCAGCCGCATGGCACACGCCAAGACTTCGTCCCAGGAGATCAAGGACTACACCATCGAAGTCATCAATGAACGCACCCTGGCCAATCAGCACCTGGCGGCCATCGCCAAGAAGCTCGACTTGCCGGTGGCCCCACGGGACAAGATTGTCGACAAGGCCGAATCGCTGATGCCCGAGCTCAAGGACGGCGACTCCTTTGACGCCGCCTACACCGCCCAGCAGATCAAGGCCAACGAAGACGCGATCGCCTTGTTCAAGCAGGAGGGCGCCGAGTCCGATATCCCGGAAATAAAGGCTTTGGTGGATGAGACCTTGCCCAAGTTGGAAGAGCGCCTGGAGAAAGCCCGGGCGCTGGCGTCGACGTACGGTAAGGGTCACCAGGGCGACGGTTGATTGCCTTGAGTACCCCATGAAAAACGGTGGCTGGAGTGATCCAGCCGCCGTTTTTTTATGCCTGGTTCAGGTCCGTCTTGGACCGGCCATTGTCATCCGTTGTTTCGGTAACCAGCGTCGTCACAGTGATGGTTTCACTGTCGCCGATGGTCTTGTATTCCTTGCGCAGTTTCTCCAGTTCCTTGCGGTCCAGGCCGTCCAGGCTCAATACGGCGTTTTGTGCATCCTTGGTGGCGCGCAGCAACTCGTCAATCTTGATATGCAAAATGTCGTTGTCGCGGTTTTGCGTGTTCTGGATCAGGAACACCATCAGGAAGGTGATGATGGTGGTGGAGGTGTTGATGATCAGCTGCCACGTGTCGTTGTAGTGGAAATAAGGCCCGCTCAGACTCCACAGGAGGATCAATCCCACCGCCGCGTAGAACGTGCGGGCGCTGCCTGCCCAGCGGGACAGGGATTGTGAGATGGCGGAGAATTTCATGACCGTTTTCCTATAAGGGTGGGTGATGAAAATACTGACCGCAGGCGCGCTCTGAAATTTCTTTTTACAATTGAGGATCTGAACAAAGTTGTACGTTTTCCTGCTGGGGGTCAGCCGTGATCCTCCAGCGCCAGCAGATACTGCTTGGCCTCAAGCCCGCCGGCGAACCCGGTCAAGCCACCCGACGCACCAATCACCCGATGGCACGGCGCAACAATCGAAATCGGATTGCGCCCGTTGGCGGCGCCGACGGCACGCACGGCCTTGGGGTTGCCTATCTGCGCAGCGATCTGGCTGTAGCTGCGGGTCTCTCCGAACGGGATGGTCAACAGCGCCTGCCAGACTTTCTTCTGGAAGTCGGTGCCGGCGAAGTCCAGTTCCAGCTCGAAACGATTGCGGGCACCGGCGAAGTACTCCTTCAACTGTCGCTCGGTCTCCAGCAGTATTGGGCTGTTGCTGGCTTCTTGCAGGGTACCCAGGCGAACGCGATTGGGCCGCTCTTTTTCCCAGAGAATGGCGGTGAGTTTTCCGTCACGGGCCACGAGGGTGAGTTGGCCGACGGGGGAGGGCATGTATTTGTATTCGTAGGACATGGTCGGGCTCCTTGAGTGGGTATGGCTCTACTGTAGATAGGCCGGCCCAGGGTGGAACTACGTTTCTTGCGGTCGAATTCGCGAACGACTTAGAAGTTCCAGTAAACCCAATCGGCGTAATACGGATACCAATAAAACCACGAGAACCAGTACAGCGCCTTGAGTACCGATGCCGTGCCAATGACAAAAAATGAAGCGATGTTGAGCAGCGTGATGATCACGGCAAATACGGTTACACGCCGACTGGCATGCAGTTGGGCAAACCGGGCGCCATAAACGGAGGCCGTGATGGACGCCAGCACCAACACGAGTCCCAGCGCAAAGGGCAGCCTGAGGAACGAGAGCAGCAGAGGAGCGATCAGCACCCAGCCCAGTACCTTGCGCAGTACGGGGCTGGGCGTGCGGTGTGAGGGAGGGAGCATTGCGCGGTTCCTTGAAGTGCTGTTACCGGTCCTGTTGCAATACCTTGAGGGCAGCAGACGCAAGAAAGCCCGAACGGCTTTTTTCTTCCGGATGATGCAGGACGTATTCGTCAATGCGGTTCAGCAGGTAGCCGGGCAACGTGATATTGAGTTTCTGTGCCTTGCCCAGGTACTTGGTCACATCAATATCCACCACCGCCCACGTACAGCCGGCATATTGCGGGTTGGCGGCATGGAGGGTGACTTTCTGTGCTGTAGGAATGGGCGCACCGTCTTCTGCGAGGATCTCGAAGTGGCCTTCGATCGCTTCGCGAGCCATGGCCATGGCGTCGTCCAGATCATCTCCAGCTGAGAAGCAACCGGGAATGTCCGGGACTTCCACACCCCAGGCATGGTCCTCGTCACCGGTTAAAATTGCGATTGGGTACAGCATGTTTGTTGTCCTCCACGAACGTGTTAGCTGAGCAGAGCTTGTTTCAAAATGCTCTTTGCGGTCTTGTCCAGCAGGTCCTTTTTAGGATGGGGAATCGTCACGAGCCCCGGCTTTGTCGGGTGCTTGAAATGATGATGGCTGCCTCTGATTCGCACCAGATACCAGCCATCCGCAACGATGTGACCTATCAAATATCGGCTGTCCACAGCACCTCCTTGTGGTGTGTGTTGGTGGAGACTATAACTACTGAAAATAAATTATCAACACTCTACCTACCAGCGGTCGATGACCGGTGTTTCTGTAGGGCGTGTATGTAGTGTATGAGCGCATGGGGACGGTGCCCGGCGGAGGTATTGCGAGGTTTTTCGAGAGAACAATCAGGCTTTCTGACGAGCCTGCAGCAACTCATCAATTACCGTGAGAAATGCCGTGACCATCAAGCTGCTTGCGCCGCTACGCGTAAGAACGAGCAGCCGTGCATACGCTTCCGCGTCCACCAACGGCCGATACGTCACGCCCTTGTTCATCAAACTCTGCGTACATTCCGGCACCAGCGCCACACCTTGTCCCGCCGCCACCAGTGCAATGATCGAGGTAATTTGCCGTCCCGACGGCCCGGCCCTCAGTGGCAAACCTTTGTGCCGATAAAGCTGCTCAATGGACTGGTTAAGCCCCGAGCCATAATCGGCTGGGAACAGAATCAACGGGTACCCACTCAACTGCGCCAGGCTGACCTCGGCCTGGTTGGCCAACGGGCTGTCGCTGGACACCGCCGCCACCAGCCGCTCCTCACCCAACGACAACGCTTGCACCTCAGTCTGACCGTCCTGGGGCAGTAACCGGCTCAAGCCGATATCCAGGCGGCCATCAGCCACCTGTGCGCCCAGGCTGCCGGAGGCGCATTCCACCAGCGTCAGTTGCACATCGGGAAAGCGTTGGGCGAAGGCTTGAATCGCCTGGCTGAACAAGTCCGACAGGGCTATCGAACTGACGTAACCCAGCGCCAGCTGCCCGGCGGCACCCGCCGCCAGTTTGCCCGCGATGACTTCAGCGAGGTCGACCTGCTCCAGCACCGCCCGTGCGTAGGGCAGGAACGCGCGCCCCTGGGGAGTGAGCGAAACCGTGCGACTGGTGCGGTCGAACAGGCGAAATCCCAGCTCAGTCTCCAGCGCGGAAATCTGCCGGGTCAACGGCGGCTGGGCCAGGTGCAGGCGAATGGCCGCTCGGCCGAAGTGCAATTCTTCGGCGACGGTCAGAAAGTAACGCAGCTTGCGTAGGTCGAGCATCCTGGCCCCAGGGTATTGATCGGTTCAAAATCGGTATTGGTCTCGGGTGTGCGGGTCATTCTATAAAGGCCTCAGATAATAAAACGAGAGGTTTCATGAAACCGCGCCTGCATTGTGCCCGTCTTGCCCTGTTCCTGTGTGGCTGCGCGGCGTTTCTCAACCTCTACGCCACCCAGAGCATTTTGCAGAACCTTGCCGCCAGCTTTGAAGTGAGCGCCAGGGCGGCCGGTTGGAGCATTACCGTCACCACCTTGGCGGTAGCGCTGACCGCGCCCTTTGTCAGCCGCCTGACCGGGCGTTTTGAGCAACGCACGGTGATCTCGGCGGCCGCGCTGTTGCTGGCGTTGCCGGCTTTGATGACTGCCTATGCCAGCAGCTTTGCCGAACTGCTGGTGTGGCGCTTTATCGAAGGCATGCTGATCCCCGTGGTGTTCGCCACCAGCGTGGCCTACATCGGTGATCGCTGGCGCGGCGGCACCGTCACCGAAGTCACCAGCCTCTATGTGGCCGGCACCGTGCTCGGCGGGTTTGCCGGGCGCTTCGTCACCGGTGTGATGACCGAGTACGTCGGCTGGCGTGAAGCCTTCGAGCTGTTGGCAGTGTTGAGCCTGATGGTGGGCGGGTTTATCCAGTTCCTGCTGCCGGGCAATCCACCCCGAATTGCGCGACCTTCAACCACCTGGGCCGATGTGCTCGGCACGCCGCTGCTGGCAGCCTACGCCGTAGGATTTTGCGTGCTGTTCTCCCAAGTGGCGACGTTTACCTACGCTGGCCTTTACCTCAGCCAAGCCCCGTTCGACCTTGGCCCGGCGGCGCTGGGCACGATCTATATGGTGTTCCTGCTGGCCCTGGTAGTCATTCCCGTTGCCGGGCGCCTGAGCAAATCCCGCCCGCAATCCGAACTGCTGACGGCGGCTGCGGTGCTTGGCGTTTGTGGCTCGGGCCTGACCTTGCTGCCATCCCTGTGGTGCATCGTATGGGGCCTGGCCCTCAGCTCTACGGGCGTGTTCCTCGCCCAGGCCGCCGCCAGCGCCTTCACCACCGCCACCGCCCGCCACAACAAGGCCGGCGCCGTGGGCCTGTACCTCACCTGCTATTACCTGGGCGGCAGCTTCGGCGCCATCGTCCCGGCGCTGATCTGGGGGCGTTGGGGTTGGGTGGGGTGTGTGGCGCTGATCATCGGTTTCCAGCTACTGTCGTTGCTGATCGCCCTGGCGGGCTGGAAGCCCCTCCAACCTGAACTGAGCAAGACCTCATGAACGATGCCGTTGCCCTGCCGGTACCCGAGACTTCCGCCCGTCGCCGCTCGTTGATCGCCGGCTGCAGCGCCCACGCGATTCACGATGGCCTGACCGATGTGATCTACGTGCTGCTGCCGATCTGGCAAGCGCAGTTCGGCATGACCTACGCCCAGGTCGGCCTGCTGCGCGGTGCCTATTCCGGGATGATGGCGGTGTTTCAGTTGATGGCCAGTCGTGCCGCCAAACGCTGGGGACGCACGCCGATGCTGGTGGGCGGCACGGCGCTTGCCGGTGTTGCTTATCTGTTGGTGGGACAGGCGACCGGGTTGGGCATGTTGTTGCTGGCGCTGCTGTTGGGCGGGCTGGGGGCGAGTACCCAGCATCCGCTGGCTTCTTCGATGATCACCGACACCTACGAGAGCGGTGGTGGGGTCAAGGAAGCGCTGTCTCAATACAACTTCTCCGGGGACATTGGCAAAACCCTGGTTCCCGGGCTGGTCGGCCTGTTGCTGACCGTCATCAGCTGGCGCGCGAGCGTCACGCTTCTTGGAATGCTGGGATTGGCCGCGGCGGGGTTGCTGTGGTGGCTGATCCCAACGCAGGCAGCGGCGCCCACTTCCGGGAAAACCGCCAGGACACTGGTAGGAAGCGGCTCCGTCAGCGGCCTGCGTGCGCTGATCGTCACGGGCACACTCGACAGTGCCGTGCGCATGGGCTTTCTCACGTTTCTGCCCTTTCTTCTGCAAGCTAAAGGCGCCGGCACTGCGGGCATCGGTCTCGCGCTGACCATGCTGTTTATCGGCGGCGCCTTTGGCAAATTGCTCTGCGGCTACCTCGGCGCACGCATCGGCATGATGAAAACCGTGTGGCTGACGGAGAGCAGCACGGCGGTGTTGATCGTTGCGGCGGTGTACCTGCCGTTGAGCGGGTTGATGGTGATGTTGCCGGTGTTGGGGCTGGCATTGAATGGCACGTCGTCGGTGCTTTACGGCGCGGTCCCGGACCTGGCCGGCGCGGGTAAACGCGAGCAGGCGTTTGCCGTGTTCTACACCGGCACCATCGGCGGTGGCGCGTTGGCGCCGGTTCTTTTTGGCGGGCTGGGGGACTTGATGGGCGTGCCGGTGGCGGTGATGGTGCTGGCCGGGATGTTGTTGCTGACGTTGCCGTTGGCGTGGGTGGTGCAGCGGGGCTGCTCACTCAAATAATCGAATGATTGGCGACATGCCCCGGCTGTGCTTGCAGATCGATACCCAGTGCGTGAAGCACCTTGAGTACCGTTTCGAAGCGGGGCTTTGCTCCAGGGGCAAATGCCTTGTACAGACTCTCACGGCCCATGCCGGTATCGGTCGCGACCCGCGCCATCCCGCGAGCTTTGGCCACGTACCCGACGGCCCTGAGGAACTCCTCGTTATCGCCGTCGGCCAGAACTTGAGAAAGGTATTCGCTGATGGCTTCATCACTGTCGAGCAGTGCCGCCATATCAAATGTCGTCAGTGTTTGGCTCATGATCAAACTTCCTTTGCCAGTTTTTTTGCTCGCCGGATGTCGGCGTCTTGTGAGGATTTGTCGCCACCGGCCAGCAAGACGATGACGGTTCTTCCTCGCTGCGTGAAATACACTCGATAACCCAGACCGATATCTACGCGCATTTCCGAGACACCATTGCCTACCGTCTTTATATCGCCCAGATTGCCAGCAGATGCGCGATCGATGCGCCGGGCGATGGCGATTTTTGCGCGTAAATCACGTATTGCTGAATGCCAGGTAATGAAGGTCTGCGTTTGCTGGACATGATAGTTCACGGGTTCTCACTGTATCCATATGGATACTGGCTGGCAATAGGCATGAGCACGTGCGCGCGGCGCGGTTAGGCGCAGGAGAACGATGTGAGTAAGGCTAAGGATTCAAATGGTCTCTTGTTGCGAGCGATTGCAGTGTCGAAGTCTCTTGCAGTTGCTGGCGCCTAATCCATCAAGGATGCGATCCGCTGCGCATCCTCCGGCGTCGCCGGGTTGTACACCACCATATTCAGATCCTTGCGCCCATCGACCGCAAACACCGAATACTCAAATTCGATCGGCCCCAACACCGAATGGCGTATCCGCTTGATGCGATCACCATGGGCGCCCTGAACATCGTTTTCGCTCCACATCGCCTTAAATTCAGGGCTGCGTCGACACAGTTCATCCACCAGCGGCTGCACCTGCTCCGCCGCGCCTGAGCGCGCCGTATCAATCCTGAAAGCCCCCAACACAAACCGCGCCACGCTTTCCCAGTCGTATTGGGCCGCGCGGGAATTGGGATCAAGGAACATGAACCGCAGGATATTTCGCTGTTCCGGCGCCTGGGATCCGTAGTCCATCAACATCACCGTCGCCGCCTGGTTCCACGCCACCACGTCCCAGGTCGCCGTACGCAGGATCGCGGCGCTGGGGTTCAAGGCATCCAGTACCCGTTGCAGGCGTGGCGTCACCGTTTCGTTTTGCTGATAGCGCACTTCGGGTGGGCGTCCGAAGGCCAGCAGGAACAGATGCTCGCGTTCGATATCGGTCAACATCAGCGCATGGGCAATCCGCTCCAGCACTTCCACCGACGGCGCGCCGCCACGGCCCTGTTCGAGCCAGGTGTACCAGGTAGGGCTGATGTTCGCGCGTTGGGCCACCTCTTCGCGGCGCAAACCTGGCGTACGCCGTCGTGCCGATGAGAAGCCGAATGCCGCCGGATCAAGCCGGGTACGTCGGTCTTTCAGATAGCTGCCCAACTGGTTTGCGCTCATAGCCTGTTAGCCTCTATACCCTGATAACTTCACTACTTTACCCGTATAGGGCAAGCGCACAGATTAGTCTCTGAATACACACGGAGATACGGTTCATGCGCATATTTATAACGGGTGCCAGCGGATTTATCGGGTCGGCTGTCGTCAAGGAACTGATCGCGGCGGGCCATCAGGTGCTGGGGTTGTGCCGCTCGGATGACAAGGTGGCAGCGCTGGAGGCCGCCGGGGCTCAGGTACATCGTGGGTCGCTTGAGGACCTGGGAAGCCTCAAGTCTGGTGTTGCCCAGGCGGATGGCGTGATTCACCTGGCGTTCAATCACGACTTCTCGAAATTCGTCGCGAACTGCGAGGACGACCGCCGGGTTATCCAGGCGCTGGGAGAGGCACTTGCCGGGTCGGATCGACCGCTGATCATTACCTCCGGTGTCGGAATTGCGAGCACCGTGCCGGGGCAGTTGGCGACGGAGGATGGTGCGGTGGTTACCTCAGCGCAGATTCCTCGTGCAGCGTCGGAAGAAGCGGCTAACGCTGTAGCCGCGACGGGGGTGAATGTGTCGGTGATGCGTTTGCCTCAAGTACACGACACCGTCAGGCAGGGGCTGGTTAGCCCGGTGATCGAGTTGTATCGCGAGAAGGGCGTTTGCGCTTACATCGCCGACGGGAAAAACCGTTGGCCGGCGGCACATATTCTGGATGTGGCTCGGCTCTACAGGCTGGCGATTGAAAAGGCCGAGCCGGGCACGAGGTATCACGCGGTGGCGGAGGAGGGTGTGTCGCAACGGGAGATTGCCGAGGTGTTGGGGACGCGGCTTGGTTTGCCGGTTAAATCCATTTCGGCGCAAGAGGCTCAGGGGTTTTTTGGTTGGTTGGCAAGGTTTACCGCTCACGATATGCCTGCATCCAGTGCGATCACGCGCAAGACGTTGGGATGGGAACCGGTGGGGCCGGGGTTGCTTGCGGATCTTGCGCAGTTGGAGGGAACTGAAGGCTGAAGCGCGGATTGGCCTGAATATTTGAACCTTGCTCCATTGCCTACACAACCATCAGAATCGTCCCGGTTGTACGCCTTGGGCAACCTCTTTAAGGTTCGTCAGCCGCTGCCCATCAGCGGTCGGGTTTAGTAGCCCGGTGAAGTTTTGGCGTACGGCTGTTCTATCGGTCAGGCATCTTATTGCCTGTGCCTAATGGTAGCTGTGCGCAGGGCGTCTTCGGGCGCGCCGGTTCTGAAACTTCCCGGTCTACTAACCTGCGTACAGCTGCCACCCTATCTCCGTAGTACTGGGTGGTGGTCCTTCTTGAGGATCAACAGATGTGTACTGACTCGTATAACTCACCCGTAAGAATCTTCAGCGTACGTCCCGAAATCGGCACCGATGCATTGCTCGCCAACGCTTACGAAACCATTGCCGGCGCTGGCGCAATGACCAACGAATTTGCCGATAACCTGCCAGATAAGCATCGCAGTCTGGCCTTGGCGATTCAGCAAATGATTGAACTGGGGCTTTTACTGGTAGAAGCCGTGCAGGACCGAGTGGATCGGGTTTCTTGATTCTGTAAAAGGCTTTCCCTTCCAGGCCGCACATACCAAGGGAAGGGCAGCCCTCCAATATTTTTTTCTCTTTCGGCAGTAAGGCGCATTACATTGATTCGACACCCGCAACAGCTATCGGATCTGCTGGCGTTGGAGTTGGGGCTTTGACGAATAATTGGTGACGGTGATGCACGCATTTAAAGTGTTTGGCGCTAGAGTTATCGCGGTGTCGGTAGTGGCCATCGGAGCGATTTTTAACGGTGGAAATGCCTTTGCCCTGGATGCCACAAAACCCCCAGGCGACAACCTGTCCAACCTGAGCCGTGCCTACGTGCTTCAGGATTTCAATGCGCAAGGTCAGGCAGAAGAAGTCGCGATCGGCGAAAATCTTCAGAACGCCTATTTCTACACAAACTGTTATCGCACATCGGGATGCCATCAAGGCGTGCCTGAAGGAGCGCTGGTATTCAACACACCCTCGGGTCTTGACGCGACGCCCAACAGTCACTACCCCCGTGTTGAGCTGCGGGCAAAAAGAGAGTTCACCGCAGGTGGGGTGTTTGATAATACCCAGTCCGGCGAGCTTTATGTGGTGCAAAATCCAAGCACAAAATCGATCATTTTTGCCCAGATACATGGCGACAAGGCGGGAGGTTCGGAGCTGCTGAAGCTTCGCTGGGAAGGTGGCTCGATCATCGCCGGGACCAAAACGCGCTATGGGCAGAAGGAGCAACGGACAGTATTGCTGAAGGGGCTCGAGCTTAACGACAAGCTGAATTACAAGATTGAGGTCAAGGGCTCCGAGGGTGGCATGGTGCTGCTGGTTTCGGCTGCGGCGAATGGCAGGCAGGCCAGCCGGGAGTTCGATATTCCGCCATCGGGTTGGCAGGGCATCAATCTGTATTTCAAGGCCGGGAATTACAACCAGACCGCTGAGCAGGACGGCGGGGCAGCTATTGTTGCGTACACCTCCCTGGATGTTAGTTATCGATAAATAGGACAGTTTGGGGGGAGTTCCCCTCCTTGACCGATCCGTACCGTTATTTCTTGAAGTACATCATTGCATCAATAAACCGCTCAGCTTTTTGCTGAGTGTCGACCAGAGAAAAGTTCATGGTGCTACCCGCCTGATTTCGGGTAATCACCACCCAACGGCCGCGCTTGGAGTAAAGCGTCGCGGTACCAATTGAGTTGAAATAGATCCTGGTTTGTACCGACTTGGACGAGGTGACCGAGCTTCCGGCAGCTATTGCCCCGTTACCAATCGGTACTGCACTGGCAAACCCGCTGCTGGACGAGACGATGCCGTTGCCATAACCGATGTACTCGTCGGTGAAAAATACCTGCTCAGGCCTGGTCTTTTGCGGTTGCTCCATCAGGACCTGCTCGATTATTGATCTTGCCTGTTCCGCAGTGATGGGGGCCGGCGTGTATTCAACGACTTTGGCGGCGCAGCCGGTGATCAATAACATGACTGTAATAACGAAAGCCTTCATCCCTGATCCCTTGAAATTGATATTGGCAACTCTGCCACGGCGAACATGAGAGCAGCATGATTGCTGCACGTTGTACCAAATCCCACCCATAAAAAAACCGGTCACCAAGGACCGGTTTTTTTACACATCCCCCGTCAAAACCAGCCTGACGCAGGAGCAAAATCTGAGTGGAGCGGGTAGAGGGAATCGAACCCTCATCTAAAGCTTGGGAAGCTTTCGTTCTACCACTAAACTATACCCGCTCAGAGCGGCTGACTTTGTACCAGATGTGCTCGCGGATTTGAAGTTTTTCTTCGAAAATTCTGTGTTTTACGTGCCAACGGTCGATCATGGGCAGGCGGCCCCCCTGGGAAATCCGGCCCGCCCACAACCCCACCGCTCATACGGCAAACGCATGCTGTGGCTGTGACGCGTGGTACCGCAACCGGCTTGGCTGCTGCTCCGGTCTCAAAAAGCCCATCAACGCCTCCCGGCTATCCCGGCACGCGGCCTTGTGCTCCATATCCAGAAAGTGCCCGGTCGCCTGAATCGTGCCGAAGCTGCTTTTCGCAATATGTTGCCCAAACAGCTTGGCATCCTGGGCACTGGTGTACTCGTCCCATTCGCCGTTCAAGAACAACACCGGTATATCAATCTGCTTAGCGGCCTTGAGGTAGCACAGCCGGTCGCTGTTGAGCACGTGGCTGATGTGAAAGTGCATCTGCCCATACTCGTGCTCGGCCAGGCTGCTCACGTGTTTGTGATTGAAGCGTTTGAACAGCGACGGCAGGTGTTTGCCGATGGTGCTGTTGACCAGGTGGCCCACGCGGTCGCGGTCGAGGTTGCCGAGGTAGTCGACACCGCGCTCCAGGTAGTCGCGCATCGGGGCGTTGATCACCGGGGAGAACGAGCTGATCACGGCCTTTTCCACACGGCGCGGGCGGTGGGCGAGGGCGACGAGGGTCGCGGCGCCGCCCCAGGAAAAGGACAGCACGTGTTCGGCGGCGAAGTGGTCGATGAGTTCCAGAAGGATCTGGCCCTCGACTTCTTTCGTCAGCATATGCTCGTGGCGGTTGTGGATTTTGGAGCGGCCAGCGTAGGGCTGGTCATACAAAACCACGTTGAACGTCGGGTGCAGGCTTTTCACGGTCTGGGCGAAAGACGCAGTGGTGGCCATTGAGCCGTTGACCAGGATGATGGTCTTGGCTGCTGCGTCCGCGCGATAGAACTCCGTGTAAACCCGATACTGACCCTGTATATCCAGCACAGCGATTTCTGGCCTCATGTCGTAAGACTCCTGGCAAGCGGGTAATGCGCGCAGATCACTCTGCACGAGCTTTGTGACAGGTAGGCATACGCCTGGAAGTGAGGGCCCATGTCGATCCGGTACTGGCTGGCCGACGGGTGTTGTTATGGCGGGCAATTTGCCGTGAGAGGCCCGCAGGTCAAGCGTGCGGACGGGCAAAGTGTTTCTTGTAGGTAGGGGTGACTCGCCAGTCAGATTGCGGCTGGCTGGGTTGATTCAAGCATCAGGGATGCCAGTTCGCCAGTCGATGGCGTGGGTTTTTGCCATCATCGGCTGAACGGTCATCAGACCTGTTGGATTTCAGCCTCTGTAAGCGCCCGGTAATGGCCTGGCGCAAGGGCTGCGTCCAACTCCAGCGGTCCCATGCGTTCGCGGTGCAGGCGTATCACTTTGTTGTCGAAGTGCCCGAACATGCGCTTCACCTGGTGATAACGCCCTTCAATGATGCTCAGGCGCGCCGTTCTGGGGCCCAATAGTTCCAGTTCCGCCGGTTGGGTGGTGAGCTCTTCAAAGGCGAAGTACAGGCCGGCGGCGAAGGTGGCCGCGTATTGCGGGCCGATGTCCTGCTCGGTCTCGACGTAGTAGACCTTGGGCAGTTTGGTTTGCGGCTGGGTCAGGCGGCGCGACCACTGGCCGTCGTTGGTGATCAGCATCAGGCCGGTGGTGTTGAAATCCAGACGACCGGCGATGTGCAGCTCGTGCTTGTCCGGTTCATCCAGCAGGTCGAGCACCGTGGGGTGTTGCGGGTCGGACGTGGCGCTGACGCAGCCCTGGGGTTTGTGCAGCATGAAGTAACGCGCGGGTTTGCCGGCTTGCAGCACTTCGTCATCCAGCAACACACGGCTGAACTCGCTTACCGGGTGGTGCGGATCGCTGGTGGCCTGGCCGTCGACGCTGATCCGCCGCTCCACCAGCAACAGGCGAACCTGTTTACGGTTGAAACGGGGCAGGTTGCTGAGGAAACGATCTACGCGCATTACGACCGCTCGTTGCCGCGCAGTTGTTCGTCCACCTGAGCACAACGCGGGCACAGGCAGGCTTTATTGCGCAGTTCCGCCGGCAAGGCTTCGAGCACTGCGGGGTCGATGCTGACGGAATAGCACCAGCACGCCTGGTCGGCAGTGCGCGGGTCGGCCAGGACGCAATCGTTGCGGGCGCCGCAGGCGGGGCAGAGGGTTGGCGTGGTCATCGGTCGGTTCAGGCTGTATCGGACAAGGTCCCGGTGAAACCCGGTGTGCCTTGCACGATACAGCCCCGCCGCGTTATTGCAAATCACGCTCCAGCACCACCACCCGTTGGCCTGCGCCAATGCCGCTGCCGGGCTGCACCGGAATTTCCCGCACGGTGCCGGCGAACGGTGCGACTACCGGGATTTCCATTTTCATCGACTCCAGGATCACCAGCACATCTCCCGCCGCCACGCGTTCGCCAGCGCTGACCTGCACTTGCCAGAGATTGCCGGCGATGTGGCTGTCGATGCTGTATTCGTTGGCCTGCAAGGGCGTGTCTGCGCCCTGTGGTGCGGCGAGTTCCTCGCTGTCGAAATGCGCCTGGCCGCTGGCGATCCAGCGTTCGCGTTCGGCGTTGAACGCGCGCTGCTGTTGCCCGCGAAACGCGCCGATGCTTTCGGCTTCCTGCGCGAGAAAGGCCTGGTAATCCGTCAGGTTCAACTGGCTGTGTTCGATGCTCAGTTCAAACCGCCCAAGGGGGAAATCCCGGCGTATCTGCACCAGCTCATCGGCGCTCACCGGGTAAAAGCGGATCTGGTCGAAGAAGCGCAGCAACCACGGTTTGCCATCGAACGCGGCGACTTCCCGGTAGCGGTTCCACATCTGCAAGGTACGCCCGACGAACTGATAACCGCCGGGGCCTTCCATGCCGTACACGCACAGGTAGGCGCCACCGATGCCCACGGAGTTTTCGGCGGTCCAGGTGCGTGCCGGGTTGTACTTGGTGGTGACCAGGCGGTGACGCGGGTCCAGCGGCGTGGCCACGGGCGCGCCGAGGTAGACGTCGCCCAGGCCCATCACCAGGTAGCTGGCATCGAGCACGGTGTGGCGCACTTCGTCGAGGTTGGCCAGGTCGTTGATGCGGCGGATGAACTCCAGGTTGCTCGGGCACCACGGGGCATCCTTGCGCACGGTGGTCATGTATTTTTCGATCGCCAGTTGGCAGGCCGGGTCGTCCCAGGACAGTGGCAGGTGGACGATGCGCGACGGCACCTGCAGGTTTTGGCTGGCGCAGACGGCGTGCCATTCGGCGGTGATCAGCGCCAGGAGGTCGGCGAGGGTAAGTTGTTCGGGCTGGTAGTGGATTTGCAGGGAGCGGATGCCGGGTGTCAGGTCGATGACGCCGTGCAGGGCTTGTGCTTCGAGGGCTTGCATCAGGGCGTGGGCGCGAAAGCGCAACACCAGGTCGAGTTCCGGGGCGCCGATTTCCAGGAGCAGGTGGGTGTCGCCGGCGAGGCGGGCGACCAGGCGGGTGTCGGCCTGGCCGATGTCCAGAACAACAGGCGACTCAATCAAATGTGGGAGCGGGCTTGCTCGCGAAAGCATCGCCTCGGTTTGCCTGTCGGACCGAGTTGCCTGCATCGCGAGCAAGCCCGGCTCCCACACTTGATCCCATTTCAAGGCGAGGTCTCGGGCGGTCTTGATATCGACGGGGGTGAAGCAGATTTTGTCACCCGCCTTGAGCTGGCCCAGCTGCCACAAGTCCGCCTCGATCACCGTCACCGGGCATACAAACCCACCCAGGCTCGGGCCGTCGGGGCCGAGGATCACCGGCATGTCCCCGGTAAAATCCACCGCACCGATCGCATACGGATTGTCGTGAATATTCGACGGATGCAACCCCGCCTCACCGCCATCCGTACGCGCCCACAGAGGCTTCGGCCCGATCAACCTCACACCCGTGCGGCTGGAGTTGAAATGCACTTCCCACTGGGTGGCAAAGAACGTCTCGATGTACTCGGGCTTGAAGTATTCCGGCGCGCCGTGGGGGCCGTAGATCACCCGCAGTGTTCGCACCTCGCCAAGCGGTTCAGGCACTAGCGTATTGCCGCAACTGACATCCTCCAACGGCAGTAAGTGCAACACATCACCCGCCCGCAAAGCCCACCCGCCATGCCCACCAAACTGGCCAAGGGTGAAGGTACTTTTGCTTCCCAGATAATCCGGAACCTGCAGCCCGCCGCGCACGCAAAGGTAGCTGCGAGCTCCGGCCCCGGCGATGGTGCCCAGGCTCAAGGTTGCGCCCGCCGGGATCAGCAACGCGGTGTTCATCGGTACCGCTTCATCATTCAAGCGCAGCACAATGTCTGCACCCGTCACCGCCACCACCGCCGCACAATTGAAGCGCAGCAACGGCCCGCTCATGGTGATTTCCAGCGCAGCGGTGCCCTCGGCATTGCCCAGCAGGCGATTGCCCAGGCGCAGCGCGCGACTGTCCATCGGCCCCGACGGCGGCACGCCTACGGCCCAGTAACCGAGGCGCCCCGGATAGTCCTGCACACTGGTTTGCGTGCCGGCGCTGAGCACTTCAAACGTGTTGGCGTGGTACACCAAATCTTCAAGGCAGCGCGTCCACGGATGGCCACTGGCGAACGGTGTAGCGAGCAGAATCTGGCGCAGATAATCGCGGTTGGTTTCCACACCGTACAGTTGGCTGTTGCTCAGGGCTTGATGCAAATCCAGGCGTGCCTGTTCGCGGGTCGGCGCCCAGGTGATGAGCTTGGCGATCATCGGGTCGAAGTAGGGCGGAATCTCGCAACCGGCCTCCACCCACGTGTCGATGCGCAGGCCTTCAGCGACCGGGAAGTCCACATACGTCAAAAGCCCCGGGCTTGGCTGAAACTCCCGGCCCGGATCTTCGGCGTACAGGCGTGCCTGAATCGCGTGGCCGTGAGGCTTCAGTTGCAGTTCCCGCAATGGCGGCATTTCCCCGGCGGCCAATTGCACCATCCAGCGCACCAGGTCCACGCCCCACACTTGCTCGGTGACGCCATGCTCCACCTGCAACCGGGTGTTCACTTCCAGAAAATAGAAGCGGCCATCGGCGCTATCAAAGATAAATTCCACGGTGCCGGCGCTGCGGTAATCCACTGCCTTGGCCAGGGTGATGGCGGCACGGCACAGCTCATCCGCCATGCCGTCGGGCAGGTTCGGCGCCGGGGTTTCTTCAAGCACTTTCTGGTTGCGCCGCTGCACCGAACAGTCGCGCACGCCGAGGGCGATCACCTCGCCGCAGCCATCACCAAACACCTGCACTTCCAGGTGCCGGGCGTGCTGGATGTACTTCTCGATAAACACACCGGCATCGCTGAAATTGTTCTGGCCCAGGCGTTTCACCGCCTCGAAACAGTCGCGCAATTCATCGGCGCTGTGGCACACGCGCATGCCGATCCCGCCACCACCGGCGGTGCTTTTAAGCATGATCGGATAGCCCACGGTTTCCCCGGCCAGTAGTGCGGCGTCGAGGCTGTTGAGCAGCTCGGTGCCTTCCAGCAGCGGGATGTTGTGCTGCCTGGCCAACGCGCGCGCGGTGTGCTTGAGGCCGAATACCCGCAGCTGTTCCGGCGTCGGGCCGACGAAGGCGATGCCTGCTGTTTCGCAGGCTTCGGCGAAGGCGGCGTTTTCCGATAGAAAGCCATAGCCGGGATGAATCGCGGTGGCGCCACACGCCTTGGCCGTGGCGAGGATTTTCTCCACCGACAAATAGGTGCCGGCCGCCGCGCCTTCGCCCAGGCTGTAGGCCTCATCCGCTTGCTGGATATGCAGGCTCGCGGCATCGGCTTCGGAATACACCGCCACGCCCTTGACCGAAAGCTCACGCAAGGTGCGCAGGATGCGGCAGGCGATGGCGCCACGGTTGGCGATCAACAGTTTTTCGAACATGGCAAAACCCCGCAGGCCGATGAGTGCTCGGCCTTGTCCTGGGATGCGGGCCGTCCCGCAAATGTGGATGGCGCTGCGGTCGTCCGCAGCGCATGCAGTCAGTGTGGGAGGTGGAGTGTGGGAGCGGGCTTGCTCGCGAATGCGGTGGTTCAGTCAATACATCAGTCGCCTGATACGCCGCTTTCGCGAGCAAGCCCGCTCCCACACAATCTCGCTCCCACAGGTGATCTTCAGCGTTTTCGCAGGCACTGCCCGGCCCGGGCCTGGCACAGGGCGAACAACCACTGGCGCAACCGCTTGATCTTCAGTTCCATACCAGTAACTCCGCAGGGGTTGGGTTGTAGCCGTTGCACGGGTTGTTCAGTTGCGGGCAGTTGGAGATCAGTACGATCACGTCCATCTCGGCCCGCAGGTCGACGTACTTGCCGGGGGCGGAAATCCCGTCCTCGAAGGTCAACCCGCCATCGGCGGTCACCGGCACGTTCATGAAGAAATTGATGTTCGGCCCGATGTCGCTTTTACCCAGCCGGCCATCGTGGGCGCAGGCCCGCAGGTAGTTGTCGCGGCAGCTGTGCATGTAGCGTTTTTCCAGGGCGTAGCGCACGGTGTTGCTCTCTTGGGCGCAGGCGCCGCCAAGGGTGTCGTGGCGTCCGCAGGTGTCGTCGACGATGGTCAGCATTGGCTGGCCGAGGTTGGAATACAGCACGCTGCCGGTGCTCAGGTACACGCTGTTTTGCCGACGCAGGGTGCGCTGCACGTCGTAGCGTTCCCTGGGGTTTTTCAGGCTGTAGAACAGCGTGTCGACCGCCTGGTTGCCCTCAAGGTCGAGGATGCGCAGGGTCTGGCCGGCTTTGACTTCCATCAGCCAGGGGTCGCCGGCGGGAATGGTCGCGCGGTACACGGCCGCGTCCGGTTGTTTGGCGAGTGCGATAGACATGGCAGGTCCTCAGGCGAACAGACGGTCTGTGTTGATAAAGCCGCGCTCGTTTTCCGGGCGCGAGGTACGGCAGTGTTCGGCGACGCTTGGGTCGGCGTTCATCCAGCTGAGTTTCAGCGGCTGCGGCGCGTACTCGGGGTTGGGGTCCATGGGATGTTGCAGCGCGGTGAGCACCACCAGTGTGTCCATCGGTGCGTAGAGTTCGATGTAGTCGCCGGCCTTGGAGTGACCGGGGACAAAGTGCAGGCTGCCAGCTTCATCTACCGTGACTTTGCTGAACAGGTTGAGGGTCATCAGCAGGTCAGACAGCCCCAGGCCCCACTTGCCCAGTTCCACCAGCAGGTTGTCGGTGCCGTTGCGGTAGAAGCCGTTGCGCAGCTCTTGATAGCGGCCTTTGCCGTATTTTTCCGCGACCTCGGAGGCGCATGACACGCCGCCGATACTGTCACTCCAGCCGCAGGTGTCGGCGGTGATGGCAGCCAGCACGCGGCCCATGTCCGAGTACAGGCAATGGCCGTTGGTGAGCTTGGCGGTGTGTTGGCATTTGAGGCTGTCGGGCAGGTTCAGGCGCTCGGTTTTTTCATTGGCATTGAGCAGGGTCAGGCTGACGTTGGCGCCGCCGCGAATGTCGGTGAGGCGCAGCAGTTGGCCGCGCTTGAGTACAAAGGAACGGTGGCCGCCGCCGGGGAGCATTTCCTCGGCGAAAGGTGGGAACAATTGAGTTGAGTCGGTCATTTGGAAGTGGCTCCAAGTTCGGCGGCGATCGCCTTGCGGCGCTCGCTGTTCAAAGGGATGTCGTAGGTGATACGGGCGCCGTAGGCGCCGGGGGCGTGTGGGTCGAGGCGCACCTTGTCGAATACCAGCAAGCGGGTGCCGAGGCTGAAGCCTTCACTCAGGTCGTGGGTGACCATGAACACCGTCAGCCTGGTTTCGCGCCACAGCTCCAGCAACAGCAGGTGCATGTCTTTGCGAATGCCCGGGTCGAGGGCGCCGAAGGGTTCGTCCAGCAGCAACACGCGGGGCTTCATGATCAGCGCCTGGGCGATGGCCAGCCGCTGCTGCATACCGCCGGAAAGCTGCGCCGGGTACTTGTCCAGGGCATGGCCCAAACCGACTTTATGCAGCAGCGCTGCGGCCTGTTCCCGGGCCTGTTTTTTCGCGTTGCCGAACAGGCGGCCGAGCAACGCTGAACGCGGCAACTCAAGGCCCAGCGCAACGTTGTCCAGCACCGTCAGATGCGGGAACACCGAGTAGCGCTGGAACACCACGCCACGGCTGGCATCGGGTTCGGCGGCGAGCGGTTTACCGTCCAGCAGGATCTCGCCATGGCTGGCGGTTTCCTGCCCCAGCAGCAGGCGCAGGAAGGTCGATTTGCCGCAACCGGAGGTGCCGACCAGGGTGCAGAATTCGCCTTCAGCCACGTGCAGGTTCAGGCGCTCCAATACCACCTGGTCGCCATAGCGCTGCCACACATTGTTGACGTTGATAAAGCTCATGCCCGCGCTCCTTCGTACCAGGGGAACGCGCGCCGGGTCAGGGCCTTGAGGCCCCAGTCCATCAGCCAGGCCAGCAGGGTGATCCACACCACGTAGGGCAGGATCACGTCCATCGCCAGGTAGCGGCGCACCAGGAAGATCCGGTAACCCAAACCGTCGGTGGAGGCGATGGCTTCGGCTGCAATCAGGAACAGCCACGCCGAGCCGAGCATCAGGCGCAGGGAGATCAGCAAACGTGGCAGCAATTGCGGCAGCACCACCCGCAGCATCAGGGTCCAGGTGGAGGCGCCGAGGGTCTGTGCCTTCACCAGCAACTCCACGGGAATTTCCCGTGCCCGCTGTTCCAGGTCCCGCGCCAGGGCCGGGGTGATACCGATCACGATCAGCATCACTTTCGACAATTCCCCCAGCCCGAACACGATGAACAGGATCGGCAGGATCGCCAGCGGCGGCACCATCGACAGCACCGTCAGTAACGGCGACAACGGTGCGCCAAACAGCGGCAAGGTGCCGGCTGCAATGCCCAGGCACAGGCCGGCGAGGGCGCTGATGCCCAGGCCGATCGCCAGGCGGCGCAGGCTTGAGGCGCTGTCTTGCCACAGCACGTATTCACCGGTGCGAGTGTCGGCGCTGAAGGCCAGGCGTTTCACTGCGTCGCCCATTTGTGCGGCGCTGGGCAGCAGCTTGTCGTTGGGGTTGTCTGCCAGGCGCTCGGCCGAGCCCACGAAGTAGGCGAACAGCAGCAGGGCGAAGGGCAGCAGCACCAACAGCAGGCGACTGGAGCGTTCCGGGTGACGGTTGATCAGGCGCATGGCCGCGTCCTCTTACAGCGTGCCGTCGGCGGCCATCTGTACGTAGCTGGGGTCGAAATGCAGCTTGAGGTTGGCAGTGTCGCCGCGGGTCACGCCATTGGCGAAGCTCATGCCCACGGCGTTGGTGTCCTTGGCACCTTCACCCAGCAGGCCGTGTTTAAACGAGAACTCGGCGACTTTGCCCATGGTGGCGGGCAACTGCGCGCTGGTGGCAAAGGCCAGGGCTTCCTTGGGCGTGGCGAACAGCTTGGTGGTGTCCAGTTGCGACTGGAAGCCCTTGAGGTCGGTGCCGGAGGCCTTGGCCATGTGTTCCAGGGCGTCGGTGCTGGCGGCGTTTTTCGCGTTCATCAGCGCCACCACTTCAAACCAGGCGCCGGTCAACGCTTTGCCCAGCTTGGGGTTGTCCTTGAGGGTCTGGGTGTTGACCACCATCATGTCCATGATTTCGCCGGGCACTTTGCTGGAGTCGAACACTTCGGTGACACCGGGCTTGGCCTTGATCTCCGAGAGCATCGGGTTCCAGGTGGTGACGGCCTTGACCTGGTCGGTGTTGAAGGCGGCGGCGATGTCGGCGTCGGAGGTGTTGACCACTTTCAGGTCTTTTTCGCTGAGGTTGGCCGACTCCAGGGCGCGGGCCAGCAGATAGTGGGACACGGAGAGTTCCACCAGGTTGACGTTCATGCCCTTAAGGTCGGCGACGGTCTTGCCTTCACCTTTGATGACCACGCCATCGTTGCCATTGGAGAAGTCGCTGACCACCAGCGCGGTGCTGTCCACGCCGCCGGCGGCGGGAATGGTCAGGGCGTCCATGTTGGTCATGGTGCAGCCGTCGAACTGGCCGGCGGTGTACTGGTTGATGGATTCGACGTAGTCATTGAGCTGCACCATGTCGATCTTGATGCCGTACTTCTTGGCCCACTTGTCGAGGATGCCTTGGCTGCCGGCGTATTCCCACGGCATCCAGCCGGCATAGATCGTCCAGCACACGCTGAAATGGTCTTTGGGGGCGGCTTGGGCGGAAAAACTCACCACGGCGGCGAAGGCGGCGGCGAGCAGGGCGGGTAAACGTATCGAGGGCATGGATGCTTCTCCAGTTGATCAAGGGCGAGCAGGAGCAACGCGGCACCGTGAACGGTGGCTTGTCTCCCGGGCTTTTATCCCGCCGTGTAACCTCAACTGGAGGTCGCCGACTCTCGGACCAGCCACTCGCCTTAGCGAGCCGGAACCCTAGTCAGCCATTGCAAATTGTGGTGCCGCGAACCTGTGATGACTCCTGCACGGGAGAGGTAAAGCGAGAGTCGTGCCAAGTGGCACGGGTGCAGTAATGGCGTGGGTTGGCGCGAGGAGGGGGGGCGCAACGTGCGGTGAATATGCGTCGTGGTGGTGCGGGATTGCACTGCAATGAGGCGACCGGCAGATGTATCAATCTATGTCTAAATCGCACCAGATTCCGTTTTTGATGTCAGATATTTCGTCAGGCAGTGAAAGCTGTTTGCCGCCCCCCAGCGTCGCTGGGTGTGCTCTTCCGCGGTCCAGGAGGCCGCCATGTATCGTCGACTGCTTCTCATCGCTTTGCTCGGCTTGACCCTGTCTGCGTGCGCGCCTTATTACGGTGGCGGCCAGGCCTACTACGGTTCCGAGGTCTACACGGCGCCCGCGCCGGCGTATTACTACGGCGGCGGCCCGTATTACCATTACCGCCAGGGATACTACCCGCCACCGCAGCGTTATTACCCGTCGCCGCGTTATTACCAGCCGGCGCCGCGCTATTATCCTGCGGGGCCGCGCGCGGGTTATCGGCCTTACCCAAACCAGGGTTGGGGCAACAGTCACTGGGGTAATGGCGGCGGACATGGCCAGGGTGGTGGTCAGGGTGGAGGCCGTGGCGGCGGTCATCGCTGATAGGAATAATTGGAAAAACGGCGCTCAGGCGCCGTTTTTGTTTACCGTTGGTCGGCACTGTCATATTTGACAGCTATCCTGTGGGTTACGCCTGTAGTTAATTGGGAGCAGTCGCCTGTTTGGCGTATCGCTTCCAGCATCGACTGATGGAACCCATGACATGAACGTCAGCCCGCTCTACCTGTTATTTTTTGCTTTTCTTGGCGTCAGTACGTTGGCAGCAGCGCAATCCTGTCCTTACCCGAGTGCTGTACGGTACGTTGACGGTCACTTTCAGGGAACTGACAGCGACTCGCCATGGATAAGCCAGGCAATGAGCGGCGGGGAATTCGTGGAAACCTTTGTCGGCGCGCTTTTTACTCCAAGCGAGCAGGACGAGCGCAAGCATGGCTATCTGGAAAAGTGCATTTATAAAACCCTGAGGGGTAAGACAGTCACCCTGAGGTACGGCACGGCTCAAGCCGGGGGGGCGATGTCGCTGGCAGATACCACGCATTGGGTACCGGGCACCGATGCTTTCGGGCAACAGATTTTCCAGTGCGACGACCACCAACCCGATAATTGTGCCTTCACGTTCGAGGGCAAAAAAGCGCCGACGGGCGCTCAATAGTCAGACAGGTCCGCCAGCGGATGCCGCCCTTCCCAGACCTTGTGGAAGTGCGCCTGCACCACGGCCTCGGGGATCAAGTTGATGTCCGGCCAGTGCCAGTGTGGCTGCTGGTCCTTGTCGATCAACCGCGCCCGCACACCTTCGCTGAATTCCGGGTGACGGCAGCAGTTCAGGCTCAAGGTGTATTCCATCTGGAACACCTGGGCCAGGGACAGGTGCCGCGCTCGCTGGATCTGTTCCCACACCAGGTGCGCGGTCAGCGGGCAGCCTTCGTTCAGGGTCTTGCCTGCGCGGCGGAGCAGCGGGTCGGTGTGATCGCGTAACTGGCTCAAGGCTCGCCACGCACAGCGCACATCCCCCACGTCCAGCCACTCGTCGATCTGCCCACGGCGCGGCAGCCATTGGGCTTCGGGCAACTGGCCGGCGGCTTCCTGGGCCAGGGCCTTGAGCAGGCTGTTGAGCTGCATGTCGGTCTGTTCCTGCCAGTTCAGTTGCAGCAGGCCTTCAAGCAGTTCGTCTTGTTGTTCATCCAGCAGGAAACGGTCAGCCAGGCCCAGGTCCAGGGCGTCGCGGCCGTTCATATGGGCGCCGGTCAGGCCGAGGAACAACCCCAACTTGCCGGGCAGGCGAGACAGGAACCAACTGGCGCCCACGTCCGGGTACAGGCCGATGCTGATTTCCGGCATGGCCAGGCGGCTGCTTGGCGTGACGATGCGCACGGCGGCGCTTTGCAGCAAGCCCATGCCACCGCCCAGCACATAGCCGTGGCCCCAGCAGATCAGCGGTTTGGGGTAGGTGTGCAGGCGGTAGTCGAGTCGGTATTCCGCGGCGAAAAAATGCGCGGCCAGCGCCGGTACTTCGCCGGGATGTTCACGGCAGGCCTGGGCCAGGCTGCGCACTTCGCCACCGGCGCAAAAAGCCTTGGGGCCATTGCCGCGCAGCAGCACGCAGACGATTTGCGGGTCTTTGGCCCAGGCGTCCAGGCGTTCGCTCAGGGCCAGGATCATCGGCAACGACAAGGCATTGAGGGATTTTTCCGCGTCCAGGCTGGCGATGCCAACGCGGGCGCCGCCGGTGCCAATCAGCTCTTCGAAGTGCAGGTTCATCATGACCTCAATCGATAAAGTGAAGGTTCAGTATGATCGCTTCGCAGGAAAGTGCGGTATCTGCGTCAGATCAATTGACAAGCAAGGTCGGCTTTCCTAGGGTTCGCCTCATTCTTTTGACTAGACAGCGTAACCATGACCACCGACGACCGTATCAAACTCGAACCCAGCTGGAAACACGCCCTGCGTGACGAGTTCGACCAGCCGTACATGGCCCAGTTGCGGGAATTCCTGCGCCAGGAGCACGCGGCAGGCAAGGAGATCTACCCACCCGGCCCGATGATCTTCAACGCACTCAACTCAACGCCCCTGGACAAGGTCAAGGTGGTGATCCTCGGCCAGGACCCGTATCACGGCCCGGGCCAGGCCCACGGCTTGTGCTTCTCGGTGCAACCGGGCGTGCCGGCACCGCCGTCGCTGGTCAATATCTACAAAGAACTCAAGCGTGACCTGAACATCGACATTCCCAACCACGGCTACCTGCAAAGCTGGGCCGACCAGGGCGTGCTGATGATCAACACCACCATGACCGTGGAGCGCGCGAATGCCAACGCCCATGCGGGCAAGGGCTGGCAGTTCTTTACCGATCGGATTATTGAAGTGGTGAGCGAGCATCAGCCGCACCTGGTGTTCTTGCTGTGGGGCGCCCATGCGCAGGGCAAGCAGAAGCTGATCGACGCCACCAAGCACCTGGTGCTGACGTCGGTGCATCCGTCGCCGTTGTCGGCCTATAGAGGGTTTATTGGCTGCGGGCATTTCAGCCGCACCAACAAGTTTCTTGAGCAGAATGGCGAGACGCCGATCGAGTGGCGATTGCCGCCGGTTTGACATAGCTCCAATGTAGGAGCTGTCTCGCTAAAGCTCGACAGCTCCTACAATTGAACGTCTCTTGGGCTTCAGATTTTGTCTGGCTGCCGGTTCCAGTGCCGAAACAAAGGCTCCGCCAGAAACAGCACAAACAACAAACGCATCACCTGCATCGCCGTCACCAACGGCACCGACAGTTGCAGGGTTTCCGCCGTCAGGCTCATTTCCGCAATTCCGCCTGGCATCATGCCCAGTGTCAGCGAACGCAGGTCCAGATGTGTGAGTGCACTCAAGCCCACAGCCGCCAGCGTCGCAATCAACATGGTCAACGCCGTACCGATCAACGTACGTCCCATGAACAACGGCGCGCGCCGGAAGAACTGCCGGTTGAAGTGGCAGCCCAGGCCGCTGCCGATCAGCCACTGGCCGATCTGGCTGCCGCCGTCGGGCAGCCCGATGTGCAAGTCCCAGGTAATGCTGGCGGCGGCACTGACCAGCAGCGGCCCGAACAGCCAGGGGTTTGGCTGACGCAAGCGTTGCCAGCCCCAGGCCACCAGGGCGCCGACGGGAAACAGCAGCGCCAGCCAGGTCCAATCCACCGTCGCCGGATGAAACTGCGGGGCACCTTCCCCCAGCAAATACTTGAACGCCGCCGGCACGCAGAGCACCACCACCAATACCCGCAAACTCTGGCCCGCCGCGACGCGGCTGAGCACTGCGCCATTGCGTGCGCCGAGGTTGACCATCTCCCCCGATCCACCTGGCATGCTCGAGAAAAACGCCGTGGCGCGGTCTTCACCGCTGCGGCGCATCAACCACACACCCACAATGCTGGAGAGGCTGGTGACCAGCGCGCCGAAGAAGATCAGGCCGAAGTGGCTCATCACCTGCTCGATCACCACCGGGGTGAAGTGCAGGCCGATGCCGATGCCCACCACCCATTGGCCGCATTTGCGGCCGCCGGGAATTTCCGCGAGCTGCCAGGGTGTCAGGCAGCGCACCAGGATGATCGCCAGTAACGAGCCGACCATGTACGGCAGTGGCCAGCCGATCTGGCTGGCGAGATACCCGCCCAGCAGACCGACCAGCGGTGTTGCCCACCAGTTTCTGAACGTGGCCTCAGACATCGGCCACGGCACGACGCTGCAGGGAACGCTTGCGCCAGATGCGCAGGAGCGGGAACAACAGCATCAAGGCCGTCAGTACCCACACGCCGAAGGTGATCGGGCTCGACCAGAGGATCTGCAATTCGCCGTTGGAAATCGACAGCGCACGACGCAGGTTCTGCTCCATCAACCCGCCGAGGATAAAGCCCAGCAGCACCGGCGAGAGCGGGAAATCCAGCTTGCGCAGGATGTAGCCGAAGATGCCGATGCCGACCATCAGGAACAGGTCGAAGGTGGTGGCGTGAACCGCGTACACACCGATCGCAGTGATGATGGCGATCACCGGCACCAGTGCCCAGTTCGGCACGGCAAGGATGCGGGTGAAGATGCGGATCATCGGGATGTTGAGGATCACCAGCATGATGTTGGCGATAAACAACGAGGCGATCAGGCCCCAGACGATGTCCGGTTGCTGTTGGAACAGCAGCGGGCCGGGGGTGATGTTGTACAGCGACAGGGCGCCGATCATCACCGCCGTGGTGCCCGAGCCGGGTACGCCGAGGGTCAGCATCGGCACCAGGGCGCCGCAGGCGGAAGCGCCGATCGCGGTTTCCGGAGCCGCCAGGCCGCGCATGTCGCCCTGGCCGAATTTACCGCTGGCACCGGCCAGGCGTTTTTCGGTCATGTAGGCCACGGCCGAGGCCAGTGTGGCACCCGCGCCCGGCAAGACACCCATGATGAAACCCAGCAGGCCGCAGCGAATATTCACGACGAATACCGCGCAAGCTTCCTTCAGGTTGAACATCATGCGTCCGGTGGCTTTCACGGCTTCCTGGCCACGGTGGGTTTTTTCCAGCAGCAACAGGATCTCGCTGATGGAGAACAGGCCCAATACAAGCACCACGAACTGGATGCCGTCGGTCAGGTGGATGTTATCGCCGGTGAATCGGTAAACGCCGCTGTTGGCATCGATACCCACTGCTGACAGAAACAGGCCGATCAAGGCCGCGACAAAGGTCTTCAGCGGCTTGTCACCGGCCATGCCGCCCAGGCAGACGATGGCAAACACCATCAGTACGAAATATTCCGCCGGGCCGAAGGCAATCGCCCATTTGGCCAGCAGCGGGGCGAACAGCACCATGCCGCAGGTGGCGATAAACGCACCGATGAACGAACTCCACGCCGACAGCGACAACGCCACGCCCGCCAGGCCTTTGCGAGCCATCGGGTAGCCGTAGAGGGTGGTCATCACGGTGGAAGCTTCACCCGGGATGTTCAACAGGATCGAGCTGATGCGCCCGCCGTATTCGCAGCCCAGGTACACGGCCGCCAACAGGATCAAGGCCGACTCAGGCGGCAGCCCCAGGGCAAATGCGATGGGGATCAACAGCGCTACGCCGTTGATCGGCCCAAGGCCCGGCAACAGGCCGACCACGGTGCCGATCAAGGTGCCGCACAGTGCGGTGATCAGGTTGTAAGGGGTCAGTGCAACGCCGAAGCCCTGGCCCAAATAGCTGAACGTATCCATATCAGTTCTCCAGAACTTCAAGCAGGCCGAGCGGCAGCGGTACATCCATGGCCTTGTCGAACAGCAGGTAAAGACCGATGCTCATCAAGGTCACGATCACCACGCTGGGCATCCAGCGGCCGCCATACAGGCGCGCCATCGGAATGCCGATCAGCATGCTGCTGAGGATGAAACCCAAGGGTTCGAAGGTGCCGGCAAACACCAGCAGCAACCCGACGCAGATGCCGATCTTGATCAGGGTCTGGCGGTCCAGCGCGGGCTCTTCTTCTGTGTGCTTGGTGGGCTGTGGACGAAACAGCATGTAGATCAGGCCCAGGCCCATCAGCCCGAGCATCAGCAGCGGGTAGGCCCGAGGCCCTACCGGCTCGTAGGAAAACGACGCCTGATATGGCCAGGCCATCAGTGCGAGGCCGGCACAGACCAGCAACATCACTGAGGCGAAAATGCGTTGTAAGAGCATGGGAAACTCCTTGGAGACTCTTGTAGGCGCGAGCTTGCTCACGAAGAACGCCAGGACGTCGCGTTTATACAGGCAGCACGCGTCATCGTTGAAGTTTTTCGCGGGCAAGCCCGCCCCCACAGAGGGGCGATTACTGGATCAGGCCGAACTCTTTGGCCAGCACTTTGTAGTCAGCCACCTGTTTCTTCACGTAGGTGTCCAGCTCCGGGCCGGTCATGGCGAACGGGAACAGCTCGCGCTGGTCACGCAGCTTGGCGAACTCTTCGGAAGCCAGCAGTTTGTCGAAGGCGTCTTTCCACCAGGCATAGTCTTCGTCGCTGACTTTTGGCCCGAGGTAGAAGCCACGCACCACCGGCCAGACGATGTCGTAGCCTTGTTCCTTGGCGGTCGGGATGTTCTTCATTTCCGGCTCGTCCAGGCGTTCGTCGGAGAACACCGCCAGCAGGCGCATGTCACCACTGAGGATGTGCGGCATGGAGTCGGAGATGTCGGTACTGCCTACCTGGATATGGCCGCCTAGCAGGGCGGTGGCGATCTCGCCGCCGCCTTCCAGTGCCACGTAGCGCAGGTCACGCGGGTTGATGCCGGCGGCCTTGGCGATCAGGGCGGTTTGCATCCAGTCCTGGCTGCCGACGGTGCCGCCGGAACCGATGACCACGCTGCCCGGATCTTTCTTCAGGGCCTTGACCAGATCGTCGAGGTTTTTGTAGGGCGAATCGTTTTTCACCGCGATGGCACCGTAGCTGGTGCCGACGGCCGCGAGCCAGCGCACGGCGCTTTCATCGAAGCGGCCAAATTTGCCCTGGGCCAGGTTCAACAGCGAGCCGCTGGACCACGCCACCAGCGTGCCGGCGTCGGCCGGACGCTGCGCCACGACGGCGTTGTAGGCCACCGCGCCCACGCCGCCGGGCATGTAGGTCACGCGCATCGGCTTGCTCAGCAGTTTCTCGTTGACCAGCGCGCTCTGCGCCAGTTTGCAGGTCAGGTCGAAACCACCGCCAGGGGACGCCGGGGCGATGCACTCCGGGCGCTTGGGCTCGGCGGCCAGCAGTTGGCTGGCGAACAGCATGCAGCTGGCCGTCAGGGCAAATTTACGCAGTGAAAGGGTCATGTTCATCTCCATCATTGTTGTTATGAGGTTGCTGTTACCAGAGTGCGACGCTGTAGCTCACCAGCAGGCGCACTTCATCCGCATCACGGGCCGAATAGTTGGAACGGTAGGTGGCATTGCGCAGACGCACGGCCACGTCCTTGAACGTGCCGCTTTGCACCACGTAGCGGATCTCGCTGTTGCGTTCCCACTCCTTGCCGGTCTCGCCGTTCTTGAGCTTGATGTTGTCACCCGACAGGTAACGGCTCATGAAACTCAGGCCGGGAATCCCCAGCTTGGCGAAGTCGTAGTCGTAGCGGGCCTGCCAGGAGCGTTCTTCGGCCCCGGCAAAGTCGTTGATCTGCACGAAGTTGACAAGGTAAGGATCGCTACCGTCCACGTAGGGAAAGGCGCTGTCGCCGGACATGTGCTGGTAACCGGCGCTGAGCTTATGGCCATTGAGGGCATAGCTGAAGAGGCCGTTGAGGGAGGTGTTGTCGATCTTGCCGCCGCGCGCCGCGCCGGTGTCGTCACTGACGGCCAGGCGGAGGTCGGCGCCGAAGGTGCCGGGGCCCATCGGGCGCGAGGCCACGAGGCCGAGGAAATGCTGGCGGTACACGTCGTCGAGTTGGGCGAAGTGGTAGCTACCGGTGATCTTGTCGGCGAACTTGTAGTCCACGCCGCCGAAGTCGAAATGCTTGCCGGTGGCGCCGCTGAGGAAGCGGCTGTTTTTGTTGTTGAGGCCGATGTCTTCGTAGTTGGTGTCGTCGCGGTCCTTGGCCTTGTTCAGGCGGCCGCCGGTGAACACCAGGTTCTTGAATTCCCTGGAACTGAGCAGGCCGCCTTCAAACGTCTGCGGCAGGATGCGCCCGTCGTTGGGCTTGAGGATCGGCAATTCGGGGATCAGCGCGCCGATCTTCAGCTCGGTGGCGGAGATCTTCACTTTGCCGGTCAGGCCGAGTTTGGAATATTCGTTGGCGGCGCGGCCGTCGTCGTGGGTCGGCAACAGCCCGGTGCCGGTGCGGTCGGGGCTGGAGTCGAGCTTGACCCCGAGCATGCCCAGCGCATCCACGCCGAAGCCGACGGTACCGTCGGTATAGCCCGACTGCAGGTTGAGCATGAAGCCCTGGGCCCACTCGTCGCGCTTGGATTGTTGTGCGCTGGTGCCGTCGCGAAAGTCGCGGTTGAAGTACATGTTGCGGGTTTCGAGGGTGGCGGTGCTGTCCTCGAAAAAGGCGGCCTGGCCTGCGGGCGAAAAGCCGGCGAGGGCGGCGGCACTGGCAAGGGCGGTCTGGGTGATACGAGAAGAACGAGCAGGCGGCTGTGTGCGCAGCATCGTGGGTGTACTCCGTTATTGTTCTTATTTTGGCGAAAACGCTTCGAGGCGTTTTTCGGGCGCTATGGGTGAAATAGCTCGGCAGGCGAAACCCACCGTGGCTGGATGCTAAAGGGCGAAGCTTTCACTAACCTTTCAGTCGCCTTTCAATGTTTTCGGGCTTCACAGCGCAGGCCGCGCCTGTAAACTCCCCGGCAAAGCGTGGCGCCGACCACCCCCGAACGAGGTAAAAACCCATGCGTGTCCTTCTGGTCGAAGACCATCTGCAGCTAGCCGAAAGTGTCGCCCAGGCGCTCAAGAGCACGGGTTTGACCGTCGACGTGTTGCACGATGGAGTGGCGGCGGACCTGGCCTTGAGCAGCGAGGAATACGCGGTGGCGATTCTCGATGTGGGCCTGCCGCGCATGGACGGTTTCGAAGTATTGGCGCGCCTGCGGGCCCGTGGGAAAAATCTGCCGGTGTTGATGTTGACCGCACGCAGTGATGTGAAGGACCGCGTGCATGGCCTCAACCTGGGCGCGGATGACTACCTGGCCAAGCCGTTCGAACTGACGGAGCTGGAAGCCCGGGTCAAGGCGCTGCTGCGCCGTAGCGTGCTGGGCGGTGAGCGGCAACAGGCGTGTGGCGTGCTGATTTACGACCTGGATACGCGGCGCTTCACCCTGGGTGGTGAACTGCTGACCCTGACCTCCCGCGAGCAGGCGGTGCTTGAGGCGCTGATCGCGCGCCCGGGCCGGGTCATGAGCAAGGAGCAACTGGCTTCCCAGGTGTTTGGCCTGGATGAAGAGGCCAGCCCCGATGCCATCGAAATCTACGTGCACCGCCTGCGCAAGAAACTCGATGGCCAGCCTGTAGCCATCGTCACCTTCCGTGGCCTGGGGTACCTGCTGGAAGCCCGCGATGCATAAGCCCAGCAGCCTGCGCTGGCGCCTGCTGTGGAACCTGGCGCTGTTGCTGGTGGTGTTGATGATTGCCAGCGGCTTGAGCGCTTACTGGAATGGGCGCGAGGCGGCGGACACGGCTTACGACCGAACGCTGTTGGCCTCGGCGCGGACCATTGCGGCCGGCCTGTCCCACCGCGACGGTACCTTGAGTGCCGATGTGCCCTACGTCGCCCTGGATACGTTCGCCTACGACAGCGCCGGGCGGATCTACTACCAGGTCAACGATATTCACCAGAAGCTGATCTCCGGCTACGAAAACCTGCCGGGCCCGCCGCCGGGAACTCCACGCACCGATGACTATCCGGCGCTGGCGCGCTTTTATAACGCCAAGTATCAGGGCCAGAACGTGAGAGTGGTCAGCCTGCTCAAGGCAGTCTCCGAACCGAACATGAACGGCATGGCGGAAATCCGCGTGGCCGAAACCGACGAAGCGCGGGTGGCGATGGCGCGCAGCCTGATGGCCGATACCTTGCTGCGCCTGGGGATGCTGGCCATCGGTGCATTGTTGTTGGTGTTCTTTGCCGTGAGTGCGGCGCTGCGGCCGTTGGAGCGCTTGCGCACGGCCGTGGAAGAGCGTCAGCCCGATGACCTGCGGCCATTGCCGCTGGTGGAGGTGCAGCATGAATTGGGCCCGCTGGTACATGCGCTCAACCATTTCACCGAACGCCTGCGCGGGCAGTTCGAGCGCCAGGCACAGTTTATTGCCGATGCCGCCCATGAGCTGCGCACTCCGTTGGCAGCGCTCAAGGCACGCTTGGAGCTTGGCCTGCGTGCCGAAGACCCGGCTACCTGGCGCACCACCCTGGAAACCGCAGCCCAGGGCACTGATCGCCTGACTCACCTGGCCAATCAATTGCTCTCGCTGGCGCGCATCGAAAACGGCGCCCGGGCGATTGCCGAAGGCGGGGCGCAGTTGCTGGACCTGAGCCAGTTGGCTCGCGAGCTGGGCATGGCCATGGCGCCGCTGGCCCATGCGCGTGGCGTGGCCCTGGCGCTGGAGGCGGATGAACCGGTGTGGCTGCGGGGCGAGCCCACCTTGTTGAACGAGTTGTTGAGCAACCTGGTGGACAACGCCCTGGCCCACACGCCCCCGGGCGGCAACGTGATCCTGCGGGTCACGGCGCCGGCGGTACTTGAGGTGGAAGATGACGGCCCGGGCATCCCGCTGGATGAGCGGGACCGAGTGTTCGAGCGCTTCTATCGGCGCAGCCAGCAGGGCTTGGGGGCGGGCTTGGGGTTGGCGATTGTTGGCGAGATCTGCCGGGCACACCTGGCGCAGATCAGCTTGCATGACGGAGAGTTGGCGGGGTTGAAAGTGCGGGTCAGTTTTATCGCGGGGTAATCAGTAGAACATTGACCGTGCTTCATCCAGCTCGGCGCGCAAGGTGTCGCTGTAGGGGTCGAGTCGCAGTTTCTTGATCGCAGGTACCGTCGATATCGGTACGCTGGCCAGCGGGTGGTCAGTGTCGCGGTGGCAATACAACACGGCGACCTGCACCAGGTCGATATAGTCCAGGCGCTCGGAGTCGCGCTCAAGGTTCATGTACTGCGCCGGCAGGTTCACCAGCATTTCCGGGAAGTCCCAGCGCCGCAGCAGCTTGTCCCCCAGCAACGGGTGGATGCTTTCAATCACGTGATCGAGGCTGACCGGATCGGACAGCAGTTCATAGTGATCTTCGGCGAAGGTCAGGATCGGTAGCACGCCAATCTGGTGCACCAGCCCACCCAGCGCCGCCTGGTCAGGCTTCAACTGGCTGTGGTTGCGGCACAACGCATAGCTCACGCCGGCCACTTCCAGGCTGCGCCGCCAGACGTCGCGCATCTTCTGTTCGACCACTTCGGAACGGGCGTGGAAGATCTGTTCCATCACCAGGCCGATCGCCAGGTTGCTGCTGTAGTTGGTGCCCAGGCGGGTGATGGCGGTGTGCAGGTCGGTGACTTCCTGGGTCGCGCGCAACAGCGGGCTGTTGACCACTTTGATCAGCCGCGCCGACAAGGCGGTGTCGCGGCCGATCACTTTGCTCAGGTGGCTGATGCTGATGTCCGGGTCTTCGGCGGCCTGGCGAATGTTCAGGGCCACTTCCGGCAGCGTTGGCAGAACCAGGTCATCGTTATCGATGGCCACAACCAACGCCTGTTGGACTTTTTCCGCCAGCTTGTTCATTCAAGATCTCTAGGGTGTAGCAAAAAGGTACGACGATCAGCGCTGGATCTCGCGATCACGGTCCAGCTGGTAGGGCAGGTCGAGCAGCTGAAGGCCCGGGCCTTCCAGCGTGCCTACATGCACATCGCCACTCTCTGCTGCTTCGGCTTGCAGCACCGCTAGAAGTTCAATCGCCTGATCGGCACGGGCGGCAAGCACCACCTCGCCGATGGCGCTGTTGTGATTCGGGGAAAACAGTGGGGTGCCGGGCTCAGGCAGCTCGCCGGCATTCAGGCTCAGGCGATACAGGCGACGCTTGAGTTTGCCCAAATACTGCATGCGCGCGACGATTTCCTGGCCGGTGTAGCAGCCTTTCTTGAAGCTGACGCCGCCGACGGCTTGCAGGTTGAGCATCTGCGGGATGAACAGTTCGCGGGTCTGGGGCATGACCTGGCCGATACCGGCACGGATCTGGCACAGCAGCCATTGGTTCAGTTCACCTTCGTGCAATTGTGCGGCGAGTTGGCTGTGCAGGGTTTGAGCTTGGGCGGCGGGGGCCCAGAGTTCGGCACGGCCAGGCGATACGCGGATGGCGATCAGGTCGTCGCTGCGCACCACGCTGTCGGTCTCGGCGGGTAGTTGGAGGCCGAGGCCGGCCAGTACCTGATCGGCATCCGACACACCGAAACGCGCCCAGGCAGCGCTTTCGTCGGTGAGTTTGGATTTGGAGAACACGGCGTACTTTTTCAGGTCCGCCAGTTGTGGCTCCAGCAGTTCGGTGGCCATGGCCAGCAACACGCCATCGCCTTGCAGCAGGATGCGGAAGCTCGACTGCATGCGCCCTTTCTGGGTGCAGCGCGCGCCCAGGCTGGCCTGGGTGTCACTCAGGTAGTTGAGATTGCAGGTCAGTTGTCCCTGGAGGAACTTGGCAGCGTCGGAACCGCGGACGGCGAGAACGCCTTCGTGGGACAGGGGGCAGAAAAAAGCAGAGTCAGCCATGGGTCATCGCAGGTTAAAAAGTCATGAGTGCATCATAGAGGGGCGCCCGGCAAATGGATAGTTTCCGTATGGCCGACCAAAGCCGACTGTTCCAGGCAGCTTCGGCCTGTATACTTGCGCTCTATTTGAGGAGCGCTCCATGGTCGAAGATGTAGAACTCAATCGCCTCTACTGGCACAGCCGCCGCGGCATGCTTGAACTGGACGTGTTGCTGGTACCGTTCGTCAGGGAGGTCTATCCGCACCTCAACGACGTCGACCGCGACTGCTACCGCAAGCTGCTGGAATGCGAGGATCAGGACATGTTCGGCTGGTTCATGGAACGCGCCGAATCGGAAGACCCGGAGCTGCAGCGCATGGTTCGGATGATTCTGGATCGTGTCCAGCCCAAGTAATACGTTCGAATGCCGCTGGCACGCCTCCGGGCAGTTGCTGGCGGCTTATCTTTTCGCCCAGGCGTTCGCACTGGGTGCGCTGTGGTTTCTCGATGTGTCCCCGTGGTTCGGAGCCTTTGGCGCCTTGTTGTGCCTGGCCCATGCCGGTTGGGTATTGCCGCGTCATATCCTGCTGACTCACCGTTCGTCGATCCGTGGCCTGCGTCGCGACGAGGATGGCTGGCAGTTGTGGAGCGCCTCGCGTGGCTGGCACAGCGTGCAACTGCGCCCCGACAGCCTGGCGTTGCCGTTGATCGTGGTGCTGCGCTTTCGGGTGCAGGGTGACTGGCGGGTGCGTTCGATCTGCGTGCCACGGGATTCGCAGGCTACCGATGTGCATCGGCGCCTGCGGGTGCGCTTGAAGTTCAGCCGCCGTAGGTGGTTGGCACCAGAATAGTGTCGCGCGCTTCGGGCAGCATTTGCGGGTAGTCGAGGGTGTAATGCAATCCCCGGCTTTCCTTGCGCTCCATGGCCGAGCGGATCATCAGTTCCGCCACCTGGGCCAGGTTGCGCAGCTCGATCAGGTCGCGGCTGACTTTATAGTTGCTGTAGAACTCGTCGATCTCATCCAGCAACAGTCGAACCCGGTGCTGCGCCCGCGCCAGGCGCTTGTTGGTGCGCACGATGCCCACGTAGTCCCACATGAAGCGCCGCAACTCGTCCCAGTTGTGGGCGATGATCACGTCTTCGTCCGAATCGGTCACCTGGCTGGCGTCCCAGCGGGGCAGGGCGGCCGGCACCGGAATGCGCGGCAGCTGTTCAAGGATGTCGGCGGCGGCGGAGCGGGCGTACACGAAACACTCCAGCAACGAATTGCTGGCCATGCGGTTGGCGCCGTGCAGGCCGGTGAAGCTGGTTTCGCCAATGGCGTACAGGCCGGGCACGTCGGTGCGGCCGTTCTGGTCGACCATCACGCCGCCGCAGGTGTAGTGCGCCGCCGGGACGACCGGGATCGGGCCCTTGGTGATGTCGATATTGAACGCCAGGCAGCGCTCGTAGACCGTCGGGAAATGGGTCTTGATGAAGGCTTCGGGCTTGTGGCTGATGTCCAGGTAGACGCAGTCGATGCCCAGGCGCTTCATTTCATGGTCGATGGCCCGGGCGACGATGTCTCGCGGGGCCAGTTCTGCTCGTGGGTCGAAGCGCTGCATGAAACGTTCGCCGTTGGGCAGCTTCAGGTGTGCGCCTTCGCCGCGCAGGGCTTCGGTGATCAGGAAGCTCTTGGCCTGCGGGTGATACAGGCAAGTGGGGTGGAACTGGTTGAATTCCAGGTTCGCCACCCGGCAGCCCGAACGCCAGGCCATGGCAATGCCGTCACCGCAGGCGCCGTCGGGGTTGCTGGTATAGAGGTAGACCTTCGCTGCGCCGCCCGAGGCGAGAATGGTGAAGCGCGCGCCGTAGGTGTCGACTTCGCCGCTGGCCCGGTTGAGCACGTAGGCGCCGAGGCAGCGTTCGCCCGGCAGGCCAAGGCGCTTTTCGGTGATCAGGTCGACGGCGACCCGCTGTTCCAGCAGTTCGATGTTGGGGCGTTGCCGGGCCTGGGCGAGCAGGGTCTTGAAGATCGCGGCGCCGGTGGCGTCGGCGGCATGGATGATCCGCCGATGGCTGTGGCCGCCTTCGCGGGTCAGGTGGAACTCGAAGCCGCCGTCGTCGGTGCCGGAATGTTCGTCGCGGGTGAAGGGCACGCCCTGGTCGATCAGCCACTGGATGGCTTCGCGGCTATGCTCGACGGTGAAACGCACCGCTTCTTCATTGCACAGGCCGCCGCCGGCATTCAGGGTGTCTTCGACGTGGGATTGCACGGTGTCGGTGTCATCGAGCACCGCGGCGACACCGCCCTGGGCCCAGAACGTCGAGCCATTGGCGAGGTCGCCCTTGCTCAGTACGGCTATGCGCAGGTGGCCCGGCAGGGTCAGTGCAAGGCTCAAGCCCGCGGCGCCGCTGCCAATCACCAGGACATCGTGTTGAAACTGTTGGCTCATTTGAAGGATTCCGCAAAAAGCGATCCGTAGGGGGCGCAAACAGGACGCCTGGATCGGCGAATCAAAGGGTGACACGGCCCACTAGTATATAGAGGGGGGGAGCGGCACAATAGCCGGGCATTCGTGGCATTGTGAGACTACGGGCAACGAACTGCACGGCTTTCATGAAACGGACAGCGATTGGGATGGGAACTTTTTGCATAGGCCCCGACTCAATAGCAGGATGCCCGAAAGCTGGGAACACGCTGGATTTGCTGAGCCGCGTCTGTGTCAGGCGCGTCAGGAAACTGGCGACAGATTATTCGCGCAGCCGGCATTGCCCGCGCTGCGTTTTTCGTGTGTGCCAAATCAGTGCGCGCCGGAAACTTGCTTGGAGGGGGAGAACTTTTGCGAAAAGTCCGAGTCTATGTTTGCAAGCCTGATCGATTAGTTATGCAAGCCTCCTTCAAGTACAACGAGGAGTGTTCATGCTAACCCAGGAAGAGGATCAGCAGCTGGTCGAGCGCGTTCAACGCGGCGACAAGCGGGCATTTGATCTGCTAGTGCTGAAATACCAGCACAAAATTCTCGGGTTGATCGTGCGGTTTGTGCACGACACCCATGAAGCGCAGGACGTTGCACAGGAAGCCTTTATCAAGGCGTACCGTGCACTCGGTAATTTCCGCGGTGACAGTGCGTTTTACACGTGGCTGTATCGCATCGCCATTAACACGGCGAAGAACTATCTGGTTTCTCGCGGTCGCCGCCCGCCGGATAGTGATGTTAGTTCGGAAGATGCTGAATTTTATGATGGTGATCACGGCCTCAAGGATCTCGAGTCGCCGGAGCGTGCATTGCTGCGCGACGAGATCGAAGGAACCGTCCATCGCACTATTCAACAACTGCCAGAAGATTTGCGTACGGCGTTAACTTTACGTGAATTCGATGGTCTGAGTTACGAAGACATTGCGAGCGTCATGCAATGTCCGGTGGGTACCGTACGTTCCCGGATCTTCCGGGCTCGGGAAGCCATCGATAAAGCCCTGCAGCCGTTGTTGCAGGAAAACTGAGACAGCGGCGACAGCCAAGAGAGGAACCGCCATGAGTCGTGATGCCCTGCAGGAATCGCTGTCCGCAGTGATGGATAACGAAGCGGATGAACTGGAACTTCGTCGAGTGCTTAATGCATTTGATGATGCCGAAACCCGTGATACCTGGTCTCGTTACCAAGTCGCTCGGGCGGTGATGCACAAGGATCTTCTAATCCCTCGTCTGGATATTGCTGCGGCCGTTTCTGCTGCACTGGCTGATGAAGCCGTTCCGGCAAAAGCTGCTCGCGGTCCTTGGCGTAGCCTGGGCCGTCTGGCAGTCGCTGCTTCGGTGACCGTCGCTGTATTGGCAGGTGTTCGCCTGTACAACCAGGACGAAATCGCCGGTGCCGAACTGGCCCAGCAGACCCAGCAACCGGTCATGGCCGGCCCGCAGGTCAAGGGTCCAGCCGTACTGGCCGGCTACAAGGAAAGCTCCGATACCACCGGGCCTATGGCCAACGGTGTACTTCAAGGGCAATCCGGCTGGCAGGATCAGCGTCTTCCAGGCTACCTGCGCCAACACGCACAGGAATCGGCCTTGAAAGGCACTGAAAGCGCTCTGCCTTACGCCCGCGCTGCAAGCCTGGAAAACCGCTAGTTCGCCAAGGAGCTTTATGCGCGCCATACCGCTCCTTGCGCTTTTGCTCAGTGGCTGGTTTGCAGTCCCCGCCCATGCCGATGAAGCCCAAGACTGGCTGACGCGTCTTGGGCGGGCGGAGCAGCAGCAAAGCTTTCAGGGCACCTTCATCTACGAGCGTAACGGTAGTTTTTCTACCCATGACATCTGGCATCGTGTCCAGAATGGTCAGGTCCGTGAGCGGCTTTTGCAGCTCGATGGTTCTGCCCAGGAAGTCCTGCGCGTCGATGGCCGTACCCAATGCGTGAGCGGCACGCTGGTTGCCGGGCTTGGGGGCTCCCCCAATACCTCTGCGCGTACCCTTGATCCGCAAAAACTCAAAGCGTTCTACGATCTTGCCGTCATCGGCAAATCGCGCGTGGCCGGTCGGAATGCGGTGATCGTCTCCGTGACCCCCCGCGATCAATACCGTTATGGTTTTGAGCTGCATCTGGATCGTGAAACTGCGCTGCCATTGAAGTCATTGTTGCTTAACGACCAGGGCCAGTTGCTGGAGCGTTTCCAGTTCACCCAGCTCAATACATCGGTGCCTGACGATCGTGATTTGCAGCCCAGTGGCGAATGCACGCTGGTGGCGGTGACCAACGCCAAGGCCCCGGAGGTCGAGATCCCTCAGGATTGGCGCCTCGACTGGTTGCCACCAGGCTTTCAGCTGGTCAACAGCAGTGCCCATAAAGACTCCCACACCAAGGTAACCGTCAGCAGTCTGATGTATGACGATGGTCTGGCGCGTTTTTCGGTATTCCTGGAGCCGCTTAACGGTGCGACCGTAAACGAGACCCGCACCCAGTTGGGCCCGACAGTCGCCGTTTCACGGCGGTTGAATACCCTGGAAGGCGAGGTGATGGTGACCGTCGTCGGCGAGATCCCGATTGGCACCGCCGAGCGAATAGCGCTGTCACTACGCAGTGGCACCGTGCCCGCCAAGCCTTGAGTTGTTAATCCTATGTTCATCCTGATATTTCAATGTTGCGCAGGAGATAGTCGATGCCTGCCTCTGCCGAGAGCATGAAATGTCTGGATCATTTTTTTCACTTGCTAATATCCCCTATGTTTTTTATAGGTCAGGGCTTAACGGCCCTGGCCTTGTTTTGTTCGCGGAACAAAAATGTCGGTCGCAGTTTTTCGGCGTTTATTGAACCCTGTCGCTCAACCCTGCTCGTCGTAACGGGAGCTGTATGTCGATACCACGTTTGAAGTCTTACCTATCCATAGTCGCCACGGTGCTGGTGCTGGGTCAGGCCGTTACCGCGCAAGCGGCCGAGCTGCCTGACTTCACCCAACTGGTGGAGCAGGCGTCGCCTGCCGTGGTGAACATCAGTACTACGCAGAAGCTGCCGGATCGTAAGGTCTCCAACCAGCAGATGCCCGACCTGGAAGGCCTGCCGCCGATGCTGCGGGAGTTCTTCGAACGCGGCATGCCCCAGCCGCGCACGCCGCGTGGCGGTGGTGGCGGCCAGCGTGAGGCCCAGTCCCTGGGCTCGGGCTTCATCATCTCGCCTGACGGCTACATCCTCACCAACAACCACGTGATTGCCGACGCCGACGAGATCCTGGTGCGCCTGGCGGACCGCAGTGAGCTGAAAGCCAAACTGGTGGGCACCGACCCACGTTCCGACGTGGCCCTGCTGAAAATCGAAGGCAAGGACCTGCCGGTGCTGAAACTGGGCAAATCCCAGGACCTGAAAGCCGGCCAATGGGTCGTCGCCATCGGTTCGCCGTTTGGTTTTGACCATACTGTGACCCAGGGTATCGTCAGCGCCATCGGTCGCAGCCTGCCGAACGAAAACTACGTGCCGTTCATCCAGACCGACGTGCCGATCAACCCGGGCAACTCCGGCGGTCCGTTGTTCAACCTGGCGGGTGAAGTCGTTGGCATCAACTCGCAGATCTACACCCGCTCCGGTGGTTTCATGGGCGTTTCGTTCGCGATTCCGATCGATGTGGCCATGGACGTTTCGAACCAGCTGAAAACCGGTGGCAAAGTCAGCCGCGGCTGGCTGGGCGTGGTGATCCAGGAAGTGAACAAGGACCTGGCTGAATCCTTCGGTCTCGACAAGCCGGCCGGTGCCCTGGTCGCGCAGATCCAGGACGATGGCCCTGCTGCCAAAGGTGGCCTGCAAGTCGGTGACGTGATCCTGAGCATGAACGGCCAGCCGATCGTCATGTCTGCGGACTTGCCACACCTGGTGGGCGCGCTCAAGGCCGGCAGCAAGGCCAAGCTGGAAGTGATTCGTGACGGCAAGCGCCAGAACGTCGAACTGACCGTCGGTGCGATCCCGGAAGAAGGCGCGGCGCTGGATGCGCTGGGCAACAGCAAGCCAGGTGCCGAGCGCAGCAGCAATCGCCTGGGCATTGCTGTAGTCGAGTTGACCGACGAACAGAAAAAGAGCTTCGACCTCAAGAGCGGTGTAGTGATCAAGGAAGTCCAGGACGGTCCTGCCTCCCTGATCGGCCTGCAACCAGGTGATGTCATCACCCACCTGAACAACCAGGCTATCAACTCCACCAAAGAGTTCACCGACATCGCCAAGGCGCTGCCGAAGAACCGTTCGGTGTCGATGCGCGTCCTGCGTCAGGGGCGTGCCAGCTTCATTACCTTCAAACTGGCCGAGTAATCCGCTAGTCCAATAAAAAGCCCCGCTCTCGATGTTCGAGAGCGGGGCTTTTTTGTGGCTGAAAGGTTTAGCCCATCATGTCTTTGATCATGCGTTCCTGGTCGATCAGTTCACGCTGGCGTGCGTCGATACGTGACGAAAGCGGGAAGTTGCTGCCGGCGCGACGCTTGGCGAAATCCAATTGCTGGATGGCCTGCTTGAAATCTCCCACCAGCGCGAAGTACTCGGCCCGGGCCTGATGCAGGCCGATGATATTGCCCGACAAGCCACGGGTTTCCGCAACCTGGTACCAGACGTCCGGATCGTCCGGGCGAGACTTCAACAATCCTTCCAGGGCTTTTTCCGCGTCAGCGTTGCGGTTCTGCTTGAGCAGCAGATCCACACGAACCTGGTTCAGCGGATAGTTGCCTGGATATTGCGTCAACATTCGGTCCGTACGCTGCTGGGCATCCGGCAGGCGATTGTTGGTCATGTCCAGCTCGATCTGCGCCAGGTTGTAGGTGATGTCGTTGGGCGCCTTGGCCAGCAGCGGCTTGAGGTTTTCCCGGGCCAGGTTGAACTGGGCACCCTTGATCTGAGCGATGGCGAGGCCATAACGCGCGATATCGTTCTTCGGATTTTCATCCAGCTGGGCCTGGAAACGTTTGGCGGCCAGCCCCGGGGTGTCTTCGTAATACAGTTGCACTCGAGCACGGATCAGTTGATAGCGCAGGCTGTCCTCAATGCCACCCAGCTTGGCTTGCTCCGCACGGTTGCGGGTGTCGGCGATCCGCGATTCGGTTACCGGGTGAGTCAGCAGGAATTCAGGCGGCTTGGCATCGAAACGGTACTGGCGCATCAAGCGCTCGAACATGGTTGGCATGGACCGTGGGTCGTAGCCGGCTTTCTCCAGGTTGAGAATGCCGATGCGGTCAGCCTCTTGCTCGTTTTGCCGGGAAAAGCGCCGTTGCTCCTGGATCGCGGCGGCCTGGCTGCCGGCGATCGCGGCAATGCCCGCATCGCCTGCGCCAGCGGCGGCAGCGATGATGCCGCCGAGCAGCGCAGCCATCATCGGGATCTGCATGCGCTGCTGTGCTTCCACGCCTCGTGCGAAGTGACGTTGGGACAAGTGAGCCAATTCGTGGGCCAGTACCGAGGCATATTCGCCTTCGGTCTGGGCGTTGAGGAACAGGCCGCCGTTGACCCCGACGATGCCACCCGGTGCGGCAAAGGCGTTCAACTGCGGGCTGTTGATCAGAATGAATTCCAGGCGCCGGTCATTGACCTGGCTGGTTTCCACCAGCTTATAAACGCTGGATTCGACGTAATCCTTGAGCTGCGGGTCGTTGAGTTGCGAGACCTGGCCACGCAGGTAGGCCAGCCATGCCCGACCCAGATCGTATTCCTGTTTTGGCGAGACAATGGCAGAACTGGCGTCGCCAAGTGACGGCAGGTCGTCGGCGAAGCCTGGAGAGGCAAGCAGGCAAGCCAGCGTCAGCAGGGTAGGGCGCAAAAAAGTCATGCACAAAGCCTTTCGACAAAGAGCTTACTGTAGCCGGACACTGAGCTTCGGACCAGATATTCTAAGCGCCCTCGACGCCCACCCGGAGTTAGACCATGACCGACGCTGTAGCCTTCGATGCCGAACTGGATGCCAGTGGCCTTAACTGCCCGCTGCCCTTGCTCAAGGCCAAGCTGGAGCTCAATCGGCTGGCCAGCGGCGCGGTGCTCAAGGTGATCGCCACGGACGCTGGCTCCCAGCGGGACTTTCGTACGTTTGCCAAGCTGGCCGGCCACACCCTGCTGCATGAAGAAGACGAAGCGGGCGTCTATCGTTACTGGTTGCGCAAGGCCTGAATCGCTTGAATATGCTGTCCTTATCGCCTGAGGTTTATTGATGTTCAAAGTGTTACGTGACTGGATTCAGCGCTACTTCTCCGACGAAGAAGCCGTGGTGCTGGCCGTCCTGCTGTTTCTTGCCTTTACGGCCGTGCTCACTTTGGGCGGCATGCTGGCGCCGGTACTGGCGGGGATGGTGCTGGCGTACCTGATGCAAGGCCTGGTCTCCATCCTGGAGCGTCTGCGCTTGCCGGGTGGGGCAGCGGTGGGTCTAGTGTTTGCCTTGTTCATGGGGCTGTTGCTGGTATTTATCGTGATCGTGGTGCCTTTGCTGTGGCACCAGTTGATCACCTTGTTCAACGAGCTACCGGGCATGCTCGCCAAGTGGCAGTCATTGCTGCTGCTGTTGCCTGAGCGCTATCCGCACCTGGTGTCGGACGAGCAGGTCCTGCAGGCCATTGAGGTGGCTCGCGGCGAAATCGGAAAGTTCGGACAGTGGGCGCTGACCTTTTCCCTTTCGAGCTTGCCGCTGCTGGTCAACATCATGATCTACCTGGTACTGGTGCCGATCCTGGTGTTTTTCTTCCTCAAGGACCGCGAGATGATCGGTCGCTGGGTGCGTGGCTATCTGCCCCGTGAGCGTGCGCTGATTACCCGGGTCGCCGAGGAAATGAACCGGCAGATTGCCAACTACATCCGCGGCAAGGTTATCGAGATTTTTATCTGCGGTGGCGTCACTTACATCGGTTTTGTCGCGCTGGGGCTTAACTACGCTGCCCTGTTGGCGCTGCTGGTGGGTGTTTCAGTGGTGGTGCCATACGTTGGCGCGGTGGTGGTGACGGTGCCGGTGATGTTGATCGCGCTGTTCCAGTGGGGCTGGAGTGATCAGTTCATCTACCTGATGGCGGTGTACGGCATCATCCAGGTGCTGGACGGCAACGTGCTGGTGCCGCTGCTGTTCTCCGAGGCGGTGAACCTGCATCCGGTGGCGATCATCTGTGCGGTGTTGTTGTTTGGCGGGTTGTGGGGCTTCTGGGGGGTGTTCTTTGCGATTCCCCTGGCGACGCTGTTCAAGGCGGTGCTGGATGCCTGGCCTCGGCAGGAGCCGGTGGTGGCGCCGTTACTCTGATATTTGTGGTGCCGGTGCAGGCCTCATCGCGGGCAAGCCCGGCTCCCACATTGACTGAGTTGTCCTGTCGAACAATGATCACAGGTGGGAGCTGGCTTGCCTGCGATAGCTATTTCAAAGCCAGCAGGTGAATCAAGCCTGGTTCAGCGCCTGTGCCGCTTCGAGCACTGCATCCACATGGCCTGGCACTTTCACACCGCGCCATTCCTGGCGCAATACGCCATTCTTGTCGATCAGGAAGGTACTGCGATCAACACCCAGGTATTCCTTGCCATACAGCTTCTTCAGCTTGATCACATCAAACAGCTGGCAAACCGCTTCGTCCTTGTCGCTGATCAGCTCAAAGGGGAATTCCTGCTTTGCCTTGAAGTTCTCGTGGGACTTCACGCTGTCCCGGGACACGCCAAACACCTCGGTGTTGGCCGCCTTGAACGCAGCATGCTGGTCACGGAAGCCCTGGCCTTCAGTGGTGCAGCCCGGGGTGCTGTCTTTCGGGTAGAAGTAGATCACCACTTGCTTGCCCTTGAGCCCGGCGAGGCTGAAGGTTTGCCCGCTGGTGGCCTGGGCTTCGAAGTCGGCTACCGGTTGGTCGATCACTACAGACATGAAGACTTCCTTACATAGGGTTCTGTGGGCGCCAAGGCTCGATCAGTGCGTCGAGGTTCAGGGCATCGGCGAAATCCAGAAACTGGTCGCGCAGCCAACTGATCTGCACGCCGGCCGGCAAGGTCACGGTAAAGGTGGCGTTGAGCATGGTGCCGCCGGTCTGCGGAGCCTGATAGGTGTCGCAGGTCAGGTTTTCCAGCTCGACGTTGTGGTCGATAAAGAACTGGCACAGCTCGTTGACGATGTCCGAGCGGTAGGCCGAACTGACATAGGCCACGTAGGGCAGGGCCTGCGGACGGTTTTCCAGGGCGGCGCTGCGCACCACGTTGACCGTGAAGTCATGCTTCTTCGCCAAACCCGGTAAACCGGTTTCAAGGCGGGCCAGGGCATCCCAGGTCCCGGAAATCTGCAGGACCAGCGCACTGCACTCGCCATGGCGGGTCAGGCGGGAGGTCACGACGGCGCAGCGGTTTTCATGGCTGGCGCGGCACAGGACGTTAGTCAGCTCCATGGGGTTGGCGCCAAGGGCACTGATGACAAGGAATTGTTCGCGGACTGTGGGGGTGGACATGCAGCCTTCCTAAAGCGATGAGCGGTCGATACGATGCAAGCGGTATCAATCAAAGGTTGAAGGGTAGCGAAAACCATCGCCAAGGGCTAGGAGGTGGCGTTTTCATTACGTAATCAGCTTCATCAAACCCCGCTTTGGCAGAATGATGGCGCTGCTGCGAACTAAGTTGATCCAGAACGCATCCTCAGGCGGTACTTCGCTTGTACAAGCATCTTGGCGCCAGTACCATTACCGCTCTCTTTTTCCGGCAGGAGCGGTTGCATGATTGCGGGCAGTATGGTGGCACTGGTCACACCCATGGATGCACAAGGTAATCTCGACTGGGACAGCCTGGGCAAACTGGTGGACTTCCACCTGCAAGAGGGCACCAACGCCATCGTGGCGGTCGGCACCACAGGTGAATCGGCCACACTGGATGTGGAAGAACACATCGAAGTGATCGAGTTCGTGGTCAAGCGCGTTGCAGGGCGCATTGCTGTCATCGCCGGCACGGGCGCCAATTCGACCCGCGAAGCGATCGAATTGACCAGCAACGCCAAGAAAGCCGGCGCCGATGCCTGCCTGCTGGTGACGCCGTACTACAACAAGCCGACCCAGGAAGGCCTGTACCTGCACTTCCGCGCCGTTGCCGAAGCGGTCGATATCCCGCAGATCCTCTACAACGTACCCGGTCGTACCGCCTGCGACATGAAGGCCGAGACCGTGATCCGCCTGTCCACCGTACCGAACATCATCGGTATCAAGGAAGCCACCGGTGACCTGCAGCGCGCCAAGGACATCCTGGCCGGCGTCAGCAGCGACTTCCTGGTGTACTCCGGTGACGACGCCACGGCGGTCGAGCTGATCCTGCTGGGCGGCAAAGGCAACATCTCGGTGACTGCCAACGTTGCACCGCGCGCCATGAGCGAGCTGTGTGCCGCGGCCATCGCCGGTGATGCGGTCAAGGCCCGGGCGATCCACGAACAACTGGCACCGCTCAACAAAACCCTGTTTATCGAATCCAACCCTATCCCCGTGAAATGGGCGCTGCATGAGATGGGCCTGATGCCGGACGGTATCCGTCTGCCGCTCACCTGGCTCAGCGAAGCCTGTCACGAACCGCTGCGACAGGCCCTGCGCCAGTCCGGCGTCCTGGTTTAATTGAGGAAGCACTACGCATGAAGCGATTGGCCGGACTTTCCGCACTTGCCTTGATTATCTCCAGCACCAGTGGCTGCGGTTGGATCTGGGGCCCGGAAGGCTACTTCCGCGACCGCGGTAGCGATTACCTGGAAGCCCAACAAACCGCCCCGATGAAATTGCCGCCGGACGTCAATGTCGCCAAGCGCCTTGACCCGTTGCTGCCGATTCCGCGCAACGTGGCCGACGACACCGTCAAGGGTGAATACGAAGTGCCGCGTCCACAGCCGTTGTCGGCCGTGGCCGACGCCAGCGACTACAGCCTGCAGAAGAGCGGCGACACCCGTTGGGTCATGGCCCAGCGCCCACCTGCCGAAGTCTGGCCGGTGGCGGTCCAGTTCTTCCAGGACAACGGTTTCCGCATTGACGAACAACGCCCGCAGACCGGTGAGTTCACCACCGCGTGGCAGCACACCAGCGAACTGTCGGCATCCATGGCCAAGCGCCTGCAGGCCGGTGGTGTAGCCAATGACAGCGAAGCCCGCATCCGCGTGCGTATCGAGCCAGGCGTGCAACGCAACACCAGTGAAGTCTACGTAGTCAGCGCCGAGCGTCCTGCCGGCAGCACCGCCAACGTCGATTTCACCCCACGTTCGGTCAACACCGGCGTGGACGCTGCCCTGGTCGACGAAATGCTCGCCAGCATGAGCCGTATCTCCGAGAAGGGCGGTTCCGTCTCCCTGCTCGCCGCCGGTAGCTTTGACACACCTAGCCGCGTCAGCCTCAGCGAAGACGGCAGCGGCAACGTGGTGCTCAACCTGGGTGAAGACCTGGATCGCGCCTGGTCGAGTGTCGGCCGCGCGCTGGAGCACGGCGAATGGCGCGTTGAAGACATCAACCGCAGCCTGGGCCTGTACTACATCAACCTGGCCGAAAAAGCCGAGAAGAAAGACGACGAGCCAGGTTTCTTCAGCAAGTTGTTCGGCAGCAAGCCGACCAAGGAAGAGATCGAGACCCGCGCCGAGCGTTACCAGGTTCGTTTGAGCAAGGTAGGCGAAAGCGTGCAAGTCACCGTCGAGAAAAACATCAACACCGTGGCGCCGGCAGAAGTGGCGCGCAAAGTGTTGGGCGTGATTCAGGACAACCTGGGCTGATCCGATGCGTTTTGCCGTTCTCGGCAGCGGTAGCCAAGGGAACGGCACGCTTGTAGCCCACGACGACACGTACGTCCTGGTGGATTGTGGTTTCTCCCTGCGGGAAACCGAGCGGCGTCTGCTGCGCCTGGGGGTTCACCCCGCGCAGTTGAGCGCGATTCTGGTGACCCACGAACATGCCGACCACGTGCATGGCGTGGGTTTGCTGTCTCGGCGCTACAATCTTCCGGTGTACCTGAGTCGCGGCACCTTGCGCGGGATGCGCAAACCGATTGAACCCGCAGGTTTGCTGGCCGGTGGCGAACAATTGCAGATCGGTGCCTTGAGCATCGATGTGATTGAAGTGGCCCACGATGCCCAGGAACCGACGCAATACGTATTCAGCGACGGTGAACGGCGTTTTGGCCTGCTCACCGACCTGGGTTCGTACTGCGCCAAGGTGCTGGACGGTTACCGGGACCTCGACGCATTGATGATCGAGTCCAACCACTGCCGTGACCTGCTTGCGCGTGGCCACTACCCGGCCTTTCTCAAGCAGCGGGTCGGCGGGCAGTTTGGACATTTGAATAACCACCAGGCGGCGTACCTGGTGTATGAGTTGGGCTGGCAAGACCTGCAACACCTGGTCCTGGCCCACCTGAGCAGCAAGAACAACCTGCCGCAGCTGGCCCGGCAATGTTTTGTCGACACCCTTGGGTGCGACCCGGACTGGCTGCAACTGGCCGATCAAGATTCAGGGCTCGACTGGCGACACATCGCCTAGCCCACCTACTTAGCAAGCGGAGCCCATCATGGAAAAACGTGAAGAACTCTACCGCGGCAAAGCCAAATCGGTTTACAAGACCGACGACGCCAACCGCTTGATCCTGCTGTTTCGCAACGACACCTCGGCGTTCGACGGCAAGCGCATCGAACAGCTCGACCGCAAAGGCATGGTGAACAACAAGTTCAACGCCTTCATCATGCAGAAACTCGAAGCGGCCGGCATTCCGACCCAATTCGACAAACTGCTGGGCGACAACGAATGCCTGGTGAAAAAACTCGACATGATCCCGGTCGAGTGCGTCGTGCGTAACTATGCGGCCGGCAGCCTGGTGAAGCGTTTGGGCGTGGAGGAGGGCCTCAAGCTCAACCCCTACACCTTCGAGCTGTTCCTGAAAGACGACGCCAAGGGTGACCCGTTCATCAACGAATCCCACGTGGTGGCATTTGGTTGGGGCACCGCTGAGCAACTGGCTCGCATGAAGGAGCTGTCGCTGAAGGTCAACGACGTCCTGAGCAAACTGTTCGACGACGCCGGCCTGCTGCTGGTGGACTTCAAACTGGAATTCGGCGTGTTCCACGACGGCTCCATCGTCCTGGGCGACGAATTCAGCCCGGACGGCTGCCGCCTGTGGGACAAAGACACTCGCAAGAAGATGGACAAAGACCGCTTCCGCCAGGGCCTCGGTGACGTCATCGAAGCCTACGAAGAAGTCGCCAATCGTCTCGGCGTACCGCTGTAACCGACGCAAGCATCTGATAGCACGGAAAAAAATCGCTTTGGCGCTTTGCTTCCAGGAAACAGGCTGTTATGATGCGCGCCGTTGGAGAGATGCCAGAGTGGCCGAATGGGACGGATTCGAAATCCGTTGTACCTTCACCGGTACCTAGGGTTCGAATCCCTATCTCTCCGCCATATTAAAAACCCTTATAAATCAATAGTTTATAAGGGTTTGGTAAAGCGAGCTTGTACCAGCGCTTTGTACTAAAAAAATAGCCCTGATCTTCGGATTGGGGCTTTTTTTTGCTTGAAATTTGACCAGTCCCAATGCCTAGGATGCATCAATAATAGACTTCTCGGGGGAGTTTGCTGAAGGCGTTGATTGCTGAGGGTTCAATTCCCGTGATGATGGTTAGCCGATAAGATGCCGATCATCCTTTTGTAAGAGCACACACCAATCCTGTAAGGTCCTGTACCGACTAGATCGTTTTTGGAATGGATACCCTAAGTACATTATGAAAATCTGGGCTTGTGCAAAAAATTCTAATGGATTCATTAACCGCGAAGATGGCCGATATAAGCTTTTTTTTATCTGGCAAGCTTTAAAGCTGAAGCGTGAGAATTACCATTTTTATGAGTCGTTATCGTTCTACAGCACTCATGCACGCGAGCATAAGCGTAAGCCAATGGTTGCGGTAAAAAACGGTTGGTTCAGATACAAAAACCTTGATAAACCTTCAGGTGGAAGCACAAGCAGCGATGGAGAATCGATTTCGCATGCTTTTGTAATTGCTGCCTTATCGCAACTCGAAACTATCAGTTTTGTGTTTGGCAACCAAGTGGTGCCCTTCAAGTTCACAAGGCTTGTGGCTGACGAAGCAGAGCTTCGTTTTGGTAATGGGCGCACTTATTACCCGGACCTTTACGGCGAGTTTACAGAGGACAATCCGTTCTATAAAAAATGGGGTGGGAAGGTCGCCATTGAGGTTTGGGTGGAGCACCAGTGTGAACGTCCTAAAATTGATGATTTCGAGGCGCACTGCGTACCCATCATTGAAGTCAAGGTGGGACCAGGTTTGAGGGTCGAACAACATATACGCCAAGATGATCTTGAAGGTAGTCTTGAGAGACGATTTGCTAAGACTAAAGAACTACTTTCTGAGAAGGTCTACGCGAAGATTGTTTCTGATCCTGTCAGCACTAAATTCCATCGTGAATTTGCCGCTGACCAAGCTGAAAAGTTGAAGGCTACAGAGGCTAATCGACAACGTGATTGTGCGCTTCTCTATCAGAAAATCACTGCAAAGGATGAAGAGCTTAAAGCCACGCACAGTAGGCTCGTAAAAGCCCACAGTCTTTGGCAGAACTCAAGCGACCAATTCAATAAGCTAAAGGGTCAATCTATCGACCTGAAAGCGGCACTGGATGGCAAAGAGCTGGAATTGCAGCAAGCTCACAATCAGCTAGTCGCGGAGAAAAAGAAGGGCTTTTGGCATTGGATGAAAGGGCGGTTTAGCCGCAACTGACATGGGTAGGTGCAGTTAGGGGGCAGCGTATCGCACTGGTCGTTTGTCGGACGGTCCTTTCGGGGAGCCTTTGGATAGTGACATTGTGGCGATGGTCATCGGGGCTGACTTTTGTTGCAAGGAGTACAGCTCGCGCCTAGGCAACTAGCCTATTTTGCTGGCTCACTACCCCCTCAATGCAAGCATTGAGGTTGGATAGTGGGAAGACATTGAGCTGTGGGGTATCGTCTTTCACAACCTCCATCGTGTCTCTCGTTGACTAGGTATCACATGACTACTAGAAAGGAAGCTCTACAACGCATGTCCCAGCAGGTTCTTGAAACCCGGAGTGAGGTCCGTACTGGGCTTGAAATTGTTGAGAAAGAATTGCGCGAAGCTCTGAATGGATTGAGCCTATACGTCACAGGTAAGAAAATTGTGTTGGGCATGGTCGATGAAGATGATTGGGAATACGCCAAATTGAATTTTGATGGAAGTAATCTTCGCGTTCTAACTTCTACCACTCATGAAGACGGACACAATTATGGGACAGCTCGCGAAGGAGAAATGACTGTCCACTATATTGGCGATTTTAAAGATGATGAGAAATTAACCAAAGTAGCTTCAAGAGATTCAATTAATTCGCTCTGGATTGCCGTTGAAGAAGCCGTTTCTGAAATGCTTGGTGAGGCTAAAGGCTCTGCTCGGCTTCTGTCAGAATTCTCAGACATTCAAAGCGAGAGCATTCATAAAGATTTATCTGATTTGATGAATGGCAATTACTTTGAAAAGCAGTGGGTGAAAGCACGCTTGGCAATTGACACGGATGCAAGCGACTCCCTAACGCGCACAACCCAGTTTCTTGAATCTGTTTGCCGCCATTACCTCGAAAAAAGGAAAATTCCTTTAGGCAACAAAAAAACAATTACCGATTTCATAAATGCTGTCGTTGCAGATTTTCCGCCGTTAAAGTTTCCCAATGGCGAAGACCATACAGCAGATATTAAAGCCTTTTTTGGTGGGGTTAAGGGCATATCACAAAGTGCCGGTGCATTAAGAACACATTTGGGTACAGCGCATGGTGGTGACAAAACCGCCAATGCTGATGAGGCACGTCTGTCCAACAATCTTGCTGGTGCAGTGGCAATCTACATTCTGGAAAAGCTGAAAGATCTGATGGTTTCAGAAAATGAGTGAAGATGGATTTTTAGAGCTGGCCGCTCGATCAGCAAAAGTAAAAAACGAGAACCTGCAATTGCTGCATGGATTGAGAGCTTTCGAGCAAAAGCTACTCGATTTGGTCGAAGGTCTTGGGTGTGGTGGCAACAGTGAAACCATTGCCTTTGATGAAATTCTTGACCATGAAGGAGACCCCATTGGGCACACACTGTGCTATCTCGCATTCACTGGTCGAGAGCTGAAGATTTGCTGGAAAGAGGCGCCTCGGCCAAGCGATTTTGATTACTGGAATTACTGCTCGTTGGAGGAAGCTGGTACTGACATGCAAAGACGTGTCAGTGACCACAAGGTTCTAAATTCACTGGTAGCTGATTTGCTGGTGAACCTTGAGCGGGAGTACCTGAAAACTGCCTCTGCGGTTCAGTCCCTTTCTCAATTTGTGACTGTTGAGAAAACCGAAATTGATGCAGACCTCGATGGACTTTTTAGCGGCAATACCATGCTGCTGGACTCATGGTTGAAGGCTAGGGGATGCGTCCTGACTGATCCAGAGCTTTCCATCACGTTGAGCTGTAGCCACATCGAAACTGTGCTGAAAGGGTGCCTCAGGTCACTAGGTGAAAGTGGTTACGAGAAAGAGGCTGTGGAACGGCTTTCCACTCTCACTATGAAAGCGTTGAAGGCATCAGGGGCTATTGATGAAAACACCTCTCAGATGTTGCGAGGTACAGCTACGATTTTCCAATGTGTAGGGGCTTCTAGGAACGATAAAAGCGTCTCCCATGGTAAGAGCGCCGGTTATGTGCCGCCATCATCGAACCTCGCACAGACCATCAACCATCTTGCCGGTGTTGCCTCCGTCTTTGTGATGAAGCAGACCGACCTTGTATTGAAGGGCAGATGATGTGGCCGACTTCTGTTTGGTTTGAGACGCGCATTTTTCCAATACAGATACTGTTTTGTACCACCATTTTGCACCAAAACTCAGCTGTAGCCCTTATGGCGCTTGTGTTTTGGGCGCGCGCGGGGCATTTAGCAGAGTGTCCCTATCTCTCCGCCATTATTGAAAAATGAAAAACCCCCGATAACTTCAATGTTGTCGGGGTTTTTTTGCTTTCAGTCAGAAACTGCATAATGGATTCTGCTACGGTCTTCGTTAATTGGCGCTTCGGACATCAGTCATGAATTTTAAAAAAGTACTGGCGCGTTTGCAGGCTGAAGTTCCCGAACTATTGGCTGTGTATGTGTTCGGTAGCCAAGTGACGGGTGAGGCAGGTAGTGAGAGTGATCTGGATGTTGCGGTCCTTTCTGCGGGAGTGGTCGAGCCTTTATTGCTATGGCAGCTCTCCGGGGAGTTGGCCGATATCGTTGGAGTTCCCGTCGACTTGCTTGATTTGCGCGCAGCCTCAACGGTAATGCAATACCAAGTATTGACCACTGGGCGTCGGCTCTGGTCCGGGAACGTCCAGGCGGGTTTATTCGAGAGCTACGTCCTGAGCGAAAAAACCGCGCTGGACACGGCAAGGGCTGAGTTGTTGGCGGATATCCAGAAGGAAGGGAAAGTTTATGGTCGATGATGTTCTCATCAATAAAGCAGCCAGCATTGAGCGGTACGTTGCGCGCGCCCGTCAGGAATACGATAAAGATCCCACCAGCTTCGCCACAGATTTCACGCGCCAGGATGCGGCGATTTTGAATATTCAGCGTGCCTGTGAGGCAGCGCTGGATATGGGCCAGCACTTGATTCGTCGTGAGCGCCTGGGCGTTCCACAAGGCGCTCGTGACGTGTTTGAGTTGTTATGCCAGGGCGGTTGGGTCAATCCTGCGTTGCTGACCAACCTGAAGAACATGGTCGGGTTCCGTAACATTGCTGTTCACGAGTACCAGACGCTTCAACTGCCGATTACCGTAGCGATCATCACAAAACACCTGGGGGAGTTTCTAGCATTTAGTTCGCATATTTTGACCAAGGATGCGGGGTTGGAAAATAAACAGGTCTAATCTGTGAATTTTACTCTCCCTCTGAATAAGTTTTCCTGCTGCGGTGTTCACCACACAGCCCCCCCAGGAAACGCCCATGAACAGCCCCGCCGACCGCTACGACCGCCTGACCCGCACCTTCCACTGGCTGACCGCCGCGTTGGTGATCTTCATGTTCGCCAGCGCCCATATCTGGGAAAACCTGGAAAAAGGCACGCCGCTGCGCAAGGGCCTGCAATCCGTCCATATCTCCCTCGGCATCGCCATGGCAGTGCTGATCGCTGCACGTATCCTCTGGCGTCTGTTCGGCGGCAATCACCCAAAGGCCGACAATCACCCTGCGCTTAACGTGGCCGCCAAAATCGCCCACGGCTGTCTATACCTGTTGTTACTGACGCAGGTGACCCTGGGCTTCCTGTTCCGCTGGGCCCAAGGCGAGCCCTTCAACTTTTTCGGACTGTTCCCGGTGCCAGCGCCTTTTGTGATCGATCACGAATTGCGAGGCACTCTGGGTGGCCTGCACAACAATGTCGCCTGGGCGATCATCGTACTCGCCGGGCTGCATGCCTGCGCCGCGCTGTGGCATCACTACATCCAGCGCGACAGCACGTTGCGCCGCATGCTGCCGGCCCCTCGTGGCGATCTTCCCTACTGAGTTTGCTGCTGTACTTTCCCTATCGTTACGGAGCATGAATGCCATGAAGAATCGTCCCGAGCACGCCGTTGGTTACCGCACCGCTTTGTTCTTTGGCGCCTGTATGGCCGCCGCGCTATTGGCCGGCCAGGCCCATGCCTCCGGTGACGAATCGGCGCCGCCCAAGCCCAACTGCCCCAAAGGCCAGGTCTGGGATACCAAGACCGGCAAGTGCGTGCTGCAAACCAGCAAGGCCACGTCGGACGCCGACCGCACCGACTACGCCTATCGCCTGGCCAAGGACGGGCGTTATGAAGAAGCCTTGTCACTGCTCGACACCCTGCACAACCCGAACACCGCCAAGGCCCTGAACTACCGCGGCTACGCCACCCGCAAACTGGGGCGCACCGATGAAGGCATCAGCTACTACCTGAAGTCCGTGGCACTGGACCCCAACTACGCACAAGTCCGTGAGTACCTGGGGGAGGCCTACGTCATCAAGGGCCGTGTGGACCTGGCCCAGGAGCAACTGGTGAAGATCAAGGCGTTGTGCAGCACCACCTGCGAAGAGTACGAAGACCTGGCTGAAGCCATCGCCGCCGCGCCTCAGGCTTGAAGCTGTGAGCGAACAGCCGGGAGATTGCCATCACCACAGACGCTGAGTTGCGCCGAGAGTTGAGCCAGCTGTTGCCACGTTTATGGCGATACGGGCTGGTGCTGTCGCGACAAAAGCATGTGGCTGATGACCTGGTGCAAGCCACCTGCGTGCGGGCGTTGGAGCGTGCAGGCCAGTTCGTGGCTGGCACGCGGCTGGACCGCTGGTTGCTGACGATCATGCATTCGATCTGGCTTAACGAATTGCGCGCCCAGCGAGTACGGCAAGGGCAGGGGTTTGTCGACGCCGAGCAGGCGTTGTCGTTCGACGGTGAAGCCCTGGCTCAGGACCAGGTCCTGGCCGCGCAGGTGATCAAGCGCGTCAATGCATTACCCGAAGCGCAGCGGGAGACTGTTTTTCTGGCCTACGTCGAAGGCCTCTCATACAAGGAAATTGCCGAAGTCCTGCATATTCCCGTAGGAACGGTGATGAGCCGGTTGGCCGCTGCACGCATGAAGCTGGCTGAAACTGCGCACTCAAGCGGCTTGTTGGATAAATCGAGCGGAGAACGACGATGACTCAAAATACACCACCGTCGGATGAACTGCTGGTGGCTTACCTGGACGGTGAGTTAGACCCTCAGCAGCGTCAGGTTATCGATAACCTGCTGGGGATCGATCATGCCGTGACGGCCCGCTTGGAGCTGCTCAAGCGCGGCCACTTGCCGTTCAAATCAGCCTTCGATTCGGTTCTCGATCAAGCCCCTACAGAGCGTTTGCAGGTGATGCTCGATGCCTTGCCGCCGGCACAAACACCCACCCTGAGTCGACGCAAATTTCTCGCGGTAGCAGCAAGCTTTGCGGTGGCCGGTGTGGTCGCTGATCGATTGTTCATGACCTGGCCCCGGCCTGAGCCCGGTTCGGGCTGGCGTGCCTCGGTGGCCGAATACATGGCGCTGTATACGCCCCAGACCCTGGAAAACCTCAGCGCCGATCCCGACTCCCATATCGCCCAGCTGAGTTCGGTCGGGACCCAGCTCGGCCTGCCGTTGAACCCGGATGCAGTACACCTGCCTGGCGCCGAATTTCGCCGCGCACAAATCCTCGATTATGACGGCGTACTGATCGGCCAACTGACCTACCTCGACGCGCGCCACGGCCCGCTGGCGCTGTGCATTACGGCGGCGAAAAAAGGTGCGGTGGCCATGGCCACCGAGCAGCGCCGGGGCATGAACGTGGTGTTTTGGTCCAGCCCGTCCCATGCGTTCATGTTGATTGGCAGAAACCCGTTCGAGGATTTGCAGATCATGGCGCGCAGTGCCGAGAAGGCTTTGTCGGCATAGCGTCAATGAGACGATGAGGGCGTCTGCAACGCCCGCCACCGAGCCGGCGTCGTCCCCTCCCAGGAACGAAACGCACGATAAAACGAGTTGGTATCTTCATAGCCCACCAGGCACGCGATCTCGTCTATCTCAATCGACGGCTCGGTGAGCAGATGCCGCACCACTTCCTGGCGGGTTTCCAGCATCAGTTGCCTGAAACTGGTGCCGGCCTCGGTAATGCGCCGTTGCAACGTGCGTTCGCTCATGCCCAGCTCCCGCGCTACCTCGACCATCTCGGGGCGGCCACTGGCCAGGAAGCGCTTGAGGGTGATCTTGACCTGATGGCTGATGCTGGCCGGTGTCGAGGCCTCCGCAAGCGCTGCCACCAGGCCCGGGTTCAGCATTTCGAGCATTTGCGGGTTGTACCCCGGAAAAGGTCGGTCCAGATCGGCGGCGTCCAGTATCAGCGCGTTGCGCCCGGCACCAAAACGCACGGAGCAACCGAAAAACTCGGCCAGTGCACGGCTGCCATCGTCCGGGCGAGCCAGTTCGACCTGCAGGGGAGTGATCTGCGTCCGTGCTCCCCGTCGCCCCAATTCAACAAACGTCGCAAACGCCGCATCCACCAGCAGCGCAGGCGGTAATTCTGGCGTGTGCAACCAGTCGATGGTCACCGTACAGGCACGGCCATCCTCGCAAACCAGCAGGCGCTCGGGTGTGCACAATTGCTTGAAGCGGGCGAGGCGGTGCAGGCCATCCCGATAATCCCGGGCGATAAAAGCGGCAAAGCTGGAGGGTGGAAGCGCGGTGATATCCAGCCGCGTCACCAGTAATATCCCGACAGCCGGATCAGGATTAAGTATGCGCACCGCCTCCCACAAGCGAAAGAACTCCAGCGTCGTCACCTGCCGCCGGTCTCGCCGCTCGCGGATATGCAGGGTCATGGGCAAGCGTGCCTGACGCAACACCACCGACGGCTCCAGCCCGACGCTCTGCAGCGCCAGCCAGAACACATCCGGTATGTTGAAACGGGGTTGGGTCACGTCAGGCATGCGGCACCTTTTTCAAAAGCGTGAGATTAATCCGAGGCCGACACGCTGAGGTCGTGCCACTTCTTATCCGACTCGGCCAAATCTGCGGCTGCACGGGCGGCGTATTGCACGGCATCGCTGCCGATCAGCAAGCGTAGCGGGGCGTCTTTGTTCAGTGCCAGCTCCAGCACGATTTCGGCAACCCGGTCCGGACCCGTCGGCAGGATGCCGGGGGAGTTGAGCAATTCAACCAAGGCGCCGACCGTTTGTTGGTAGGGCTCACTGATGGCCGGAATCGTCATGGAACTGCCCGACCAGTCCGTGCGCATGCCGCCTGGCTCCAGCACGGTCACCTGGATGCCCAATGGCGTGACTTCCTGTGCCAGTACTGTGGAAAATCCACCGACTGCCCATTTCGCACTCTGATACGCGGCCAGGCCGGCCATGCCGATGCGGCCACCCAACGACGATACCTGGAAGATATGCCCACGGCCCTGGGCGCGCAGCACCGGCACCACCGCCTTGCTCACGTGCACCACACCATAGAAGTTGGTGCTGATCTGCGCGGAAAAATCCTCCAGCGTCACATCTTCCACCGACGCCAGGTCACCGTAGCCGGCGTTATTGACCACCACATCCAGGCGACCAAAATGTTTCACCGCGGCATCCACCGCTTCCAGCACCTGCTGGTTATTGGTCACGTCCAGCGTGACCGGATAAATCGCCTCGCCGTATTCGGCCACCAGGTCATCCAACTGCTTGGGATTGCGCGCGGTGGCAACCACACGATCACCGGCGCGCAGGGCGGCTACGGTAATCGAGCGGCCGAGGCCGCGGGAACTGCCGGTGATAAACCATATCCTGGACATTCGAACACCTCTTCGTTTGAGACTGCGGGAGTAACCTGTGAACGAATGATGGTCGACCGGCTTCTCTCATACACTAGCAAGAGGCCGCCAAGTGACTTGCATATCACGCCATTTATTCTGCGGCCAACCGTGCCGACAGGCTTTCGATAAACACCGTCTCCGCCCGGCTCATCTTCTGCTCACGGTTCCACAGCAGGTGGATATCCACGTCGGTAATCCCTTCGTCTGGCGGCAAGCGCCAGAGCAGCCCATGCTTCACATCCTCGGCCACCACATGAATCGGCAGGCAGCCCAGGCCAAACCCGGCAATCACCAACCGCCGCACTTCCTCCAGGCTGGAGGACGACGCCACGATGCGCCCGCTGAAGCCCTGCTGGTCGCGAAAGATCGTCAACGGCGAGAGCATTCCGCCGATCTGGTCGCTGGTAAAACTCACGAAGTTCTCCGACTGCAAATCTCCCTCCGCCAGCCCGGTGCGTCCGAACAACGGGTGATGCCGCCCGCAAAAAAATGCATAACGCTGACGCAGGAACAGGTGCTGCTCCAGCCGTGGTTGCGGCCGGCGATTGAGGCTCAGGCCCAGCGTCGCGGTTTTCTCCAGCAGGGCGGCGACGATGTCAGAGCTGCGCATCACCTCAACGTCCAGGTCGACCCGGGGATGCTGGCGATGGAAGTCCGCCAGGAAGTCATCAAAGGTGTCCGAACTGATCCGGCTGATCATCAGCAACCGCACTTTGCCAAGCACCTCGTCGCCAGGCTTTTGCAGGGCGTTGCTCATCTGCGAGACCTGGCCATACATCTCGCCGGCGATCGCGAAAATCTGCTCGCCGGCTTCGGTCAGCACGAAGCGCGGGCCGCGCCGGGCGATCAAGTGGCAGTCGAGCTGTTCTTCCAGGCGCTTGAGCGCCTGGCTGATGGCCGGCTGGGTGAGGTGCAGGCGGGCGGCGGCGCGACTGATGCTCAACTCCTGGCCGATCACCCGAAAGGTGCGCAACAGGTTCCAGTCCAGGCGGTCATTGAGCAGCGGATGAACATCGCGGCGATTTTCAGGCATGTCGACAGCTCGATAATAAGCAGAATTTATAATCGGAATAATAAATAGAAAATTGACTAATCATAGGGCCGAGACGAAAAATCACCCTCAACCAGCGCCATCAGAGCGCGTGCGCCAGACCTTTCTCCTGCCAAAAAAATAACCAAAGGAGCCAGCCCCATGAAGCCTTCCGCTTCGCCGCAGCCGCGCCGTGCCGCGGCCGCCGCTTTCATCGGCACCATGATCGAGTGGTACGACTTTTACATCTACGCCACCGCCGCCGCGCTGGTGTTCGGTCAATTGTTCTTCCCTTCCGACGACAAACTGTTCAGCACCATGGCCGCGTTCGGCACCTTTGCCGTGGGCTTTTTCGCCCGGCCATTGGGCGGCATTGTGTTTGGGCATATCGGTGACCGTATCGGTCGCAAGAAATCCCTGGTGATCACGCTGGTGATGATGGGCGTGGTCACCGTATGTATCGGCCTGTTGCCGACCTATGCGCAGATCGGCGTCGCGGCGCCGGTGTTGCTGGTGCTGCTGCGCATCGTGCAGGGCATCGCCGTTGGCGGCGAGTGGGGCGGGGCGGTGCTGATGGCCGGCGAACATGCACCCAAAGGCCGTCGCAATTTCTTTGCCTCCTTTGCACAGTTGGGCAGCCCGGCGGGTTTGATCCTGTCGTTGCTGGCCTTCAGTGCGGTAACCCGTTTGCCGGAGGCCGACCTGCTCAGTTGGGGCTGGCGCGTGCCGTTCCTGGCCAGTGCCTTGTTGTTGATCGTCGGTCTGGCAATCCGCCTGGGCGTCAACGAATCGCCTGAGTTCCTGGAAGACAAAGCCAAGGCAGAAAAGGCCCGGGCCATCACCCAGGATCAGGCCCCGGTCATCGAAGTGCTGAAAACGGCCTGGCGCCCGCTGCTGCTGTGCATCGGCGCCAACACCCTGGGGATTGCCGGGGTGTATTTCACCAACACCTTCATGATTGCCTACACCACCCAGCAACTTAACCTGCCGCGCTCGTTGATTCTGGAATGCCTGTTTGTCGTGGCCATCATCCAGTTCTGTGTCCAGCCGCTGGCGGCCTGGGTGGCGGAGAAGGTCGGTGCCACACGCTTTCTGTGTGCGATGAGCGTGCTTGCGATGGCCTCGCCTTATCCGATGTTCGTGCTTGTCAGCAGCGGCCAGGCGCCATTGATCATCCTCGGCATCGCCCTGGCCGTGGTGTGCATGGCCTCGTTTTATGCGGTGATTGCCGGCTTCGTCAGCGGCTTGTTCGAAACCCGCGTGCGCTACACCGCCATCTCCCTGGCCTACCAAGTGTGCGGCGCACTGGCCGGTGGCCTCACGCCGTTGATCGGCACCTGGCTGGCCCATGAATACCAGGGCCAGTGGTGGCCGATGGCAGTGTTCTACAGCGCGATCGCGGGGGTTTCGCTGCTGTGCGTACTTGCGTTGTCCCGGCGTCACGCCACCGCCCACCGTCTTGAAATGGCTTGAAGCGTTTGATTGGAGAATGTGTATGTTGAAGATTAATGGCGAGCGCCTGTGGGCCAGCCTGATGGCCATGGCCGAAATCGGCGCCACGGCCCGCGGTGGCAGTTGCCGCCTGGCGTTGAGCGCCGAAGACCAGGCGGGCCGCGCACTGTTCAGCCGCTGGTGTGAAGAGGCCGGGCTGACCCTGAGCGTCGATGCCATCGGCAACCTGTTCGCCCGCCGGGCTGGCACCGACCCTGAAGCTGCGCCGGTGATGATGGGCAGCCACCTCGACACCCAGCCGGAAGGCGGGCGTTTTGATGGCGTCTATGGTGTGCTGGCCGGACTGGAAGTGATCCGCAGCCTCGACGACCACGGCATCAAGACCCGCAAACCGCTGGAAATCGCGGTGTGGACCAACGAGGAGGGCGCCCGGTTTACCCCGGCCATGCTCGGCTCGGCCGTGTTCACCGGCACCTTGGCGTTGGATAACGCGCTGGCCACCCGGGATGTCGCCGGTGTCAGCGTGGCGGATGCGTTGCGCAGCACCGGCTACAACGGCGAGCGCCCCTTGGGTGGCGCGGTGGATGCGTATTTTGAAGCGCACATCGAGCAAGGTCCTATTCTGGAAGACAACGCCAAGAGCATTGGCGTGGTCACCGGTGGGCAGGCGATTCGCTGGCTCGACGTGCGCGTGGAAGGCATGGCCGCCCATGCCGGGACCACGCCGATGCCACTGCGCAAGGACGCCTTGTACGGCGCCGCGCAGATGATCCAGTCGCTGGAAAACCTGGGGGCTGATTTTGCGCCTGAGGGCCTCACGACCGTGGGTGAATTGAGCATCGCCAAGTCGTCGCGCAACACCATTCCCGGCTTGCTGAATTTTACCGTCGACCTGCGTCATCACCGCGACGCCGACATAGAAGCCATGGAGCAACAGGTGCGTGCCCGCTTGCAGGACATCGCCGCCCAACGTGGTCTGAGCGTCACCGTCAGCCCGCACTGGATCAGCCCGGCGACACCGTTTGATGCCGAGTGTGTCGCCTGTGTGCAGTCCGCCGTGGATGCGTTGGGTTATGCCCAGCAATCGATTGTCAGCGGTGCTGGCCATGACGCCATCCACCTGGCGCGGTTCTGCCCCACGGCGATGGTGTTCATTCCGTGCGTGGGAGGCTTGAGTCATAACGAAGCCGAAGATGTGCTGCCCGAGGATGTTCGCCAGGGCACCGATGTATTGCTCAATGCCGTGTTGAAACGTGCCGGCCAGGCTAATTAACGAAACATTTCTGCAAGGTTGAACACGATCAAAATGTAGGAGCTGGCTTGCCTGCGATAGCGGTGGTTCAGGCAACAAATTTGTATCTGAGCCACCGCAATCGCAGGCGAGCCAGCTCCTACAGGTCCGGTGTTCAACCGCAGATGTGTGCCCATCAGGAGAAATCCCATGCGTACTTATTTCCACCCCGAACAACTCCTGCACCATCCTCGCAGCTACTACTCCCGTGGCCAGATGCGTACCCCGCAGGAAGTCCCGGAGCGCGCCCGCAATCTGCTGCTGGCCGCGCAAAACCTGGGCTTCGACATCCAGCAACCCCACGACCAGGGCCTTGATCCACTGCTGGCTGTGCACGGTGCGGCCTACCTGGCCTTCCTCCAGGAAGCCCACCAGCGCTGGAAAGAAATCCCCGAAGACTGGGGCGACGAAGTCATGTCCAACATCTTCGTGCGCGAGCCCAACGCCCTGCGCGGCATCCTTGCCCAGGCGGCGCGCTACCTCGCCGACGGCAGTTGCCCGATTGGCGAACTCACCTGGCGCTCGGCCTATTGGTCCGCCCAAAGCGCCGTCGCTGCCTCCCGGGACATCCTCGACGGCGCACCCGCGGCCTACGCGCTGTGCCGCCCGCCAGGCCACCACGCGCGTTTTGATGCAGCCGGTGGGTTCTGCTATATCAACAACGCGGCGGTTGCGGCGCAGGCGTTGCGCGCTGGCTTCGAGCGCGTCGCCGTGCTCGACACCGACATGCACCATGGGCAAGGCATCCAGGAGATTTTCTACGAGCGTGATGACGTGCTGTACGTGTCGATTCATGGCGACCCGACCAACTTCTATCCGGGGGTTGCAGGCTTTGCGGAGGAGCGCGGCGCAGCCAAGGGGGAAGGCTTCAACCTCAACCTGCCAATGGCGCATGGCGCGAGTGAGGCGGTGTTTTTCCAAAAGCTGGAACTGGCATTGAAGGCAGTGAAGGACTTCTCGGCGGACGTGCTGGTGTTGTCGCTGGGGTTCGATATCTACGAGCTGGATCCGCAAAGCAAAGTGGCGGTGACGCGGGAAGGATTTGCGCGGCTGGGGGAGTGCATTCGTGGATTGGGGTTGCCGTGTGTGATCGTGCAGGAGGGCGGGTATCACCTGGAAACGCTGGACAGTAATGCTCAGGCGTTTTTTGCAAGTGCGCAGGCGTGGTCAATGTAACCCGCTGAATAAAGCGCCCCGGACTGCCTTGGAAATACATTCAAGGCGCGTCCGCCCCGTGGGCCTTTCACGTCGATAATTTATATCTGTTAACTTCTGGTCGACACCCCTAAAGTCCCGCCCTGACTGGCCGAAACTCTGTCATACGATGTCGTATGCCCATAATGAGAACAATCGCCATGTCGCTCCGCAGCCTGTCCATCGCCCGCCGTGCGGGTCTCGGTTTTGCCTTGATTGCCTTGCTCGTGGCGCTGTTGGGGTTCTTTGCGCTCTCGAACATGGCAAGCATCCGCGAAAGCGCCGTGCAGGTTGAAAGTGGCCTGGTGCCGAAAATGCGCCTGGTCTCGGATATCCGCGAAATCATGCTGCGCATCCGCACTATTTCCCTGCGCATGGCCCTTGATCCCAATCCCGCGAGCCTCTCGCAATACCGTAGCCAGATGGACACCCGCAGCCAGGATCTGACGAAGAAACTGGCCGACCTGAATGCGGTGATTGATACCCCCGAGGTACGCAATCTTTATGATCAGTTCCAGGTCTCCCTGCGTCAGTATCAGCAAGGTCTCACTCAGTCATTCATCCTCGCCGACAAGCAGCAGACCGCCGAGCTGAACAAGTTGCTGCTGGTGGACATGAAGACCGTGGTCGACGGTTCCGGCAATCAGCTCAATGCCCTGGCCGACTATTACAACGCCCAGATAAACCTGCAGGGCCAGACGGCCGAGTTGCAGTACAGCCGCTCGCGCACGATGGTCTTCGGCTTCGTGCTGCTGGCGGCGTTGAGCACCGTGGCCCTGGCCTGGTTGCTGACGCGCAGCATCGTTGGTCCGCTGAGCCACGCGGTGCGCGCCGCAGAAAACGTCGCCCAAGGCGACCTGACGCAAACCGTTGAAGTAACCGGCGATGACGAAGTGACGCGCCTGCTGGTGGCGTTGCAGACCATGCAAGGCAGCCTGCGCAGTACCTTGCAGCTGATTCGCCAGTCGGCCGGGCAGATGGCCGCGTCGGCCACCGACCTCAACGGCATCACCGACCAGAGCAGCCGCAGCCTGCAAAAGCAGACCGCTGAAATCGAGCAAGCCGCCACCGCGGTCAACGAGATGACCTCGGCCGCCGATGAGGTGGCACGTAATGCAGTCTCCACTTCCGAATCCACCCGGCTCTCTAATGAAACGGCCCGCGATGGCCAGCAGCGCGTCGGCGAGACGGTCAGCGCGATTCAGGCGTTGAGTACCAACATCGGTGAAACCTCGAGCCTGGTGCAAAACCTCGCCGATCAATCGCGGGACATCGGCAAGGTGCTCGATGTGATTCGCTCCATCGCCGAGCAGACCAACCTGTTGGCCCTGAACGCCGCCATCGAGGCGGCGCGTGCCGGTGAGTCCGGGCGTGGCTTTGCCGTGGTGGCCGACGAAGTGCGTGCGCTGGCCCATCGCACCCAGCAATCGACCCTGGAAATCGACCAGATGGTCACCGCGATGCGCAGTGGCTCCAGCGAGGCACTGACCTCAATGCAATCGAGCACCCAGCGGGCCAGCGAAACCTTGATCCTGGCCGAAGGCGCCGGTGGAGCCTTGAGCCAGATCACCGACTCCATCGACCAGATTCACCAGCGCAACCTGGTCATCGCCAGCGCCGCCGAGGAGCAGGCGCAAGTGGCCAAGGAAGTGGATCGCAACATCGTCAACATTCGTGACCTGTCCGCGCAATCATCTTCGGGAGCAGGGCAGATCAACGGGTCGAGCCAAGAGCTGGCGCGCTTGGCCGTGTCGCTCAATGAGGCGGTGGCGCGGTTTCAGCTGTAACGGGGTCTACTCGTGCCACGGATGGCACCAGTTCCAGGATACGGTCACGGCCACCTTCGGCCACGAGGTACGTTCCCTTCGTCGTACGCACAATCGACTGTGGCGCCTTCAGGAAAGACAGGATCGTCTGCTGGCGCCCGTGCTTGTCGATCAGCAACAAACGCGCACGGTGGGTTGAATCCTCGTTGATCCATAACCCGCGTTCATCGCACATCAGGAAGGTGGGTTTGTTCAAATGGCTCAGTACCACCGGGTCGCTACCGTCGATGGTCAGCTCTCGCACCACGCCCTTCTTCTTTTCTGTGTAGAGCATGCGCCCATCCGTGCAGCGAACAATCGACTCGCCTTCGCTGAGTTGGTCACGCACGACGCTCAAGGTCCTGTCGCTCCAGTGATAGCGCAGGATCCGCGCCCCGACCTTACGGTCTTCGATGGCATACAGGTACTCGCCGTCGTCCCATAACCCTTGCACGCTTTCTCCCCTGAACAGCTCGGTGACGACGCCGTCCTTGAGGAAGCTGACCGGCGCGCCGTCCACTTCCTGGCTGAACACCCAACCGCCCTGAGTGGCGACCATGCCATCGGGCTTGGATAGTTTTCCTACAACCAGCTCGCGTTTTCCGTCGGGCAAGATGCGTACGATACTGCCAAGCCCATCGCTCAATTCCTGGCTCACCATCAGCGAACCGTCGGGCATCGGCATCAGTGATGCGGCCTTTGCTACGTCTCGGTGGACGACATGAACACTCCAGTCTTCGGCTGCACTGACCGGGTAGAAGCTTTGCCAGGCGAAGAAGCCCAAAGCTGCAAGGCAGAGCAAACCCAGGAGCCACAACCCCGCTCGAATCGCTCGATAGAGAGGCACAGGGCTGGAAGTCCTTTTTATTGTTTCATCCATTGATTGCGTTACCAGTCTGTATTCGTGAGTGGAAAAGATTGCCGCTGCGGTTGATTGTCGTCGTCATCCTGCAAGAGGCTCTAAGTAGGAATTTTCCCGCATAAAGAATTTCCTTTATACCCATGCATGAGTGGTGCGAGAAACATAAAGGGACCGCAGGCATACAGCGGGGATTTGGCAGGAGGCGAGTTGCACATAGGCAATTTCAGTGGGAGTGGAACTACAGCCCATACAGTCATTCCGCACCATTCACGTTTGGTAGGTTGTGGTCGGGTGTTGGTGTGAGCATCTTTATCATCGGGAAGGGCTAGATGGATCCCTACGCATCCAGTAAGACAAATCAGCAGTGTTGTGCTGACAACTGTTTTTCCCATGTTAGACCTGTGAGGTGGTACCTAAGAGCTGTCAGTATTGACGCTTTTCAGAAGTCTCGTTTCCAACCCACGCAAATTCCCTGCTGATATGTATGACCGCATATTTTCCGTAGGGTTATTGGCTGATCCCGAGTCTGTGGCCCGCGCCAATAGCATCCCGCCAGCCTCCATACGATAATGCCCGCCACATCTGCTCAACCAATGGCTGCCCCCGTGATCATCAACTTCGACCTCAACGACCTCCAGGCCTTCCGCGCCGTCGTAGACAAGGGCAGTTTCCGTGCGGCGGCCGAAGCCATCCGTATCTCCCAGCCGGCCCTCAGCCGGCGTATCGAGAAGCTCGAATCCGCCCTCGACGTCAAACTCTTCGAACGCACCACGCGCCGGGTCAGCCTGACCATGGTCGGCCGCGCGTTCCTGCCGCAAGTCGAGCGCATGCTCGATGACCTGGACATCGCCCTGATGGGCATCAGCAACGTCGCCTCGACCCGCATGGGCAATGTCACCATCGCCTGTGTGCCGTCCACCGCGTACTACTTCATGCCCCACGTGATCTCCGAATTCCACAAGCTCTATCCGAAGATTCGCCTGCGGGTCCTGGACGCGAGTGCGGGCGAGGTGTGTGCGGCAGTGGAAAGTGGCGAGGCGGATTTCGGCGTGAGTTTTAGCGGCAGCCTGGCAGACGGGGTGGAGTTCGAGCTGTTGTTGCAGGAGCGTTATGTACTGGCCTGTCGCCGGGAGCACCCGCTGGCGGACCGCGCCAGTGTGACGTGGGCCGAGGCGTACGAGTACGACTACATCACCGTGGACAAGACCTCAGGCAACCGCTTCCTGCTGGACCAGGCCCTGCGCGGCGTGCGGGTGAAGAAACCAAGCATCTGCGAAACCCATCACGTGACGACCATGATCGGGCTGGTGGAGGCGGGGCTTGGGGTGGCGATGGTGCCGTCGATTGCGATGCCGGGCGGCGAACATCCGATTCTGACGAGCGTGCCGTTGGTGGAGCCGGAGGTGGTGCGCAACGTGGGGTTGATCAAGCGCCGCGGGCGTACGTTGACGCCGGCGGCACTGGAACTGGAGCGGTTGACGCGGGAGATGCCGTTCCGGTCAGTGTGAGACCGAATCCAGGCCGGTGGATTGCACCACCGGTTGCGCCTGGGGCGAGGCGAGGAATTGCAGGAGCTTTTTCGCCTGCGCCGGGTGCTGCGCATTTACCGGAATGCCGGCGGCAAAACGGGTGACGGACTGCACGTCTTCAGGGATCTTTCCGACGTAGGTCACGCCTGGAATCGGCAGCAGTTCGGACACCTGTTGCAAGCCCACTTCGTAATCACCCTTGGCCACCTGTGAGGCCACCGGGATGCGTTCGATCATGGTGCCCTTGGACGGCATGCCGAGCTTCTTGAACAGTTCCTTTTCGACGTAGACGCCGCTGGCGCTGTCCGAGTACGCGACGGATTTGGCGTTGGTCAGTACCGTCTTCAGTTCGGCATCGGTGGCAATCGAGGGCTTGGCCGCGCCTTCCTTGACCACCAGGCCGATGCGCGAGTCCGCCAGTTCAACGCGGGACGCCTTGTCGACCTTGCCTTGCTTGATCAGCTCATCCAATGCGTAGCCGACCATGATCACCACGTCGGCGTGTTCGCCACGGGCCAGGCGGTTGGGAATCGCTTCCGGCGCCTTGCCCATCGACGGGCCGAGGATGGTGTCGAGGGTGTCGCCGCTCTGGGTGGCGTATTGCGCACCCAGCACCTTGTAGGCAGCGGTGAAGCCGCCGGAGGTCATGACTTTCAGCTCTTCGGCGTGGGCGACCATCGCCAGGGAACCGATCGCCAGTGCCGCCAGTGTTTTCAGCATGGGGTTCATCAGTGCGACTCCTCAGGCAACTTGCAGACGGGCGCTGGCGCGGCGATACAGCGCGAACGTCGCGCACAGGGCGCACAGCGCGGCGAACATCAGCCAGTAGGCGGGCGATGCCTTGTCGCCCGTCTCGTGGATGAACCAGGTGGAAATCGCCGGGGTAAAACCGCCGAAGATCGCGGTCGCCAGGCTATAGGCCAGGGAGAAGCCCGCCACACGCACTTCCACCGGCATGATCTCGGTCAGGGCCGGGATCATGGCACCGTTGTACATGCCGTAGAGGAAGGAGAACCACAGCAGGGTTTCCAGCATGTGCGCGAAGCTTGGCGCATTGACCACGTAGGAAAGTGCCGGGTAAGCGGTCAGCACGGTCAAAGCAGTCATGGCGATCAGCACCGGCTTGCGGCCAAAACGGTCACTGAGGGTGCCACCGATGGGCAGCCAGATGAAGTTCGACACGGCCACCAGCAGGGTCACCAGCAGGGCGTCGGCGGTGGTCAGGTTGAGTACGGTTTTGCCGAAGGTGGGTGCGTACACGGTGATCAGGTAGAAGGCCGTGGTGGTCATCGCCACCATCATCATGCCGCCGATCACGATGGTCCAGTTCTTCACCAGGGTGGCCAGCACTTCGCGCATGGTCGGGCGATGCTTGCGGTTGGCGAACTCTTCGGTTTCCTGCAGGTTGCGGCGCAGGACGAAGATGAACGGGATGATCACGCAGCCGATGGCGAACGGAATGCGCCAGCCCCAATCGGCAACCACCGCCGGTTCCATCCACTGGTTCAGGCCATAACCCAGGGCGGCCGCGACCACGATGGAGATCTGCTGGCTACCCGATTGCCAGCTGGTATAGAAACCCTTGCGGCCCGGGGTGGCCATTTCGGCCAGGTACACCGAAACGCCGCCCAGTTCGGCACCGGCCGAGAAACCTTGCAACAGCCGACCCATCAGCACCAGCAGCGGTGCCCACAAACCAATGGTGTGATAGCCGGGCACCAGCACGATCAGCAGGGTGCCACTGGCCATGATCGCCAGGGTCACGATCAAGCCTTTGCGACGGCCCACATCATCGATGTACGCGCCGAGGATGATAGCCCCCAGCGGACGCATCAAAAAGCCCGCGCCGAACACGGCGAAGGTCATCATTAATGACGCAAATTCATTAGCGGCAGGGAAGAAGGCGGCGGCGATATAGGTGGCATAGAAACCGAACAGAAAGAAGTCGAACTGTTCGAGAAAGTTGCCGGAGGTGACGCGAAAGACCGCGCCGACTTTGGAGCGGGCAGAGTCAGGCCGTGAAGGGTTTTGCATTTTCTTGTGTCTCCAGCGTTCTTTTTAAAGTGCTTGTTTCGCTTAAGACCGCGGATAGTGGCTGACACATTTGGAAATGATAAGTGAGTTGTTTACATGTATTGATGCGTCGTGGTTATCAATTGCTGGATGCACACAAAACCGCTCCCTCATCTATGCTTGCCCAGTGTGTCCAATTCTTACGGATGGGAGGTGGGTATGAGCAACGAACAGAAGCAGCGCGAAGAGTTGGAGCAGGAGCGGGCGAGGAAGCTTCGCGAGGAAGAAAAGCCGCAGACCTGGAAGCATCCGGACGATGGCACCGAGCTGTCGGAGCGCGATCAGGAGCGCCCGCTCAGGCCTTGATGCAGGCAATTCACTGTGGCGAGGGAGCTTGCTGTGGCGAGGGAGCTTGCTCCCGCTGGGCTGCGAAGCGGCCCCAAGATTTTTGGGAGCGCTTCGCACTGGAGCGCCAGCCCGGTCCAGCGGGAGCAAGCTCCCTCGCCACATTACGATTTACTGAATCGGCATTCCCAACTCCACCAGCGTGCCATCTGGGCACCGCACACTAGAAACAACCTTTGCGCCTCCCCACGCCGCCCTTGAAGTTCATCCCGCCCTGCGAAGCAGAGGGTGGTGTCGCCGGTATCCCGCTCGCCATAGATCCCTGATTAATACACTCGACGGCGACTGAAGCCATACCGTCAACGGGAAACTATTTGACATATTTGATTTGTGATCACATATTGGAGCCATAAGAACGACAACACAGGTTTTGACTCATGACAGATGGCCCGCTACTCCTTCCGACCTTGCGCCAGGTGTCCCGTGATACCTTGCAAGACCAGGTCTATCGCCAGATCCGCGAAGCCTTGATGAGTGGTCGTTTCCAGCCCGGCCAGAAACTCACCATCCGCGGCCTCGCCGAAGCCCTCGGCTCCAGCCCCATGCCAGTGCGCGAAGCCCTCCAGCGCCTCAGCGCCGAAAACGCCTTTGAAGTCACCGAAACCTCCCGCCTGCGGGTACGCATGATGACGGTCGAACGCCTGCGGGAAATCCGCGATGCGCGGGTCGCCCTGGAAGGTTTGCTGGCAGAAAAGGCCGTATTGCTCCTGGAAAAAACCGACCTCGACGAAATCTCCGACCTCTGCCAACAGATGCAACAGGCCGCCGACGAAGTCGACGTTTCCCGCTACCTGTGGACCAACTTCGCCTTTCACCGTCGGATCTATGCCGTCGCCCAGGCCGAATTGACCATGGCCGCCGTGGAAAACTTCTGGCTGCACATGGGCCCGTGTTTTGCCCTGGTCGCCCCCGATAAAGCTCACTTGCAACGCTCGATGGAGGCGCATACGCGCATCGTCGAAGCCCTGGCCGCCCGCGATGGCGCCGGTGCCCGCGCGGCCGTGACCGATGACATCATGCAGGCCGCCGATTCCCTGGCGCGCCTGCTCGTCAAGAACGACCGTTCGCGGTCGTCTGTTTCAGGAGGTAAACGTGCATGAGTGTCCTACAGCGGCTGCAGCCCTATCCTGGGTTACGTGTGTTGATTTCCGGCGGGGCTGCCGGCATCGGTGAAGTGTTGGCGGCGGCCTATCTGGAGGCGGGTGCCAAGGTGCATGTGTGTGATGTCAGCGAAGCGGCCCTGGCGGCGTTTCGCGACAAGTACCCGGGCACTGTCGCCACCCGTGCCGACGTGAGCGATGCCGCGCAGATCGAGGCGGTGTTCCAGGTGCAGCGCGAGCAATTCGGCGGGCTGGACGTGCTGGTCAACAACGCCGGGATTGCCGGGCCCACCGGCGGCATCGACGCCATCAGCGATGCCGAGTGGCAAGCCACGATCAATATCAACCTGACGGCGCAATACCGCTTTGCCCACCACGCGGTGCCGATGCTCAAGGAATCGTCCCACGGCCATCTGCTGCATATCGCCTCGGTCGCCGGGCGCCTCGGCTACGCCTGGCGCACGCCATATGCGGCGACCAAATGGGCCATCGTCGGCCTGATGAAATCCCTGGCCTCGGAGCTGGGCGAAAGCGACATCCGCGTCAACGCCTTGCTGCCCGGCATCGTTGAAGGCCCGCGCATGGACGGCGTGATCCGCGCCCGTGCCGAACAGGTCGGTGTGCCGGAAGCCGAGATGCGCCAGGAATACCTCAACAAGATCTCCCTCAAGCGCATGGTCACCGCCGAAGACGTCGCGGCCATGGCCTTGTTTCTCTGCTCGCCTGCTGCCCGCAATGTCACCGGCCAGGCGATCAGTGTCGACGGTAACGTCGAGTACCTGTAGGCCGCGTCAGCGTTAAGCCAGGGAAGAACACACAAGTTACACCCGGGATTTTTTTCATAAGAATAAAAGTCGGAGAATCGTCATGTCCAAAAATCGTCCTGTGATCATCACCTGCGCCGTCACCGGTGCCATCCATACGCCGTCGATGTCGCCGCATTTGCCGATCACCGCGCAGGAAATTGCCGACGCCGCCATCGGTGCCGCCGAAGCCGGCGCCGCCATTGTCCACCTGCATGCCCGTGATCCCATCGATGGCCGTCCCAGCCAGGACCCCGCGCTGTTCGCCGAATTCCTGCCGCAGATCAAGGCCGCCAGCGACGTGGTGATCAACATCACCACCGGCGGCGCACCGACCATGGGCGTCGAAGAACGCCTGCAACCGGTGATGCAGTTCAAGCCGGAACTGGCCTCGCTGAACATGGGCTCGATGAACTTCGGCCTGTACGAAATGCTCAACCGCTTCACCGAGTTCAAGCATGACTGGGAGCGTCCGTACCTGGAAGAAAGCGACGACCGGATCTTTCGCAATACCTTCCGCGACATTACCCACATCCTCAATTCCTGCGCCGAGAACCGCACCCGTTTTGAAATCGAGTGCTACGACATCGGCCACCTGTACACCGCCGCCCATTTCCTGGAGCGCGGCCTGCTGAAACCACCGTTGTTTATCCAGTCGGTATTCGGTTTGCGCGGCGGCATCGGCGGGCACCCGGAAGACCTGGCCCATATGCGCCGCACCGCCGACCGCCTGTTTGGCGACGACTACGTGTGGTCGATCCTCGGCGCCGGCCGTGGGCAAATTCCGCTGGCCACCATGGGCCTGTCCATGGGCAGCAACGCCCGGGTCGGCCTGGAGGATTCGCTGTGGGATGGCCCGGGCAAACTGGCCGCGTCCAACGCCGACCAGGTACGGCGCATTCGCACAGTGATCGAAGCCCTCGGCCACCGCGTCGCCACGCCGGATGAAGCGCGGGAAATCCTCGGGCTCAAGGGGCGTGACCAGGTCAATTTCTAAGTGATAAACCGGCCGCGTCACGGCGCGGCCATGCCCATCCCGCACAACAACAAAAAAGGGGATAACACCATGCGTATCGAAGTGCTTGTGGACGTGAAGACCACCCTGGGCGAAGGCCCGGTGTGGGACGTCGAACAACAACGGTTGTACTGGATCGACAGCGCCGACGGCCGAATCCTGCGCTGCACCGAGGATGGCCGCGAACTGCGGGCCTGGGATGTGGGCCAGAAAATCGGCTCCATGGCCCTGCGCCATAGCGGCGAGCAAGCCATCGTCGCCCTGCAAAACGGCGTGCACCTCCTGGACCTCAACAGCGGCGAACTGGCCCTGGTGATCGACCCGGAACCCGCACTGCCCAACAACCGCCTCAACGACGGCAAGGTCGACCGCCAGGGGCGCTTTGTCTTCGGCTCCATGGACACCCTCGAAGACAGCGCCAGCGCCAAACTCTACCGCCTCGACGCGGACCTGAGCCTGCACACCCTGGACGAAGGCATCATCGTGTCCAACGGCCCCTGCTGGAGCCCGGCGGGCGATACGTTCTACTTTTGCGACACTTGGTCCGGCGAGATCTGGGCCTATGACTACGACCCAGCCAGCGGCGCGGTGAGCAATCGACGCACCTTCGCCAAGGTCGATACCAGCGGCGGTGGCGCTGCCGACGGCTGCACCGTGGATGCCGAAGGCTGCCTGTGGCAGGCGCTGGTCTATGCCGGAAAACTGGTGCGCTACACGCCCGACGGCCAGGTCGACCGAATCATCCAGATGCCGGTGAAAAAGGTCACCAGCCTGACCTTTGGCGGGCCGAACCTGGACACCCTGTTTGTCACCTCCATGGCCAAGCCACCGTTGCCGCGTTTCCCGGCCGACGGTCAGCAGCGCGGGGCGCTTTTTGCGATCACCGGGCTGGGCGTGCAAGGAATAGCCGAGCGACGGTTCGCCAGCTAGCGCGTTTTTTTCAACAAGGCACTTTCCTTTCGCAACCTTGTGTCAGTGCGCGCCCTCGCGCGCCTGGAGAAACCCATGGCAACCTTGAAAAAAGCCTCGCTGCGCAGTATTCACCGGCACTCCTGGGTGTCGCTGCTGGTGTGCTGGATGATCTGGATCCTCAACGCCTACGACCGTGAGATCGTGCTGCGCCTGGGGCCGACCATCTCCAAGCATTTCGATTTGTCGGCCGACCAGTGGGGCACGATGGCCACGGTGATCATGCTGGCCCTGGCGCTGCTGGATATTCCCGGCTCCATGTGGAGTGACCGCTACGGCGGTGGCTGGAAACGTGCGCGGTTCCAGGTGCCGCTGGTGCTGGGCTACACGGCTATTTCGTTCCTCTCCGGGTTCAAGGCCCTGAGCGGCAACCTCGCGACCTTTATCGCGCTGCGGGTTGGCGTCAACCTCGGCGCAGGCTGGGGCGAGCCGGTGGGCGTGAGCAACACCGCCGAATGGTGGCCGGTGGAGCGTCGTGGTTTTGCCCTTGGCGCGCACCACACCGGTTACCCGATCGGCGCCATGCTCAGTGGCATCGTCGCCAGCTTTGTCATCAGCACCTTCGGTGAAGACAACTGGCGCTACGTGTTCTTCTTCGCGTTCGTGGTGGCGTTGCCGCTGATGATTTTCTGGGCGCGCTATTCCACCGCCGAACGCATCACCGCGCTGTACGTCGACATCGCCGCCAAGGGCATGACCCCGCCGGACAACGCACCGGCCAGCCAAGTGAAGGGCCACGCCTGGCGCACCTTTATCGCCACGTTGCGCAACCGCAATATCGCCCTGACGGCGGGTAATACGATGCTGACCCAAGTCGTGTACATGGGCGTCAACATCGTGCTGCCGGCCTACCTGTACAACATCGCCGGGCTGTCCCTGGCCGAGTCGGCGGGGATGAGCGTGGTGTTCACCTTGACCGGGATTCTCGGGCAACTGGTGTGGCCGTCGCTGTCGGACATCATTGGCCGGCGCGTCACCCTGATCATCTGCGGGGTGTGGATGGCCGCCAGTGTCGGTGCGTTCTACTTCGCCAACACCCTGACCCTGATCATCGTCGTGCAACTGCTGTTCGGCCTGGTGGCCAACGCAGTGTGGCCGATCTACTACGCGGTGGCCTGCGACTCGGCCGAGCCGTCGGCGACCTCCACCGCCAACGGCATCATCACCACCGCGATGTTTATCGGTGGCGGCCTGGCGCCGGTGCTGATGGGCAGCCTGATTGCCATGGGCGGCGGCTGGACCACCTTGCACGGCTACACGGTGTGCTTCTTCGTGATGGCCGGCTGTGCCCTGGGCGGGGCGCTGCTGCAATTGTTTTCCCATCGCCCGTCGGCGCTGGTTGCGCAACTCGAACCCTAGAACAACACCGATGCGTCCCCCAGCCGTTGCGCTGGCGGGGCGCCAAGAGGAATTGCCCGATGAAGACTGCCAACACCGCCCGTGAACCACGGGAGTTGAACAAACTGATGTTCGTCAAGCTGATGCCCTTGCTGATCATCGCCTACGTGCTGAGCTTCCTGGACCGCACCAACATCGCCTTGGCCAAGCACCATCTTGACGTTGACCTGGGGATTTCAGCAGCGGCCTATGGCCTGGGCGCCGGGCTGTTTTTCCTGACCTATGCGCTGTCGGAAATCCCCAGCAACCTGATCATGCACAAGGTCGGCGCGCGGTTCTGGATCGCCCGGATCATGGTGACCTGGGGCCTGATTTCGGCGGCCATGGCGTTCGTCCAGGGTGAGACCTCGTTCTATATCCTGCGCCTGCTGCTGGGCATTGCCGAAGCCGGCCTGTTTCCCGGGGTGATGCTGTACCTCACCTACTGGTTCAACCGCGAGCAACGGGCGCGGGCTACCGGGTATTTCCTGCTCGGCGTGTGTTTTGCCAACATCATCGGTGGCCCGGTGGGCGCGGCGTTGATGCGCATGGACGGGCTGCTCGGCTGGCACGGCTGGCAGTGGATGTTCCTGCTCGAAGGGCTGCCGGCAGTCGCGTTTGCCTGGGTGGTGTGGTGCAAGTTGCCGGACCGTCCGAGCAAGGCGCCATGGCTCTCGGCCGCAGAGGCGCGCGGGATTGAACAGCGCATCGCGATGGAGACCGAAGAGGGCGCAGGCGAGGGCGGGCATTCCCTGAAGAACTGGCTGACACCGCAGATCCTGCTGGCGATCTTTGTGTATTTTTGCCATCAGATCACCATCTACACCGTGATCTTTTTCCTGCCGAGCATCATCAGCAAATACGGTGAATTGAGCACCATGAGCGTCGGCTTGCTGACCTCATTGCCGTGGATTGCCGCAGCGGCCGGCGCTGTGTTGCTGCCGCGCTTTGCGACCACGCCCACCCGTGCCCGGCGGCTGTTGATTACCGGTTTGCTGACCATGGCGTTGGGGCTGGGGATTGCCTCGGTGTCGGGGCCGGTGTTCAGCCTGCTGGGCTTTTGTGTGTCGGCGGTGATGTTCTTTGTGGTGCAGTCGATCATCTTTCTCTACCCGGCCTCGCGCCTCAAGGGCGTGGCGCTGGCGGGCGGGCTGGGGTTCGTCAATGCCTGCGGATTGCTCGGCGGGTTTGTCGGGCCGTCGGTGATGGGCGCGATCGAGATGAGCACCGGCAATGCCACGAATGGCTTGAAAGTGATTGCCGTGGTGCTGGTGGTGGCCGCGTTGGCCGCCTTGCGTTTGCGTCAGGGGCAGGAGCAGGAGCCCGGTCACACCAGCAACGAGGTAGGGAACCCCGAAGCCAGCACCAGGTAAGCCACGACTGCCGCCAGGCACAAACCGACAAATACCCGTAACAGTGTCCTGGCGGTGGGATGAGCGATGAATTTGATGGCCCAGAGCAAAATCCCGGCAACCAGGACGCTCAAGGCAGAAATGACCAGCACGATGGTGTTCTCGCAAGCCTTGGAAGCTGCTTTATAGTCCCAAAGGCCCGTGTTGAACAGTGTGCGCATAGACGCAGGGCCCCGGGTGTTTCTAAACTGCGACTTATCCAGGGCAGTGGGGCGGTCGCCGATGAATCGCAATGAATTACGCAAGGCCGATATCAATTTGATGGTGGTCTTTGAAACCTTGATGCTCGAACGCAACGTGACCCGGGTGGCGGAGAAGCTGTTTCTCGGGCAACCCACCATCAGTTCGGCCCTCAACCGCCTGCGTACGTTGTTCAATGACCCGCTGTTCATCCGTGTCGGCCATCGGATGGAACCTACCGCGCGGGCCGAGGAAATCATCAAGCACCTGTCGCCGGCCCTCGACTCCTTGTCGTCGGCCCTGAGCCTGACCCACGATTTCGACCCGTCCATCAGCACCATGACCTTTCGCATCGGCCTGTCCGATGACGTCGAGTTCGGCCTGCTGCCGCCGCTGCTGCGCGCCTTGCGCCAGGAAGCGCCGCAGGTGGTGTTCGTGGTGCAGCATGTGGATTACTGGCGCATCCCGGACCTGCTGGGTTCCGGGGATATCACCGTCGGCATCACCCAGACCCGCGGCCTGCCGGCCAATGCCAAGCGCAAATTATTGCGGCATATCCGCCCGTGCCTGCTGCGGGCGGACGCCTCGGACAAACCCCTGACCCTCGACGAATATTGCGCACGGCCCCATGTGCTGGTGTCCCACACCGCCAACGTGTCCGGGTTTGCCGATGAGTGGCTGGCGGAAATCGGTCGCAAGCGCCACGTGGTGCTCTCGGTGCCGCAATACAGCGCATTGCCGGCGCTGCTCGCAGGCACCGACATGATCGCCAGCCTGCCGGATTACACCGCCCAGGCCATGGCCGCCGGGGGCAATCTGTTCTGTGAACCGTTCCCGTTCGAAACCCCGACCCTGGATTTGTCGATGGTCTGGCTCAGCCACGTTGACACCGATCCGGCGGAGCGCTGGATGCGTTCGCGGCTGGAGGCGTTCATGAGCGAGCGGGACATGCTGCCGGTGGTCGCATCCAAATCTTGAGATAAAACCTTCAGGGAGATCCAGGCATGGCCCTATCCCGTTCCTTGCTGCGTGGGCGCGGCAGTCATGACAGCGGCAAGGTTGGCATGGTCGAGCTGTTTTTCGACCTGGTGTTCGTGTTTGCCGTGACCCAGTTGTCCCATTCGCTGCTCGCCCACTTGTCCATCGGCGGTGCCGTGCAGGTGGCGTTGATGATGGTCGCGGTGTGGTGGGTGTGGATCTTCACTTCGTGGGTCACCAACTGGCTGGACCCGGAAAAAATCCCGATCCGCATCGGCCTGTTCGGTTTGATGGTGGCGGGCCTGTTGCTGTCCTCGTCGATCCCCAAGGCGTTTACCGATCGCGGGCTGTTGTTCGCCGGCGCCTATGTGTTCATGCAGGTAGGACGCACGCTGTTTGCGTTGTGGGCGGTGCGCGGCGAGTCGCTGAACATGACCCGCAATTTCCAGCGGATTCTGGCGTGGATGCTGTTTTCCGGGGTGTTCTGGATCACCGGTGCGCTGCTCGAAGGCGAGCAGCGTTTAGCCTTCTGGGCCCTGGCGCTGTTGATCGAGTTGATTTCCCCGTCGGTGTATTTCTGGGTGCCCGGGCTTGGGCCCTCGACGCTTGCGGACTGGAATGTGGAAGGCAACCACATGGCCGAACGCTGCGGCCTGTTTGTGATCATCGCCTTGGGTGAGTCGTTGCTGGTGACCGGCGCGACCTTCGCCGAGCTGCCCTGGAGCGTGGACGGGCTGGCGGCATTCCTGGTGGCAGTGGTGGGCAGTATCGCCCTGTGGTGGATCTATTTCGACAGCGGCGCCGAGCGCGCCCACCATCGCATTGCCAGCTCTGCCGACCCGGGCCGTCAGGCGCGGATCGCCTACACCTACCTGCATGTATTGATCGTCGCCGGGATTATCGTCAGCGCCGTGGCCGACGAACTGGTGCTGGTGCATCCGGGGCATGCCAGCCAGGCAGGCGTGGTGGCGATCATCGCCGGCCCGTGGTTGTTCCTGCTGGGCAGTGCGCTGTTCAAGTGGGTGATGAGCGACCGGCCGTTGCCACCGTTTTCGCACCTGGGCGGCTTGCTGATGCTGCTGGTATTGCTGCCGCTGGGATTGCAGCAGGTGTTTTCGGCGTTGGTACTGGGGGCGTTGACGTCGGCGGTGTTGGTGATCGTGGCGATCTGGGAAAATCGCTCGCTGCACAGCCTGACCGAAGTTTCACACTGAAAGCGGTCTGATTCCGCCCGGCCCCGTGCTATATGTATGACTCTTTTCCTACAACAACTCGGAGCCTTTCATGCCGCATCTGCATCTGGAATACACCGCCAATCTCACAGAGCTGGCCGTTGAGAAAACCTTGTTGCGGCTCAACAACGTGCTGATGGCGTCCGGGCAGTTCGGTTCCGAGTTCGATATCAAAAGCCGCGCGCTGAAGGTGGAGACATTCCAGGTTGGCACGTCCATCAGCCCGCGCGCTTTTATCGCGGTCAAGCTGTCGCTGCTCAGCGGGCGTTCACCGCAGGTCAAGAAGCAATTGTCGGAAAGCCTGTTGGCGGCGCTGCAGGACCTGGGCGAATGGCCGGCGGATTTGCAGGTTCAGCTCAGCGTCCTGCTGGTAGACATGGATCGCGATTCCTACAGCAAAGTCACCATCGGCTAACTACTTTAGGAGCGAGCTTGCTCGCGAAAAACTAACAGACGACGCGGGGATCCTGAATGCCCGTGTCATCGTTAACGTTCTTCGCGAGCAAGCTCGCTCCTACAAAAAAGTTATAGCAACCCCTGATCCGCACACACCTTCACCACCTGCTCCCTGAACCACGTGTTGGCGCTGTCCTGCGCGCTGTGTTCATTCCACTGCATATCCAGGGTAAACCCCGGCAAACCGTTCGGCGCTTCGCAATGGCCGAACACGGTCGTGTCTGCCAGCAGCTTCAGCACTCGACGGGGCAAGGTGACGATAAAGTCAGTGCCGGTGATCATCTTCAGCGCCGCGCTGTAGCTGTTGGCGCGGGCGATCACCTGGCGTTTGTGGGACTGGCGCGCCAGCCAGCCGTCGATCATGTTGGTGTCGGAACTCCAGGGCGTCGGAAACACATGGCGCCGGGCGACGAAGGATTGCAGGCTGAACGCCGGTTCCCGGGGCGCCGAGTGTTTGTCGAACACGCACACCAGGTCGTCCTCCAGCAGCATCTGGGTCTTGATGTCCTTGTGCTCGCGATGAAAGTGCGGCCCGAAGCAAATCACCAGGTCCAGACGCCCGTCGCGCAAGGCGTCGGCCGGGACCTCGGTTTCGAGCTTCTGCACGTTGACGATCACCGGCAGGTCGGCGCGGTCGAAGTTTTTCAGCAGGCGCGGCAGGATCAACTGTTCGAAGTATTCGGGGGCGCAGACGTTGAAGGTCACAGCCTTCTGGGTGGGGTCGAACGTTTGGCTGCCGGCATGGCACAGGTTGATGCTTTCGAGGATTTTCTGCACATGCCCGTACATGGTGGCGGCTTTGTACGTAGGACGCATGCCCGCCCGGGTGTTGATAAACAACTCGTCTTCGAAGCTGGTGCGCAGCTTCTTCAGGCTGTAGCTCACGGTGGACTGGCTGACGAACAGGGTTTCGGAAACCTCGGTGACGCTGCTTTGGTCGTAAACAGCGACAAACACCATCAGGTCCTGCATATCGAGCTTTCTAAGCAAGTTGCTGTTTAGCATCCGTTCCGTCCGCAAGCGCTTTGTACCGAAATCGGTACAAGACAATACAAAATGTTAACGGAACGCTCGTACCAATAGAAAGCTCTGTCGGACCTTTCTCTGTTTGAGGTGGGACAAATAATGTTTACAACACGACCTCAGCGAATATGCCGCGCGTAATGCCGGGGATCGAAGCGCAGTACGATCAGCAGCATCACCACCACCACGGCCGTCAGTGACCACCAGGCCCACTCGAAGCTGCCCAGCTGGTCGCGGATCATCCCGGCAATCAACGGCGACAACCCGGCGATCAGGTAGCCGATGCCCTGCACAAAGGCCGTCAGGCCACCGGCGCGGCGCGGGTTGTCGAGGTGGTCGAGGGACAGGATCAGGCTCATCGGAAACAAGCCGCCAATCCCCAGGCCGAGCAAACACGGCCACAGCAGGCTCAGGTATTGCGGGCTCAGGATCAGCCCGCAGAAGCCGGCGATGATCAGCACCAGCAGCACCGCGACCACACCCCGCTTGTCCCTCCGGCGGTTGGCGATGGCCGGGGTAATCAGGCCGGAGACCACTTCCATGGCCGTCAAAAAGCCCAGCAACAGGCCGGCGTTCTGTTCACTCCAGCCTTGTTCCACGTAGTACGGCGCCAGCCAGGCCAGCACGCAGGTGTAGGACGCGGTACCGAGGCCGAAGAAAATCGCCAGCAACCAGGCCCTGCGATTGCCGAAGAATGACGCCTGCGGGCCTGCGCCGGCTTGCGGCAGCGGCGGCAGCACCGAGCGTTGGGCGTACCAGAACACCAGCGCCAATACCGCGAGAACCGCCCAGATGGCCAGGCCGATGCGCCAGCTGCCGGTTTGCACCTGGATAAACGGCGAGAACGAAGCGGCGAGGGCCGCGCCGCCCATGATCGCGGTGACGTACAGGCCCATGAACAGGGAAACGTTGTCGCTGAAGCGCGACTTGATCAAGGCGGGCATCAACGCCTGGATCATCGCGATCCCCACACCGGCCGCGATGGCGCTGAGGATCAGCTCAACCGCCGAGTCCAGGAACAACCGGGAGACGGTGGCCAGGCCGATCACCACCAGCGACAGCACAATGCTGCGATGCTCGCCGAAGCGTTTGGCCACGCCCATGCCAAAAAACATCGCCAGGCCCATGGCCATGACCGGCAGCATGGTCAGCAGGGAGGCCGTGCTGAAACTCAGGGCCACATCGGCGCGAATCGACGACAACAACGGGCCGACGGCGGCCATCGACGGGCGCAGGTTGAGGGCAACCAGCACAACGCTGATCATCAGCCAAACGGCGGTGGCGGGTTTTGCGCGGACGTTTTCCATGGGCAGGCCTTGAACTGACAAGGGCAGTATTAGGCCGGGCGTGGGGGAGGGCGGCAAATGAGAAAGTCGTTGGGGCTATTGAAAAAATGCATCTGCTGACACGGCACAAATCAACAGGTAGGAGCTGGCTTGCCTGCGATAGCGGTGGGTCAGGCAACACATCTGTGTCTGATAGACCGCAATCGCAGGCAAGCCAGCTCCCACAGGGAACAGTGGTGCTCTTGAGTGTTTCTACACCGCCCGGATCACATGCTTGATCTCCTGAAACGCCTGCAACCCCCAAGGCCCCAGTTCGCGGCCAATGCTGCTCTGCTTGTAACCACCCCACGCCGTTTGCGGGAAGATCACCTGCGGCGCATTGATCCACACCAAACCCACCTGCAAAGCATTGGCCACTCGCTCAGCCGCTTCCAGGTTGCTGCTCAGCACGCTCGCGACCAGGCCAAACTCACTGTCATTGGCCAGCGCCACCGCCTCGGCGTCATTGGCAAAACTGCGCACGCACAGCACCGGGCCGAAGATCTCCTCGTTCCACAACGCGCTGTCCAACGGCACTTCAGTGAAGACCGTCGGGCGAATGAAATACCCATGAGGCAAATCCGCCGGGCGCCCGCCGCCACACAGCAGCTTCGCGCCGGCTTGCAGGCCACGTTCGATATGCCCCAGCACCCGCTGGTACTGCGCACGGTTGACCAATGCGCCCATTTCCACGTCTTCGGCAAACGGGTCCGCCACGCGAATGCTCTCGGCCCTGGCCTGCAAGCGGGTGAGAAACTCGTCCGCCAGTTCGTCGGCCACCAACACCCGGCTGGTGGCGGAACACATCTGCCCGGCGTTGAAGAAACCACCGCCGCAGGCCAGTTCCACGGCCAGGTCGAGGTCGGCGTCCGCCAGCACCAGCAACGCGGATTTGCCGCCCAGTTCCAGGCTCACACCCTTGACCGTTTCGGCGGCGCGCTGCATCACCTGCACGCCCACGGCATTGCTGCCGGTGAAGGAAATTTTCGCGATCCGTGGGTCAGCCGCCATCGGCGCGCCCACCGCCAGGCCAGTGCCGCAGACCAGGTTGAACACACCGGCAGGCAAGCCCACCGAGGCGATGATCCGGGCCAGTTCCAGCTCTGCCAGCGGCGTCACTTCCGAAGGCTTGAGCACCACGCAGCAACCGGCCGCCAGCGCGGGGGCGAGTTTCCAGGCGGTGGTCACCATCGGGAAATTCCACGGCACGATCAGGCCCACCACGCCGCAGGGTTCACGGCGTACACGGGCGCTGAAATCCTCAGTGGGCAGTACCACCGGACGGTCCTGGGTGGCGTCCATTTCGTCGGCCAGGTTCGCGTAATAGGCAAAGGTGGCGATCACGTCATCCACATCGATGCCGGCTTCAAACAGCGGCTTGCCGTTGTTGCTCGATTGCAGTTGCATCAGGTGTTCACGCTCTGCGCTCACACCCTCGGCGATCTTGCGCAACAGCGCGGCGCGGTCGCGGCCGGTGCTTTTCGACCAGTCCGGGAAGGCCGCGCTGGCGGCGCCGATGGCCTCAGTCACCGCGCCTGCATCACCCACGCTCACTTGGGCCAGGGTGGCCTCGGTGGCCGGGTTGATCACGTCCAGCACGTCATGGCCGGCACGCCACGCGCCATTGATAAACAGCCCATTCAATACCGCGCTCATACCGCCACCTCCTTCATCCAAAGCCCCTGGTCGATTTCAATCAGCGTCGGGCCCTGGCGATCAGTCGCGGCACGCAAGGCGCTGCGTAATTCCTCAACACCCTGGACGCGCTGGGCAGCAGCGCCGAGGGCCTTGGCCACGCCGATAAAGTCCGGGGTGTAGATGTCCACGCCCACCGGTTCGATGGCGCGGTTGACCATGTATTTCTTGATCTCCTCATAGCCCTGGTTATTCCACAGCAGCACGATCACCGGCGTGCGCGCTTCCACGGCGCTGGCCAGTTCCGGCAGGGTGAATTGCAGGCCGCCGTCGCCGATCAGGCACACCACCGGCGCACCGTTGCCGCGCCCCAGCCACGCACCGATGGCCGCCGGCAAGGCGTAGCCGAGGGTGCCGTAGCCGGTGGAGGAGTTGAACCAGCGGCGCGGCTGGTCGAGGTTCAGGGTCAGGTTGCCGGTATACACCGGTTGGGTGGAGTCGCCCACCAGTACGGCGTCGGGCAGTTCGTCCAGGACGGTGTTGAGGAACAGGGTTTGCGCGCGGGTGGCGGCGTCCCAGGTGGGTTCCAGTTCGCTCCACAGGCGGGCGACGCGGTGGGCGCCCCAGTTGCTGTCGCGGACGGCCAGGGGTTTGTTGCCCAGCTCGGCAAGCAGTGCCTGCGCAGCGATTTGCGCGTCGGCTACCAGCGCGACTTGCGGCGGGTAATTGCGCACGGTCTGGTCGGAATCGATGTCGATGCGCAGCAGGGCGCCGGGAATGTCGAAGCCGCCGGCGAAGGTCACGTCGTAGTCGGTTTCCGCCAGCTCGGTGCCGATCGCCAGCACCACGTCTGCCTCGGCCACCAGCGCGCGGGTGGCGACCAGGGTTTGGGTCGAGCCGATCAGCAGCGGGTGGTTGGCGGCCAGCATGCCCTTGGCGTTGATGGTCAGCGCCACCGGCGCGCCGAGGGTTTCGGCCAGCTGCGTCAACTCGGGGGCTGCGTCGATGGCGCCACCACCGGCGAGAATCAGCGGGCGTTTTGCCGCCGCCAGCAACTGGCTCATCTGCTTGACCGCCGACGGCGCAGCGCCAGCGCGGGAAACGCTGACCGGTTCACTGCCGAGCAACGCGTCGGCGTTTTCCACCAGCACGTCCAGCGGGATTTCGATGTGCACCGGGCGCGGTCGTCCGGCCTGGAACAGCGCAAATGCCCGGGCCAGTACACCGGGCAACTCGGCCGCCGACATCAAGGTATGGGAGAACGCCGCCACGCCCGCGATCATCGCGTTCTGGTTCGGCAGCTCGTGCAGCTTGCCGCGCCCGCCGCCCAGCTGGCTGCGGGACTGCACGCTGGAGATCACCAGCATCGGGATCGAGTCGGCGTAGGCCTGGCCCATGGCGGTGGTGATGTTGGTCATGCCGGGGCCGGTGATGATGAAGCACACGCCGGGCTTGCCGCTGGTGCGCGCATAGCCGTCGGCCATGAAGCCGGCGCCCTGTTCGTGGCGCGGGGTGACGTGGCGGATGCTCGAGCGCGCCAGGCCCCGGTAGAGTTCCACGGTGTGCACGCCGGGGATGCCAAACACCTGGTCCACGCCGTAGCCTTCCAGCAGGTTGACCAATACTTCGCCGCAGGTCGCCATTGTCGTCGCTCTTATTGTTGATAAAGGCCCGTATTGGAACGGCTGGCCCGTAGCGGCAACAATCGATAAAAAGTCATACTAGCCATGTCCTCACGTCATGGCTGCGCCCTTATGAAACGTCTTCCGCCGCTGCCGGCCCTGCACACCTTTTGGGTCACGGCCCAGTGCTGCAACTTCACCCGAGCCGCCGAGCAATTGCACATCACCCAGGGCGCGGTGAGTCGGCAGATCGCCGGGCTGGAAAGTCATCTGGGCTATGCGCTGTTCCAGCGCCAGGCTCGTGGCTTGAGCCTCACCGAAGAGGGCCGCGAATGGTCACTGCGGGCGCAGCAGGTGTTCGGCCTGATCGGCGAGGCGGTTGAGCAGATCGGCACCCGCCGCGAGACCTTGCAGCTCAAGGCCTCCACCTGCGTGATGCGCTGGCTGTTGCCGCGCCTGATGCAGTGGCAGCAGGAACGCCCGGATGTGCCGGTGGAGTTGACCACCACCGTGGCCTACACCGTCGACTTTCGCCGCGAGCAGTTCGATGCCGCGGTGATCTACGCGCCGATTGCCGAGCAGTCGGCCCAGGCCCGGCATCTGTTCGATGAGCGCCTGACACCGGTGTGCGCGCCGGCCTTGCTCGGTGGCTTGCAAACGCCCGCCGATTTGCAGCAACAGGTGTTGTTGCACCCTACGCGGGATGAGCGCGATTGGGCGTTGTGGTTGAAAGCGGCGAATACACGCTTGAGCAATCTGGCCCAGGGGCATCATTTTGAAACCCTGGACCTGGCGATGACGGTGGCGTCCCAAGGCTCGGGCGTGGCGATTGGCGACAGCGCGCTGATTGGCGAGGACCTGAAGGCGGGGCGGTTGGCGACGCCGTTTGAACTACGGGTGCCGACGGGGATGGGGTATTACCTGGTGTACCCGCCGGGCACTGAGCCCTCGGCGGGGTTGGAGCAGCTTATGGATTGGCTGGTGAGCCAGGCACAGTCGCCGTCACAATGAAGATCAAAATGTGGGAGGGGACTTGCTCGCGAAGGCGCCGGGTCAGCCAATCCATCTGTTGACTGACACACCGCATTCGCGAGCAAGCCCGCTCCCACATTTTTAGTGCGCGTCAGCCTTAGTAGCCGACGGTAAACCGCTGGCGTGAATGCTTCGGTGTTTCCACTTCATCAATCAGCGCAATCGCAAAGTCGGCAAAACTGATCCAGCTGCGGCCTTCACTGCTCACCAGCAATTCATCCTGGCCCAGGCGGAATGTGCCGGTGCGTGCGGTCTCCACGAACTCCGCCGAAGGTGACAGGAAGGTCCAGTCCAGGTCTTTTTCCTGGCGCAGGGTATCGAGGAAAACACTGCCGGCGCTGGCTTCGGCTTTGTATTCCTCGGGGAAGCCCGGGCTGTCGATCACTCGGCTGCCGCCCGGCAACAACAGCGAACCGGCACCGCCGACCACCAGCAGGCGCTTCACGCCGGCTTTTTTCACCGGGTTGATCACCGCTTCCGCAGGCAGGGTGGCGAAGTGCGCCGCGCTGATCACCACGTCGTTGCCGCGGATGGCCTGTTCCAGCGCCTGGGCATCCAGCGCATCGACTTGCTTGGCGGTGACGCCAGGGCGCGCGCCGATCTTGTCGGTATTACGTGCGATGGCCGTGACGGTGTGCCCGCGACGCAGCGCTTCTTCCAGCAGTTGGCTACCGGCACGACCGGTGGCACCAATGATTGCGATCTTGCTCATGACGTTCTCCAGTACGGTTAAGGGTTGAATCGACTCACCACTGCATTTCGCCCTTGGCGACTTTGGCGCCCAATTCCAGGGTGCTTTCGTCGCCCAGGTTCGGGTAACGCTTTTTCATCGCCGCGATCAGGGCGGCAGAGTCCTTGGCCTTGGCGGTTTCTTCATCAAACGCCTTGATGTAGTCGGCGGTGAACGCTACGGATTTGAGCGACGGTGTGCCCAGGTAGTGACCTGGGATCACGGTGCGCGGTTTCAAGTCCTGGATACGTTGCAGGGTTGCCAGCCAATCGGTGTGGGACTTCGCGGTCTGTGTGTCGGCCATCCACACATGAATGTTCTCGGAGACCACCACACCACCGACCACTGCCTTGATCGACGGGATCCACACAAAGGTGCGGTCCGGTTGTGCGCCGTCCAGGCCGATCACTTCCAGTTGCTTGCCTTCGAGGGTCAGGCTGTGGCCTTCAAGTACCTGGGGGATGACGGCTTTGGCAGGCTTGTCGGCCCCCAGTTTCGGACCCCAGAACGCCAGTTTGTGTTCAACGGTGGCCTTGATATGGTCCACCACCGGCTGCGGTGCCAGGACTTTGGCCTGGGGGAAGGCGGCGGTCAGGGTATCGAGGCCGAAGTAGTAGTCCGGGTCGCCGTGGCTGATGTAGATGGTAGTCAGGCGCTTGCCGCTGGCGCGGATTTTTTGCACCAGTTGCTCGGCCTGGGTCTTGCCGAATTGGGCGTCCACCAGGATCGCATCTTTGTCGCCGCTGACCAGTACCGAGGTGACCGGCATCATCGCGGTCTCGCCCGGGTTGTAGGCGTCCAGAGTCAAGTCGGCCGCCATGGCGTGCGCGGCGAAGGCCAGGAAGGCGGCGGCCAGGGCCACGCGCTTGAGCGGGGAGAATCCAAACATGTGCAGCTCCAGTCATCGGTAAGGTGTGGACAGAGCTTAGTTGCACCAAACGCTACAAAAAATGCGATGCTTGGACATAGTTTGTTTCTAAAAGCGGGCAAATCATGGATCGTCTTCAAGCAATGCGGGTGTTTGTCGCGGTGGTGGACTTGGGCAGCCAGTCGGCGGCAGCCGACCATCTGGACCTGTCGCGCCCGGTGGTGTCGCGCTACCTGGCGGAGCTGGAAGACTGGGTCGGCGCGCGCCTGATGCACCGCACCACCCGCAAGCTCAGCCTGACCGCCGCCGGCAGCGAAACCCTGCCCCGTTGCCGACAGATGCTGGAGTTGTGCAGCGACATGCAGGCCGCCGTCAGCGAACCCGACGAAGCGCCTCGCGGCCTGCTGCGCCTGAGTGTCAGCACCTCGTTCGGCCAGGCGCAACTGGCCGATGCCATGGCCGAATACGTCAAGCGCTACCCGCTGGTCAACATCGATATGCAGATGCTTGATCGCACGGTGAACCTGGTGGATGAGCGCATCGACCTGGCGATCCGCACCAGCTTCGAACTGGACCCCAACCTGATCGCCCGCCGCCTCACGCTGTGCCGTTCGGTGATCTGCGCATCGCCCGCTTACCTGCTGGAGCATCCGCAGCCGCGGCAGGTACAGGACCTGGCCCGGCACAATTGCCTGACCCACTCCTACTTCGGCAAAAGCCTGTGGCACTTCATGGAGAACGGCGAGCCGGTGTCGGTGCCGGTGCAGGGCAATATCAGCGCCAACGAGGCCAGTACCTTATTGCGGGTGACGCTGGCGGGAGCAGGGGTGTCGCGGCTGCCGAGTTATCAGGCGGGCGACTACATCCGCAGTGGCGAGTTGATCCGCTTGTTGCCCGAGGCCGAGCCGCAGCAGATGAACATCTACGCGGTGTACGCCTCGCGCAAGCATATGCCGGCGGCGCTGCGCAGCCTGCTGGATTTCCTGGTATTGAGGTTTCCGGAAGAGCCGGTGTGGGACGTCGGTCTCTAAGCCTGCATAAACAGGTTGAATGTCGCCCGATAATGGCGACTTGCCCCAGCTGACCTATGCTTATCAAAGCACCTTCTTGATCGGATCAGAGGTCAGCATCATGTCGATCAAAACAAGAAAGTACCTGATGATTTTCACCCTGTGCGCCGCCGCCACCGCGCTCTATGGCACTGCCGCCTACCGCGTCGAACAGACCCGCATGCAGCCGGGCTTCGCCTCCAGCTGCAATCACGGTCAATGCGTTGGCCACATGGCTGCCTTCAGTTCGCTTCGCTAGCGTCCTGGTCGGCTTTCAACTGCTCCCGAAACGCCTTCGGGGAGAACCCGACGCGTCGGCGAAACAGCCGTGAGAAGTTGGTCGGGTCGGAAAAGCCCAACACCTCCGACATTTCATTGATGGTCATGCTGGTGTAGGTCAGCAGGCGCTTGGCTTCCAGCAACTGGCGGTCGTGCATGATCTGCAACGCGGGCTGCCCGCCCAACTCCCGACACGTCCCGTTCAGGTGTGAGACCGAGATCCCGAGCTTGTGGGCCAGGTCTTCGATTTTCGGGTGCTCGCGATAATGTTGCTCTACCAGCTGGGTGAACCGGCGGAAGTATTCGCGGCCCCGCGGTGCCCGTGGATGGCGACGCTGGATGGCCTGGCGGCTGATCCACACCAGCAGTACGCTGACCAGGGCGTGCATCATCATGTCTCGCGCCGGTTGGTCGCTGGCGTACTCCTCCTGCAGGCGCGCAAACAGGCTGTTGAGGTAGTCACTGTCGTTGCCGGCAGGGTAGCTGCCCAGGGCATTCAGGCCATCCAGCGCCGCGCCCAGTTGCCCCTGCAGGTGCGCCATCAGCGGCGCGGCCAGGGTGACCACAAACCCCTCGACGTTTTCGGAAAAGCGAAAGCCATGCACGCATAACGGCGGCAGCACCTGCAGCGTCGATTCATTCAGGGTGCTGCGCTGCCCCTCGATCTCCAGTTGTGCCTGGCCTTTGTGCACGTAAAGCAACTGGCACAGGTCCGCATGCCGGTGGGGCTGGATTTCCCACTGGTACTCACGGCTGCGCCGGGAGATGGTTTCACAGTGCAACAAATCCGGGGTCGGCCATTGCTGGCTCTCACCGTAGAGTTTGAACACTGGAATCGCGGCACTGGCAGTTTTGGTCATGGCTTCATCCGATACTTCGGGAGAGTTGTGCGGTAATCGCCCCAATTGGCGAAAAGCGCAGCTTTGGGCTCAGTTTTCACCTTCTTATGCCGGGCACTCAAGTGAAAAATGCCAGCAACACCTTCAATGACAACTCTTTCACCGGATACGTTCGGATGAAGCTTGCGGGCCATAAAAATAATGAAAACGCTGAAAACCCAAGTCGCCATCATCGGCGCCGGTCCCTCGGGGCTGCTGCTCGGTCAACTGTTGCACAACGCCGGGATCGAAACCCTGATTCTTGAGCGCCAGACGCCGGATTACGTGCAAGGGCGCATCCGTGCCGGGGTGCTGGAACAAGGCATGGTCGACCTGCTGCGCCAGGCCGGCGTGAGTGCGCGGATGGATGCCGAAGGCCTGGTGCATGAGGGCTTTGAGCTGGCGCTGAATGGGCAACTGACCCATATCGACCTCAAGACGCTGACCGGCGGCAAGACGGTGATGATCTACGGGCAAACCGAAGTCACCCGCGACCTGATGGCCGCGCGCCAGGCCAGCGGCGCGACAACGTTGTATGAAGCCGGCAACGTGCAGCCCCATGATTTGAAGAGCCCGGAGCCGTGGCTGAGCTTCGAACATAAAGGCGAGCAGTACCGGCTGGACTGCGACTACATCGCTGGCTGCGATGGATTTCACGGTGTGGCGCGCCAGTCAATTCCCACCGAGGCATTGAAAGTCTTTGAACGGGTCTATCCGTTTGGCTGGCTGGGCATCCTCGCCGACACCCCGCCGATCCACGATGAACTGGTGTACGCCAAGCACGAACGCGGTTTTGCCCTGTGCAGCATGCGTTCACCGACCCGCAGCCGTTATTACCTGCAGGTGCCGGCCGATGAGTCGGTGGACGACTGGTCCGATGCACGCTTTTGGGATGAACTGAAAACCCGCTTGCCCAGCTCACTCACCGAGCAACTGGTGACCGGCCCGTCCATCGAAAAGAGCATCGCGCCACTGCGCAGTTTTGTGGTGGAGCCGATGCAGTACGGCCGCCTGTTCCTGCTCGGCGACGCCGCCCACATTGTGCCGCCCACCGGCGCCAAGGGTTTGAACCTGGCGGCCAGCGATGTCAGTACCTTGTTCAATATCCTGCTCAAGGTGTATCGCGAGGGCCGGGTAGAGTTGCTGGAAAAGTACTCACAGATTTGCTTGCGGCGGATCTGGAAGGCCGAACGGTTTTCCTGGTGGATGACCTCGATGTTGCATCAGTTTCCTGAGGCAGACGGCTTCAGCCAGCGCATTGCACAGAGCGAATTGGAGTATTTCGTGGACTCAGAGGCGGGGCGTAAAACCATTGCAGAAAATTACGTCGGACTTCCTTACGAGGCTATCGAATAGTCAGCTATCTAGTACACTGACGAGCATTCCCGTGGGCCTCCTTTTCCCGCGGGCCCTTGCTCGCAGGTTCTGCCGTGACCAACCTCAATCAGCCCGCCACACCCGCCGTGCGCAGTGTCCTTGTCGCCTTGATGATGGCGATCTTTCTCGGGGCCCTGGACCAGACCATCGTCGCCGTTTCCATGCCGGCCATTTCCGCGCAGTTCCATGATGTAAACCTGCTGGCCTGGGTGATCTCCGGCTACATGGTGGCAATGACCGTGGCCGTGCCGATCTACGGCAAGCTCGGCGACCTGTACGGGCGCCGGCCAATGATGCTGATCGGCATGGGCCTGTTCACCCTCGCGTCACTGTTCTGCGGCATGGCCCAGAGCATGGAGCAGTTGGTGCTGGCGCGGATCCTCCAGGGTATCGGTGCTGGCGGGATGATTTCGGTCAGCCAGGCGATTATCGGCGACATTATTCCGCCCCGTGAGCGCGGGCGCTACCAGGGTTACTTCAGCAGCATGTACGCGGTGGCGAGCGTGGCCGGCCCGGTGTTGGGCGGCTACATGACCGAGTACCTGTCGTGGCGCTGGGTGTTCCTGATCAACCTGCCGCTGGGCGCGGGCGCCTGGTGGGTGGCCCATCGCACGCTGGTGGGGCTGCCGGTGCCGCAACGCAAGCCGGTGATCGACTACCTCGGCACTGTGCTGATGATCGTCGGTTTGACGGCGCTGTTGCTGGGTATCACCGAAATCGGCCAGGGCCATCATTGGCGCGACAATGAAGTGCTGGGGCTGTTGGTCTGTGCCGTGGTGGCGTTGACGGTGTTTGTGTGGCACGAGCGTCGGGCGCGGGAGCCCTTGTTGCCGATGCACCTGTTTGCCAACCGCAGCGCGGTGTTGTGCTGGTGCACGATTTTCTTTACCAGTTTCCAGGCGATTTCCCTGACGGTGCTGATGCCGCTGCGCTACCAGACCGTCACCGGTTCCGGTGCCGACAGTGCCGCCTTGCATTTGCTGCCGCTGGCGATGGGTTTGCCGATGGGGGCGTATTTTGCCGGGCGCATGACCTCGGTGACCGGGCGTTATAAACCGATGATCCTGATTGGCGCCTTCCTGAGCCCGATCGCGATTTTCGGCATGGCGTTGAGTGCGCCTCAGGCGGTGGCGGTCACCAGTCTGTTTATGTTGCTGTGCGGGATTGCCGCCGGGATGCAGTTTCCGACTTCCCTGGTGGGTACGCAGAACTCGGTGGAGCAGCGGGATATCGGGGTGGCGACCAGCACCACCAACCTGTTCCGTTCCCTGGGCGGTGCGGTTGGGGTGGCATGCATGTCGGCGCTGTTGCTGGCGTTGTTGCAGGACTCCAGTGTTGCGCACCTGGCCAGTGGGGCGCTGGTCGCGGAGGGGAGTTCGGGGAATGTGCTGCTGGATGGTTTGAATGCCGCGCCTGGGCCGGCGCAGGATGCCTTGCGGGGGGAGTTGTTGATTACCTTCAGGCATTTGCTGATGGTCAGTGCCGGGGTGTCGTTGTTGGGGTTGGCGGCGGCGATTGCCATGCCTAATCGCGTGTTGCGGGGTCGGGAAGACAAGGCCAAATAGTCGAAAAAATGAATATTAAATGTGGGAGCGGGCTTGCTCGCGAATGCGGTCTGTCAGTTGATAAATAGGTTGGCTGATACACCGCATTCGCGAGCAAGCCCGCTCCCACATTCGATTGCGTTCCAGCATTTAAATAGCTGACCTTCACGGGCTGTAATACCCCACAGCCACCATGAAATGTCCGGTTTTGCGCAAATACGCATGCTTGTTCTCAACCTTTCCGGTCACCGGATTTTTCCAGCGGTACTTGTATTCCCCCTGATCCTGCTCGGCCATGACCGCCAGGATCGGCTCACCCACCGGCTTCCCGTCGGGATCCTTGATCTTGCTGAAATCCGTATTCACCAACCGCGGAGTCGTGCCATGGGCCACGTAGCGCTGGGTGTCGAGGTCAACCACAAACACATACAAATCGTCCTGTAGAAAACCACCCTGCATGGCGTTGATGGCCTTGAGCGTCCCAACCGGGTCTTTCTCCAGCGCCTTGACGGCTTTGTTTCGCAGCGCTCTGGCATGTTCCGGCGTCGCCCGCGGCAGGTAGTAGCCAACGGCCAAAATCCGCTGCCCGACGCGCTGGTAATACACATGCTTGCGCTCCACCTTGCCGTCATTCCAGTTCTGCCACCGGTAATCGGCCTGCTGGATGCCACTGCCCTCAGGCACCGCCAACGCCTCCTTGAACGACTTGTTCAAATCCGGCCCCAGTACCTCGGAAACATTGCGCCCGATCAACGCAGAAGAGGGCCCGCCACTCGCCAGCAGCACGCCCTTGGTGTTGACCACGAACACGTAACGGTCCTGGTCGACGAATTCACCCTGGCGGCTGAACGCCGCAAAAGCCTTGTCACCATTCGTCTGGTAATACGCCAAGGCCTTTTCCAGCAAGGCCTTGGCGGCTTGGGCATCCGCCTCCTCAGCGGTGGCGGCGTGCACCTGGCCAACACATAACAGCAGCAGCCAGGTGGCTCGGAGCATTGCCTTCATTACCCGTCCCTCGATCTTGTTGGTGTGCCAAGAGCGTAGACGGTTTGCCGGCAAATCAGAACGGTTTGGTCGGCAGGTATTTGCCATCCAGGGTGATCACCGCGCGGGAGCCGCCGTCCGGGTCTTCGACCTTCTTGATGTCCAGCTTGAAGTTGATCGCGCTGATGATGCCGTCGCCAAATTGTTCGTGCACCAGGGCCTTGAGGGTCGAACCGTAGACCTGCAGCATTTCATAGAAACGGTACATGGTCGGGTCCGTCGGCACGCCGCCCGGGAAGCTGCCGCGCAGGGGCACGGTTTGCAGCAGGCGGCTGGCGTCCTGGTCGAGGCCAAGCTTTTCGCAGACCACATCGGCAGCGTCCTTGGGCAGCGGATGCTGGCCGAGCAGGGCGGCGGTAACGAACGCCAGGCTCAGGCCGGTGCCGTCGGTGAGGTCCTGCCATGACAGGTTCTTGCGCGCCTTGATGTCGATGATGGTGTCGGCCAGGGCCAGGCGTGGGGATTGGGCGAATTGGGATTGCAGCATGGTGATGTCCTCTTGGGTTTGAATAAGGTTCAGGCGGCGTAGGCACGGGTGGCCGGGTGGTCGAGCAGCGACACGAAGCGCCCGCTGCGGCCATCCAGGGCGTCGATGGCGCCGCTTTCGATGTCGTAGACCCAGCCGTGCAGGCTCAGCCGGCCTTGTTCCAGGGCCAGGGCCACGGAAGGGTGGGTCTTGAGGTTGGCCAGTTGGGCGACCACGTTTTCCCGTACCAGCGAGTTCAGCCGGTCGGCATCCGATGCGTGAGTGCGGGCGGCGTTGATCACCTTGGCCGACTCGGCGTGGCGCAGCCAGTTGGCCACGGCGGGCAAGTGGTCGAGGCATTTGCAGGTGGAGATCGCGGTCATGGCACCGCAGTCGGAGTGGCCGCAGATCACGATGTCGCTGACGCCGAGAACGGCTACTGCGTATTCGACGGTGGCCGACACGCCGCCAGGCTCCGGCCCGTAGGACGGGACGATGTTGCCGGCGTTACGGATCACAAACAGGTCACCGGGTTCCTGCTGGGTCAGCAGTTCCGGGACTACGCGGCTGTCGGAACAAGACACGAACAACGTGCCGGGGTTTTGCGTGGTAGCCAGGTGTTTGAACAGGTCGCTGCGTTGGGTGAAGGCTTCACCCTGGAACTTGCGAAAGCCGTCGATGAGATCTTGCATGGTGGTTCTCCTTGCGTCGCTGATGGGGCAAGGATGGAAGTTTTCAGCTATAGCGTCCAAGACCGGCTTATTATGGTTTCTATAAGTCATGCCTATAGTTGGAGCGCCTTCCATGTTGCTGCGTCATATCCGCTACCTGCTGGCCGTTGCCGAGCACCGTAATTTCACCCGGGCGGCGGAGGCGCTGCATGTGTCGCAGCCGACCTTGTCGCAGCAGATCCGGCAACTGGAAGACACTCTCGGTGCGCCACTGCTGGACCGTTCCGGCAGACGCGTCAGCCTGACCGATGCTGGCGAGGCCTATGTGCGGTTTGCGCGCCTGGCCTTGCAGGATCTGCAGGCCGGCACCCGCGCCATGCATGACGTGCAGGACCTGAGCCGTGGCAGCTTGCGCCTGGCGATGACGCCGACATTTACCGCCTACCTGATCGGGCCGCTGCTGGCGCGATTTAACGGGCTGTATCCGGGGATTACAGTGAGTGTCGAGGAGCTGACCCAGGACCGCATGGAGGCGGCACTGACGGAGGATTTGCTGGATATCGGCATCGGTTTTACCGGCGAGCATTTGCCGGATATCGAGTGTGAAGGGGTGTTTGTCGAGGCGTTGAGCGTAGTGGTGAGCGCCGGTCATCCCGGCATTGATCGACAGTCGTGGCTCCAGCAGCCGTTGGTGCTGCTGAATGCCGGCTTCGCCACGCGTCGCTATATCGATGAGTATTTTCGCAGCCAGGCGGTGAAACCGCTGATTACCATGGAGGCCAATTCCATCAGCGCGATTATCGAAATCGTACGAAATACGCAGTTGGCGACCATCCTGCCCAGCGCGATTGCCCAGGTGCAGCCGGGGTTGCAGGCGGTGCCGCTGAGCCCGCCGTTGCCGCAACGCACGGCGGCGTTGCTCAGCCGCAAGGGAGGCTATCGCAGTGCGGCGTGCAGGGAGTTTGTCGAGCTGATCAGGGCGCAGCCAGCCACTGATTGATGATGCCGTCGTACACGCCGGTCACCGTGCTCAAGTGCAGCCACTGGTCCACATAACTCTTCCATGCGACATCATCGCGGGGCAGCAGGAACGCTTTTTCGCTGTACTGCATGTACCGCTCGGGATTCACCGCGCACAGTCCCGGCTTGAGCTTCTGCTGATACCGCGCCTCGCTGGCGTCGGTGATCATCACGTCCGCCTTGTTCGCCAGCAGTTCCTCGAAAATCGTCACGTTATCCGGGAACAGCGTCAGTTGTGCCTTGCCCAAATGCGCCCGCGCAAATACTTCATTGGTGCCGCCCGCAGGCTCGATCACGCGTACCTGCGGCTGGTTGATCTGCTCCACCGTCTGATAGCGCTGCACATCGGCGCAACGTACCAGCGGGATCTTGCCGTCGACGCCCAATGGTTGGCTGAAAAACGCCTTTTTCTGCCGCTCCAGGGACACTGAAATACCACCCACCGCAATATCACAGCGCTGGGCCAGGAAGTCCGGCATCAGGGTTTTCCAGGTGGTCGGCACCCACTTCACCTGCACCGCAAGGCTCTTGGCCAGGGACTGGGCCATCGAAATGTCGATGCCTTCGTAGCTGCCGTCCGGGCGTAAATAGCTGTAGGGCTTGTAGTCGCCGGTGGTACAGACGCTCATTTCGCCGCGCTGGAGCACTTCATCCAGGCGCGACGCAGGGCTGTCGGCCAGGGCCTGGGCAGACAGGCCGGCCAGCAGGGAAAGGGTCAGCAATGCTTTCATGCGGTCGGGTCCTTGGGCATGGGCAGGGCCGCCATTATTTGCAAATGTTTAGCCACGGCACAACCAAACTCCATCAAGACTGGATTTAACGGCTTAACCTCGCGTGTGAGGCTGCCCGGCATCTCTTTACTGTGAATCCCGCATGGACGGTTCCCCCGACACACACCCTGAGACATCGCCAGGCGCCACCGCGTCCAGCCGTCCGGATCGTCGTCGAGTCACCGCTGATGCCCTCCCTTCCGAACTCGCCTTCTGGGCGCTCTGGCACTGCCGCCACGCGCGCCCACCGGACACCTTTCTCCTACGTTGATTTGCCCGAATGGATGCCCCGCGCATCTGCCCGGCAGCGCCCGCGCGCCTGCCTGACGCGAACGTATGAGAATGCCCATGAGCACGCCCTTTGCCACCCTGCACGAAGCCCAGTCCTTTCTTGAGCAGAACCCGGATATCGAGATGTTCGAGCTGTTCATCCTCGACAACAACGGTGTGCCTCGCGGCAAACTGCTGCACCGCGATGAACTGCTGGCGGTCTATGAAAGTGGCCGGCCGCTGCCGAGTACCATCCTCGGCCTGACCATCAATGGCGACGACGTGGAGAACTCAGGGCTGGTCTGGGAAGTCGGTGATATCGACTGCCGTGCCTACCCGGTCAGCGGCAGTTTGCAGCGCATGCCGTGGCGCCTGATCCCGACGGCAGCAGTGCAAGTCAGCATGCACCCCACCGAAGGCATGCCCGCTACCGTGGCCGATCCCCGGCACCTGCTGGCCAGGGTGATTGACGACCTCAAGGCCGACGGCTATTACCCGGTGATGGCGGCGGAGCTGGAGTTCTATTTGCTCGACCAGAAACCCGACAGCAACGGCCGCCCGCAACCGGCGCGGGATGTCGACGGCGGGCGCCCGCGCTCGACCCAGGTCTACGGCCTGCGGGAGCTGGAGCAGATCGAACCGTTCCTCGCCGACCTCTACAGCGCCTGCAAACTCCAGGGCATCCCGGCGCGCACGGCGATTTCCGAATACGCCCCGGGCCAGGTGGAAATCACCCTGGAGCATCGCAGCGATGCCCTGCAAGCCATGGACGAGGCGGTGCGTTACAAGCGCCTGGTTAAGGGCGTAGCCCACAAGCACGGGATGACCGCGTGTTTCATGGCCAAGCCGTTCGACGATCTGGCCGGCACCGGCATGCACATGCACGTCAGCCTGGCGGACCGCGACGGCAATAACCTGTTTGCCAGCGAAGCGCCCGACGGCACGCCGCTGTTGCGCCACGCGGTGGGCGGCATGCTCAGCACCTTGCTCGACTCGTTGCTGATGTTCTGCCCCAACGCCAACTCCTATCGACGCTTCCAGACCAACAGCTACGCGCCGCTGGCCGCGACCTGGGGCGTGGACAACCGCACCGTCACACTGCGGGTGCCCGGCGGGCCGGCGTTTTCCCGGCATATCGAACACCGTATCTGCGGCGCCGACGCCAACCCGTACCTCGCGGCGGCCGCGATTCTGGCCGGTATCCACCGGGGCATCCGCGAACAGCGCGACCCCGGCGCGCCGGTGGAGGGCAACGGTTATGCCCAGGCCAAGGAGTTGCTGCCCACCGATTGGCTGACCACCTTGCGTGCGCTTGAAGGCTCGGTTTGGGCGCGTGAGGCGTTCGGCGGCGAATTCCTCGGCGTGTACCTGGCGGTCAAGCGGGCCGAATACCGTCAGTTCATGGGCGAGGTGGGCGAGCAGGATTGGCGCTGGTATCTGCACCAGGCCTGAAGATGAAGGCGCTGATCACAGACAGTTAACAGACAGGCAGCGGGCTGGATACTGGTTCTGCATTAACGGCGAACAATCCTTCGACCTTTTTTTCACGAGACGGTGGTTAAGCTGCGAATGTCTGATCCATTAACAGAGTCGTGTGATGCCGTCGCAACCGCCGTCTTCCATCGAGATTGAATTTGCCGAACGAGCTGGCCAGCAGCATGCCCTGGTCTGCGCCGACACGCGTCCGCCGGGGCTGTTGCGGCGCCTGGGGTTGTGGCGCGATGAGCAATTGGTGCGCCGTGCACTGAAGATCGCCGGCGAGCCAGGGCTGATTCTCGACCTGGCGTGCGGCTCCGGGCGCTTTTGGCCGGTGCTGGCCGAGCACAGCAACCGGGTGATCCTGGCGTCGGACAATTCCCAGGACATGCTCGACCACGCCCGTACCCACCACGCGCCGGGCTTGCTCAAGCGGATCAAGACCTTCCAGGGCTCGGCATTTTCCATCGGCCTTTCGGCCAACGCGGTGGACTGCATTTTTTGCCTGGAGTTGTTTCGCCATGTGCCAACGGCAGAAGGGCGCCTGGCCCTGCTCGGTGAGTTTCATCGGGTAAGCCGCGACACGGTAATTGTTTCGGTCAACAGCGACAGCGGCTACCGGGCGTTGCAGCCTGGCCCGGCGGCAGTTGCCAGCCACCGGGCGCAAGTGGAGGCGGAGTTTCGCCTGGCGGGTTTCAAGGTCCTCGGTCAACAGGAGTTCATGCCCGGCTCAGCCATGTGGCGGGTGTATGTCCTGCGTAAGAGAGGATAAGTACCGACTGTCGGACTATTCTTCAGCTCCTATAAGAGTTTTCATGGCGGATGCTGTACTGCGAATGCTCGCAACTCCCTTTCGCGATATATACTGCGCGCCATTCTTCAAGGGAGAGCCGTGTGGCCATCGATATTCACTGGATCTGCGACAACGATAGCCTCGGCCAGCACTGCGCCGAATGGCAGCAGTTGCCATTCGTCGCCCTCGACACCGAATTCATGCGGGTCGACACCTTTTATCCCATAGCCGGGCTGATCCAGATCGGTGATGGCGCGCGCGCTTACCTGATCGACCCCCTGACCATCGACAACTGGCAACCCCTGGCCGCCTTGCTGGAGAACCCGGCGGTGATCAAGGTGGTACACGCGTGCAGCGAAGACCTGGAAGTGTTGCTGCGCCTGACCGGCAGCCTGCCGGTGCCGTTGTTCGACACGCAACTGGCGGCGGCCTACCTGAACCTCGGTTTCTCCATGGGCTATTCGCGGTTGGTGCAAGCCGTCCTCGATATCGAGTTGCCCAAGGGCGAGACCCGCTCCGACTGGTTGCAGCGGCCATTGTCCGAGACGCAAATCAGCTACGCCGCCGAAGACGCGGTGCACCTAGCAGAAGTCTACACACGCCTGCGCCCGAAGCTTTCCGACGACAAATACGCCTGGGTCCTGGAAGACGGTGCCGAACTGGTGGCCAACCTGCGCCGCGAAGTGGACCCGTACGAGGTTTACCGTGACGCCAAGCTCGCCTGGAAACTCTCCCGTGCCCAGCTCGCCGTATTGCGCGAACTGTGCGCCTGGCGCGAACAGCAAGCCCGTGCCCGTGACCTGCCGCGCAACCGGATCATCCGTGAGCACTCGTTATGGCCCCTGGCCAAATCCCAGCCGGATAACCTCGCCGCGCTGGGCAAGATCGAAGACATGCACCCGCGCACCGTGCGCCAGGACGGCGAGTTCCTGCTGGGCCTGATCAAGCGCGCCGGCAGCGTGCCCATGGACCAGTGGCCACCGGCGGTTGCCGAGCCATTGCCGGTGGACGCCGCCACGCTGATCAAGCAACTGCGCGCCCTGGGCCAGGCCGAGGCCGAACGCCTGGACATGGCGCCGGAACTGATGCTGCGCAAGAAAACCCTTGAAGCCCTGGTCAAGAGCGGCTACCCCGAGGGGCCTTACCAATTGCCAGATTCGCTGCGTGGCTGGCGCCGCGAACTGATGGGCCAGGCGCTGCTGGACAGCCTGGCCACTGCCGGAGAACAGCCTTGAAACGTATCTGCTCCATCTATCGCAGCCTCAAACGAAACGAGATGTACCTCTACGTGCTGAAAAGCGATGCACTGGAGCGCGTGCCGGAAAGTCTGCTGGCCGCCTTCGGCAAGCCGCACCACGCCTTCGACCTGGTGCTGAGCCCGGAGCGCAAGCTGTCCCGCGAGGACATCACCGTGGTTCTGGAGAACCTCGAAAAGCAGGGTTACCACCTGCAAATGCCGCCGGCCGAGGACGAGTACATCGAACACTTGCCCGAAGAGCTGCTGCGACGCAATGACCCGATGTGATCGGTCAGTGCCCCGTCCGGGGCACATCATCTATGGAATTCAATTTTTGGCGGCGGCCGCACGGTACAGTGAACTGGACCGGCGGCCGCCTGCAGTGTTTTTGAAAGGTTTGAACCATGCGCGTTCTGATTGCTGAACACGATCACCCGCTGTACGCCCGGCTGCTGCGCGAAGCGGCGCCGGACCTTGAGGTCATGACCAGCGGCGACTCCGCCGAATTGTCGCGCCTGGCGGCCGATTGCCCGGTGTGGCTGGGCCAGCCGGATCTTCTGGCCACCTTGCTGCGCCAGGGGCACCAGCCACAATGGCTGCAATCCACCTGGGCCGGCATCACGCCGCTGCTGGCCGACGGCCTGCCGCGGGATTACCGCCTGACCCGCGCCGTGGGCATTTTTGGCCAGGTGATGGCCGAATACGTGCTGACTTACATGCTTGGCCATGAGCGTGAAGTGCTGGCGCGGCTGGTCAGCCAGGTCGAGCGCAAGTGGGATAACCGCATGGGCCAGAGCCTGGCGGGGCGCAAAGTGCTGATCGTCGGTACCGGTGATATCGGCCGCAGCGTTGCGCAATTCCTGCAGCCGTTTGGCGTTGAGCTGTACGGCATTGCCAGTGAGGCCCGTGAGCAGACGCCGTTTGTCGAAGTTGCCGGGCTCGACGCGTTGCCGCGCCTGGTGGGTGAGGTGGACTACGTGGTCAACCTGCTGCCTAACACACCGAACACCCACGATTTGTACAATGCGGCGCTGTTCAAGCAATTCAAGCCGACCGGGTTGTTCATCAACGTCGGGCGCGGCGTGGCGGTGGTCGATGCAGACCTGGTGGAAGCGTTGAAGGAAGGTCATCTGGCCGGCGCGGTGATCGACGTTTGCCGTCAGGAGCCATTGCCCCAGCGCCATCCGTTCTGGACTGCCTGGGGCTTGCTGTTGACCGGCCACAGCTCGGCGCCGACTTCGCCGGGGATGATGGTGCAATTATTTGTCGAGAATTTGCGCGCGTACCAGGCGCAGGAAACGTTGCGCGGCGAAGTGAGTTTCGAGCGCGGTTACTGACAGCGCGAAGGCTCGGCAACGCGTGTTGCCGGGCGCTTACAAATTTCTGCAAACACTAATCAGATGTTCGTTTCGCAGGCCGTATGTGAGGCTCGTACCCCTCTCCAGATGGGTACATTCTCATGTTGAATGCTGGCACTGTGTCTCTCCCTCCACGGGTAACTCCGCAACTTTCCCTGCTTTCTACCGAGCCGGCGGCGCTCCCTCTATTGCCCTCTGCTCTGGGTGCTACGGCCGATCGCGATACGCAGGCCCTCGCCCCAGTCCCCCGGCAATCCGGTCTCACCGCGGCGTTGGGCGACCGCGAGAATCTGCGGACACTGGGCCAGAAGCTCAACGAAATCGCCAGCCGTCTTGGCGTGAATGCCAGCCCTCAAGCGGTGCTGGCCGCGCTGCAAACGACACCGATGCAAATACACCCCGACTCGTCCTACCCGACCCAGGCGGGTAAAGCGGCGACGGTAGAGACCTTTCTCGGAAGTATCGGCTTGGGGTTGCCCACCAATCATTTTCAGCTGACCGGTCATGCCCATGCGGTGATTGACAGGGCACTGGAGCATCCGCTCGGCAATTTTGGCGGCGGGTTGTCCTGGCCTGTTCCCATGAGCGCCGCTGAACAGCGCAGGGTACTGGCGGCGGCTACCGACCATGGCAGCCAGAACCCCAATGCACCGCACATCGGCGCAAGCGTGGGTGTACTGGAATATCTGAACGCGAACCAGCCGTTGTCGGGCGAGGCATTGGCTGATCCTGCCAAGGCACTCGAAACCCTCGTCAGCTCCACCCGCGGGCAGGCACTGGGGCAAGCCATCCGGGATCAGCTCGGGGGCGTCGCCACCGATGCCAGCGTGAACGAATACGTACTGAGCGCAATCCACCTGCTGCTGGATCCCGAGTCCATTACGGCGCCGCACCGTAACCGTGTGGCAGGTTTCGACCTCGCGCAACACGCCCACTGGGGCAGGCCGGCTTCGGCAGTGCTCGAGCGCCTGAGCACTTTCCTGCACGAAAATCACCAGACCAGTCCCGAGATGGCCAAGGCCGGCGCCTATTTGTTACTGGCACGAAAGGCGCCCGAGTTTTTGATCAAGGACATCCCCGACCGCGTGACCTACGGCAGCCCGGCCTGGGTAAGTCTCGCGGTCGCAGCGGCGGCCATAGAGGCGCAGTTCCCCGGAAAGGTGGCGCACATGACCTTTGCCCAAGTCATGTCCAGCGCGGAAAACGCGATCCTGACGAATCGAGCCGCCGCCGAACATGCACAAAAGGCGGCATTGGTGGACTGGGCCGTGGTCAACGGGATCGTCACATGCCAGCCAGGTGATCATTACAGCGACGATGAGATAGACCGTGCAAGGACGGCATTCAACGCACAACTGAAGTCGACGCTTGCGGCTACCGGTTTGTTGGAAGCCGAAATTCCAAGCCGTAAAGACATTGCGTTGGCCCATTTGAAGGAGCGGTTTGGCGAACACGTACCTTTTGAAGAGAAACGACTGAAGATCGTTGACTCGAAACAACCGTCAGCCCAACCACTTTATGATCCGAACCGGGCGCCCGGCGGGCTTTTCTCGTTGTTGGACATCGCCATGAGCGGACTTGGCCAATACCCATGGGAAACCAGGGACCCGAGCATTGCCGAGGCAATCAAAGGCAAGAGCCTGGATTTCAGCGTGAACAAAATCTTCAACGAAGAATTTGAACAAGCAATCACTTCTCGCCAGCAAGGGGTTCGCAGCGTCATCAAGCACCTTGTCGCAACACTGCCCTTGGTTGACCGGGAAAACCTGGAGTTTGCAAAGCTCGAGTTTTTTCAGAAAAACACTTATGAACTGGGCCTCGACTTCACCTCTAAAAAACGCCAGGGCGCGGAAAACAAACTGTGGGTCAAGGCCACCGGAAGGAATGGCAACACTGTTTATGAAATTGATTTGAACGCAGGTGCAATCAAGTCGGTGCCGACCTCGGAGTTAACAACAAAACGCGAGCGGCAGGCCAACAAGGAGTTCAAGACGGAGCCCTTCAAGCCCAAGACCGTGAGCGAGGCTGCCCTTGGCCAAAAGAGCCAGGACGGCTTGTCAACGCCGCCCCCCAGTTTTTCCAGTGCGCGAACCCAGCACATCGCCGATGCCTTTGTTGAGCATCTTGATCTCGACAGTGATGATATAAAAACCTATGCCCGGGGTGTCACCTCATTCGATAAACAAATGGCAACCGAGTGGAACGTCACCCACTTTTTTCTTGACCTGATTCCGCTCAGGTCAGCCATCGTGAATTTTTCCAGGGGCAACCACCTGGAAGGGGCCAGTGACCTGGCGCTGGATGTCTTTGGTTTTGTCACGGCGGGCGCGGGTGTGGCGGCGAAAGTCACGAAGGCGGGGGCCAAGGTCGCGAGCGCCGCCGCCAAGGCCATTCAAGTGGCAAAAGTCATCGGTGTGGCTGCCATTCAAGCATTCAACCCATTGGATGGCTTCAGCGAACTGGTCGCGGGCGGTGCCCGGTTGCTGGGCAAAGGCGCCAACTTTGTACGCGCCACGGGTGCAGAGGTGGTCAACAAGCTCAGGGGCGCGAGCGGCAGCTATGACCTGTTGAAGGCTGCCAGTAAACACTATGACGCAGCAGCGACGGGTACCTTCAAGGTCGCCGGGCAAAGCGTTGATGGAGGCGCGGTACTCCAGAACGGTCGATGGTATGCGTTTGATGTGGACAGGATGCGGCCTTACGGCAGCCCTCTTGAAGGCTTCACCGCAAAAACGAGTGCGATGGATGGGGCGATCATCACCACGCCTGCCGAGCCGGGCAGCGCCCTGAACAACCGGTTGCTTGGCGACTACAGCGTGGCCGAATCGAAAATAGCCGGGCTTGCGCGCAACAGTCAGGGGATCTATGTGGCGGCGGACGGTCACTTGTCCCACATCCGCCATACCGATACTGCCGGCAACACTGCGGTCTACGAAGTGCGGCAAGTGACTCGCACCGCCGACGGTGCCGTACAGGCGCAGATTTATCACAACAACCGGCAAACGCCGCTGCTGGTGCAGCACCTGCAGGGGGACCAATGGCAGCGCCTGGGGGCACGCGGCGGTAACCCGCCTTCTGTGGCATCAGACCTGGGGCCGGAAATTGGCGGGGGCGGTGAGGGGACGATCTACGACAGTCTCGACGGGAAAAGTGTCTATAAGGACTATGGCCCTTCATCCATGACTTCTGCCGACGACTTTGTCGATAACGAGACCCTGTGCCTGAACAGCTATTACGGTGACGGCTTTGCAACCACGATATTTGAAAATGGTCGCCGTTATTTGAAAATGGGCAAGCTGGACGGGGTGGATGTAAATACCCTGGCAAGGGGAAGTTTGCCCCCAGAGGCCAGGCTTTTACTGGATGACGCATTTCGGCGCATGGAACAGAAAAATCTTTACCACAACGATCTGCAGTTAAGTAATTTCCTGTATTCAGCGAGGGATAATAAAATCTATCCAGTGGACTTGAACGCAAACGGTCTTGAAGACATGACACCGTTTCTCGCCAATATGTACAAGCGTGATCGAGACGAGCTGCGCAGGGCCTATTACGCGCTGATCGCCAAGGCGTAGCTGCACTTGTGGCGGGTGTACCCTGCTGTGATCGCAGCAGCAGGGTTTTGACGTGACCGTCAACGACTGCCAGAGCGTGTTCAGTCCTGGTGGTTGAAGTCGCCTTCGGACACCAGCTCGTTCAATGGACGACGCGGGCTCGGGGTTTCCCGGGCTTGCAGGTAGTCGGCCAGGGTCGATTTGTCGCCGAGCTTGCCAATCGCCACCGCAGCGTGCAGGGCGTAACCTTCAGGAATCTTCAGTTCCTTGCGGGTCAGTTCCTGGTCGAAACCGGCCATTCCGTGGGTGTGCCAGCCGCTGAGGCTGGCTTGCAGCGCCAGGTGGCCCCAGGCCGAGCCGGTGTCAAAGGTGTGCCACAGGGCCGGGGTTTCTTCGGTGGCACCAGGCACGGCAAAAGTCGTCTTCGATGCGACGATCACCAGGGCCGAGGCATGCTGCGCCCAGCCACGGTTGAATTCGTTCAGCAGGCCCAGGAAACGTTCCCAGTTCGGCGTGTCGCGGCGCGCATAGAGAAAACGCCATGGCTGCGAGTTGTAGGCCGAAGGTGACCAGCGCGCGGCTTCGAAGAAGCTCAACAGGGTGTCCACCGGGATGCTTTCGCCGGTGAAGGCGCGCGGCGACCAGCGGTCGGTGAATTGTGGGTGGATCGGATAGTCGGCGACGCGTGGGTTGCTGCTCATTGGGCTGATCCTGATGAAAAACCGGGGTTCAAAACTACTTCGCCGCCGGGTGGCTGACAAGTCTTGTTCTACCGACAGTCGTAAGCGCTTGGCCCCGGGGGCCATGGGCACTAGACTGGCGGCCTTTTAACATACCGATATTGATGTAGAGCCATGGCCGCCAAAGTCGAACCTTTCTGGATCCGCAAAACCCTCGAACAACTCGACCAGGATGAGTGGGAGTCGTTGTGCGACGGCTGCGGCCTGTGCTGCCTGCAAAAGCTCGAGGATGAAGACGACAACAGCGTCTACTACACGCGCATCGCCTGCAAACTGCTGGACCTGAAAACCTGCCAGTGCACCGATTACCCCAACCGTCGCGCCTCGGTGCCCGATTGCATCCAGCTCACTCCGGGCCAGGCCGACCAGTTCAAATGGCTGCCGCCCACCTGCGGTTACCGGCTGGTCAGCGAGCGCAAGGACTTGCCGCTGTGGCACCACCTGGTCTGCGGCGATCGCGACGCTGTGCACCAGGAACGCATTTCCCAGTCCGGGCGCATGCTCAGCGAAGGCAGCGTGCCCGAGGATGACTGGGAGGATTACCTGATTTTTCGTGCAGGCTGAGAAGGAGTGTGTATGACGGTTGGAGCCAGGCTGGCGGCGAGCCTGCTGTTGTTGGTATTGAGTGCGCCGGCGTGGGCGGCGAAGAAAGTTGACCTGGACTATCACGTCAAGCTGTTGCCCCAAAGTGATCAGGCAGAAGTGCGCCTGAGCCTGTCCCAGGGCTCGGCGGTGCGCAGCCTCAACTTCGACCTGGGCCGCGACGGCGACTACAGCGACTTCAAGGCCGATGGCCAGTGGCAAGTGTTGCCGGGCAATACCCCGGGTGACAGCCGCGGCCTGTGGCAACCGAGTGCCGACAAGGCCAGCCTGACCTACCGTGTACGCCTCACCCACGCGCGCAAGAAAGGCGTCTATGAAGCGCGGATGACCCCGAGTTGGGCGCTGTTTCGCGGCGAGGACCTGGTGCCCACTGCACGTCTGGATCAACAGGACGGCATTGAACTGGTGTCGCGTCTGGTGTTTGAACTGCCTGCCGGCTGGAAAAGCGTCGAGACGTCCTGGCCGCGCATCGGCAAGAACAAATTCCGCATCGATAACGTTTCCCGCCTGTTTGACCGGCCCACCGGCTGGATGCTCGCGGGTACGCTGGGCAGTCGCAGGATGCGCCTGGGGGAAACCGAAATCACCGTGGCGTCGCCCAAAGGGCAAGGCATGCATCGCATGGATGTGCTGACCTTGCTGACGTTTGTCTGGCCGCAAGTGCAAGCGGCATTCCCACGGCACCCGGCGAAATTGCTGGTGGTGGGCGCCAGTGACCCGATGCGCCGCGGTGCGTATTCGGCGCGGGACTCGATCTACCTCAACAGCCGTACGCCGTTGGTCAGCGAGAACGGCAGCAGCCCGTTGATCCGTGAAGTGGTGCAGGCTATCGGCCGCTTCAACGACCATCAGGGCAGCGATTGGATCAGCGAGGGCTTGGCGCAGTACTACGCCATTGAGCTGATGCGCCGCGCAGGGGGGATCAGCGACGATCGTTATGCCGCCCTGCAGGCCCGGCTGGCCAGCGAAGGCAAGGACGTGACCACCCTGCGGGTCGAGCACGCCAGTAGCGCGACCGTCTCACGAGCGGTGGTGTTGTTGCAGGAGCTGGACCGCGAGATTCGTGTGAAAACCCACAACAAGCGTTCGCTGGATGATTTGACCCAGGCGGTGATGCGCTTGAACAGCATCAGCACAAAGGAATTCGTGCAGCTGGGGGAGAGCATTATTGGCGAGTCGTCGGTAGTACTCGATACCAAACTGCTGCACTGAAACCAAGGTGGGAGCGGGCTTGCTCGCGAAAGCGGTGTATCAGAAACACAGTCAGTGACTGACACTCCGCTTTCGCGAGCAAGCCCGCTCCCGCATTTGATCGGGGTTAACCCACAGTTTTGCTGGCGTTTTCAGCCGCCACTTCAGCCTTGGTCTTGAGGTTTTTCAGTTCCTCACCGGCGCGTTCGATCTTGGTTCGCACGCTGTTCATTTCCTGGCGGCTGCGCTCCAGCAACTCTTTCGCCGAGCTATGCCCGCTGATCCCGCGTGCCAGCGCTACGCCGCCAATCGCCACCTGGATCAAACCGAAAAAGCCGCCACGGCGCAGGCCTTTGCCCATCATCACCACACCGCCAGCCAGGGAGCCGATGCGTTCCCAGCCCTGGACGTTTTGCGTGGGTTGGGGCTCGAACGGGGTGGACCGGATAACGGGTCGCAGGGTTTTGCTGTCGCTCATGATCTGTCTCCAACAAGGGCTGATTGATATGCAGCTGACTGCACACAGGCCGCGGATGTTCCCAAAAAATCAGTATTTGGGGCCCGAACGGGTGTTGTTGCCCTTGGCCAGACGGTCGTAAAGCACCACGTTGACGGTGGCGGCGAGGTTCATGCAACCGGTGGTCGGGATGTAGATCACGTCTTCACACCAGTCGCGAATCTCTTTGTCGAGGGAGCCGTCTTCCGGGCCGAAGATATACAGCGCACGGTCCGGATGGGTGTATTCGGGGAGAGGGCGGGCGCCTTCCACCAGCTCGACGGCGACGGGGATGCAGCCCAGGGGCAGGATCTTTTTCAGGTCGTCGATACCGATCAGCGGAATGTCGTGGTGGACCTTCTTGGTGTCGGTAATAAAGTCCCGGGCCCGCTCATAGCGCTTGCCGGTGTAGAACACCGAGGCCACGCCGTAGCAGCCGGCGGCGCGCATCACCGAGCCGACGTTTTCGGGGGATTTGGGGTTGTACAGACCGATGCAGCTGTAGCGTTTATTGCCCACGGGAGAGGGTGCCTTCGAGAAAAACCGCGATTATACGGGGATTGCTCGAAAGGCGGTCAGTTTGAGCGGCAAGTGTTGCAACACTGTGGCAAGGGAGCTTGCTATGGCAAAGGGGCTCGCAGTGGGAGATGGCTTGTTGTGGCGAGGGAGCAAGCTCCCTCGCCACAACAAGCCATCTCCCACTGCGAGCCATCTCCCACAGCAGGTCGTTCATTACATCGCTTTAGTCGTCTTTCTTCATCAACCCGGCCAACGCCGCAAACGGGTTGTGCGTCGCCTTGGCGATCGTCGGGCTGCTGGTGGAGCCTTCGCCGAAATACTGCTGGTCGGTATAACGCGAGTGTTCGTTGTCGTGGCAATACAGGCACAGCAACTCCCAGTTGGAGCCGTCCTGGGGGTTGTCGTCATGGTTGTGGTTGCGGTGGTGCACGGTCAGTTCGCTCAGGCGCTTGCCGGCGAATTCACGGGCGCAGCGGCCACACACGTGGGGGTACATCTTCAGGGCTTTGTCGCGGTAGCCCATTTCCCGGTCGCGCTGGGCATCGGCGAGGATGCGATCCAGCTTGGCGGTGTGGGAGGGCGGGTTGGTCGAGCTCATCATGGCTCCTGTCTTTTAGTGGATCACGGATAGCGTTGATTCTAGCTGCTTGCGGGCTAATAAACCTCCGGCTTTTTCAGGCGCAGTCATGCCGGTGAGGGGGATTGTTTGTAGTATCGACGAACTGAATTCATAAGGAGCGGTACTCATGCGGATGCATTCATGGTTGTGGGCGCTGCTGTTGTGCGCCGTCAGTGTTCAGGTCCAGGCGTTTTCCACGCCCCAGCCAGGCGAGGTGATCGATGTGGCGCTGGAGCAGCTCCACCCGACCCAGGCCGTCATCGGTTTTGATCAGATCCATTACAAGCTGGGGGTATTTGCCGAGTCGCCCAAAAAAGTGTTCGACGAATACTGTGAAACCAACGGCCAGGGCGGTGTCGACGAGGTGCCTGAAGATGCCGATCTGCATAAGCCAGGCAGCTTCACCTGCAAAGACCCGGTGGGCGCTCACGTGGCGGACATGAAAACCGTGGTGGTCGGCCCCGCTGGCCAGTTGTACCTCACTGACGGCCACCACTCGTTCAGTACCTTGTGGGAGCAGCCAGGTGCCGGCGCCAAACTGAAGATGTGGGTGCGGGTCACCGATAACTTCAGCGACAGTCCCGACCTGGCGACTTTCTGGAAACGCATGGAGCAGGGCCGCAAGGTCTGGCTCAAGGACGGCCAGGGCAAGACCATCACGCCTGAGCAAATTCCGGCACACCTGGGCTTCAAGGACCTCGGCGACGATATGTTCCGCAGCCTGGTTTACTTCTCCCGCAAGGCGTCCTACGGCAAGCCGACCTCTGGTGAGGTGGTGCCGGAATTCCTGGAGTTTTACTGGGGAGGGTGGTTGCGCACGCAGATTGACCTCGGCGCGTTCAACCTGAACAAGCAAGGCGGGTATGAAAAGGCAATCGAGGCGGTAGCCAAGCGCATGGTCAGCCTGGCGCCCGGGGCACCGGTAGGGGACAGCGGCTTCAGCGCCCGGCAGTTGGGCGGCTTCACGTCACTTGACCGCAAAGAACTGAACGATACGTTCAAGAAGAAAGTGCCCTACGTTATCGACAGTAGAAGTAACTAAGTGACGAACCGGCAGGGGCGGCCCTGTGCTGTTTCTGTCGGGCGTATAACGGCTTAATATACAGTAAAGATCCGGCAAATATCGATTTAAATGCCGTGGGGTATTTAATTGTCTTCAGGGTGATAAAGTGTTGGACTAACTTTGCCAATTTGTTTAATGTGCCGCCTCTTGGCCTACTGCCGTTAGTGTGTTCTGTGGTGGCGTCAGGTAGTCAATACGTCAGGTCTTTCCTGGCGACTGTCAGTTTCCCGCAAGCCGGGCTTTCCTTTCACGATATCAACCCCCGTGGTTGACGTTGTGGCGTTTCAAATCAGAAGCGCTCATCCAGAGCGTACTGCTTCCAATAACCGAAGTCGGGTGGTTGAAGTGTCTGATGATCGTCGTGCAAATAATAAAAAATCAACGCGTTACCCTGTTGTTATAACTTGAATATTCGGGATAGGTGTCCTGTGCAAGTTGTAAGTTTATGGTGCCCGTTAATAAACTTCTGATGTTCATCTCACTGACATTCACACTGCGTGAATGCAACGGCCTGCTTCAATTGAATGCATGCAATTTTTTGTAGAGGCTGTTGTGTCTAAAGGCGTTGTTCTGGCGGTTTCCGCTTCCTTCCTGTTTGGTGTGCTGTATTTCTTTACCTCCCTTCTTGAACCCTTGAATGGCCAGCAGATATTTGGCTGGCGAATGCTCATCTCGTTGCCCTTCATGACGTTGCTGCTGTGCCTCTCCGGAGACTGGAAGTGGGTGCCGTTGATCTACAAGCGTCTGCGGGAGAAACCCGCATTGCTGCCTTGTGTCGTGCTCACCAGTGCCCTGGTGGGTGTGCAGTTGTGGATATTCATGTGGGCGCCCCTCAATGGCCACGGCCTGGATGTGTCGCTGGGCTATTTCCTGTTACCGCTGACCATGGTCATCACCGGGCGCATCGTTTACGGCGAACGCCTTTCCCATCTGCAAAAAATTGCCGCTGCGCTGGCGGCGGTGGGCGTGGCCAACGAGCTGTATCGCACGGGCGGGTTCTCCTGGACCACCCTGGTGGTGTGCGTCGGTTATCCGCTGTATTTCGTGCTGCGCAGGCGTTGTGGCACCGACAACCTCGGCGGGCTGTGGCTGGACATGATGCTGATGATTCCGGTCGCGCTGTGGTTCGTCCTCGGTAGTGAGCCCATCAACGAGACCCTGGCGCAGCGCCCGGCGCTCTATTGGCTGGTGCCACTCATGGGGTTGGTCAGCGCGGCGGCGGGTTATTCCTACATCCTGGCCAGCCGGCTGTTGCCGTTCAGCCTGTTCGGTTTGCTCAGTTACGCGGAACCGGTGCTGCTGGTGGCCGTGTCTCTGATGCTGGGAGACGCTCTCAAACCGGGCCAATGGATGACCTACCTGCCGATCTGGCTGGCGGTGGTGGTGTTGGTGCTGGAAGGCTTGAGGCATTTGAATCGACTGCGCCGGTCGATCTGACCTACGACCCGCGCAGTGAATTCAGGCGGCTGTTTCAGCCCTTGAGTTTCTCGGCAATCCAGATGGTATGCCGCGTGCCCTTGTTGCCATGGGCAAACACTTGCACTTCCTCGGCCTTGAAGCCGGCCTTGCGCAGTTTGTCGCTGAACTGCTTGTCGGCGCTGGCCGACCATACCGCCAGCACGCCCTTGGGCCGTAGCGCCTTGGCGCAGGCGCTTAGGCCACCGGCGGAATACAGCCAGCTGTTGGCTTTTTGCGTCAGGCCTTCGGGGCCGTTGTCGACGTCCAGCATGATTGCGTCAAACCCCTGGGGCTCGGCCTGCAGCACCTTGGCCACGTCTTCCATACGGATCACGGTGCGCGGGTCCAGCAGCGGGCGGCCGGACTTTTCCCCCAGGGGCCCGCGATTCCACTCGACCACGCCGGGCACCAGCTCGGCAACCACCACTTCGGCAGTCTTGCCCAAATGCTTGAGCGCTGCCGCCAGGGTAAAACCCATGCCCAGGCCGCCAATCAACACCCTGGAGCCGGGCCGACCGGCGACTTTGCGGCACGGAATCTCCGCCAGCGCATCCTCGGAACCGTGCATGCGCGTGTTCATCAACTGGCCACCGTCACCGCCCTGAATCTTGATGACAAAATCCTCACCGTATTCGAACAGGCACAAGGCACCGCCGTTGTCGGGGATCGGAGTGGTGTCCAGCAGAACGAAACGTTTCATGGAAATCTCATTGGGAAGGGCATTCTTGCGCGGTTGGGAGTAGCCTTACGACTTTACGGTCAGGCCATGGAGCCATCGATGAAGTGCAGCATTCTAACGGTCATTGTGTGGAGCGCGCTCGCCCTTGGCGGTGTGGCCCAGGCTCAGGAGTCGCAAACCGTGCCGATTACCCCCGCGCCCACGGCGGGTTCACCGGGTACTGCAACGCCCACGCCTTACCCGCAAGTCACGCCACCGGCGACACCAAAGGCGGCCGGCAGCGGTGAGCCATTGTTGGCGCCGATCGTGCTGCCCGCGCCGCCGAAGGACCAGACGATCCCCGGCTTGCAGCAAAACGACATCAAGCCCAAGACCCCAGGCGGCTAAAACTGCTGGGACAGCAATTGCCCGTCCGCCATGCGCAGGCGCCTGGACAGGGCGATAGCAATCGCACGAATGATCTTGGCCGCGATTTTCGGTGCATCGTTGAGCATCTTTTCCAGGGAATCCTTGCCCAGGTTCAACAGCACGCAATCGCTGGCCGCCACACAGCTGGCGGAGCGGCGCTCGCCGTCCAGCACGGCCATCTCGCCAAAGGTCCGCCCGCTGCGCAAGGTGGCGATAGTCAGGCGCTGGCCTGCATGGTTGGTCTTCTGCACCGCCACCTGGCCTGAGTGAATGATGCACATGAAGGTGCCCGCGTCGCCCTCGAGGAAAATCACCTCATCGCGGGCGATGCTGCTGATGTTGAAATAGCCCGCCGCTACGTGGAAGTCTTCCGGCAGCAACGGGTCGAACAGGCCGCAATCCATCAGCATGTCGCGGATTTCGTTATTGAGTAAGGTCGGTTCTGGCATGAGGCTTACAGTCTTTGTCCATAAATCGTGCAGGGCGCGCCCGGCGGTCAAGTGTTCAGACCGGCCCGCCAGGCGGAGTTCCTTAAATCAGCCCCAGCGCCTTGAAAACAAATGCATATTCGAGTGCTACGTCACGTAATCCCTGGTAACGCCCACTCATGCCGCCGTGGCCGGCGCCCAGCTCGGTCTTGAGCAGCAACAGGTTGTCGTCGGTCCTGGTGTCGCGCAGCTTGGCCACCCACTTCGCCGCTTCCCAGTACTGCACGCGGCTGTCGTTGTAGCCGGCGATCACCAGCGTCGCCGGGTAGGCCTGGGCGCTGACGTTTTCGTACGGCGCGTAGGCCTTGATCCGCTCATACACCTCCGGCTCTTCAGGGTTACCCCATTCGTCGTATTCGGTGATGGTCAGCGGCAACTCGGGGTCGAGCATGGTGTTGAGCACATCGACGAACGGCACTTCGGCAATCGCCGCCTGGAACAGCTCCGGGCGTTGATTGAGCACCGCGCCGATCAACAGGCCACCGGCGCTGCCGCCGCTGATGGCCAGTTGCTTGGAGGTGGTCAGGCCCTGGGCGATCAAGTGTTCGGCGCACGCGATAAAGTCGCTGAAGGTGTTTTGCTTGTGCTCCTGCTTGCCGCCGCGATACCAGGCCTCACCCAGTTCGCCGCCGCCGCGTACATGGGCAATGGCGAAGGCCACGCCACGGTCCAGCAGGCTCAGGCGGGCGTGGGAGAACCACGGGTCGAGGCTGTGGCCGTAGGCGCCGTAGCCGTACAGATACAGGGGCGTCGGCGTACCCAACTGATCGCGTCGGACGACAAGACTGATCGGCACCTGAGTGCCATCGGCCGACGTTGCCCACAGGCGTTGGCTGACGTAGTCGTCGGCGTTGAACACGCCCAGCACCGGGGTTTCCTTGAGCACTTGTTGTGCGCCGCCGGCCAGTTCCAGCTGACGAACCTGGGCCGGGCGGTTCAGCGCCTCATAGCGCAGACGGATCTTGTCGCTGGCAAATTCCAGGCTGTTTTGCACATAGAGGCTGTAGGCCGCGTCCGGTAACTCCACGCGATAAGCGGCTTGCCCCTGTGGGTGCACTTCGATGATCGGCAGGCCGCCGATCCGCAGGCTCAGGGTCATGGCCCGGGCATTGAGGCTTACGCCATCGAGCATTACCGCGTCGTCGTGGGGGATCAGGTTCAGCCAGTCGTCCTGGGTCGGCACACTGCCGGTGTCGGCCGCCTGGAACAGCGCAAAGTTGATGCCGTCACGGTTGCTGCGGATAAACCAGGTCCACTGGTCGTCCAGCTTGCCGTGGTCGACGTCATATTCATGGCCTTCGACCCGTGGCGCCATGCAGGTAAACGCCTGCTGCGGCTTTTCGGCGTCCAGGGCCCAGATCTCGCTGGTGGTCTTGCTGCCCAGGGCCAGCAGCAACTGACGCTCGGAGCTGGAGCGGTAGCAGTGCAGGAAGAAACGTCCGTCAGGCTCGTGGAACACTTCTTCGGCGGCAGTGCCGTCCAGGCGATAGCGATACAGCTTGTGCGGGCGATGGGTGTCGTCCAGTTCGGTGAAGAACAGGGTCAGGCTATCGTTGGCCCAGGTCATGCTGCCATCGCAGTCTTCAAACTCCAGTTCGCTGACCTTGCCGGTGGCCAATTCCTTCACGTAGAGGGTGTAGATCTCTTCGCCGCTGGTATCCAGGCTGTAGGCCAGGCGCTGGTGGTCCGGGCTGATGCTGAAGGCGCCGAGGGAGAAAAAGCCGCCATTGGCCAGTACGTTCGGATCCAGCAGCAGCTCTTCCGCGCTTTCGTCGACCTGTTGGCTGTCGTCCGCCGGGCGCGGGCAGCGGTAGTGGCGGGCGTATTCGTCGCCGGCGGTGGTGCGGGTGTAATACAGGTACGGGCCCCAGGGCGAGGGCAGGGACAGGTCGGTTTCGAGAATGCGGCCCTTGATCTCCTCGAACAGGGTCTCGCGCAGCGCCTGCTGGTCGGACAATTGTGCTTCTTGCCAGGCATTTTCCGCCTTGAGGTAATCGAGCACCTCGGCGCTGTCACGCGCTTGCAGCCAGGCATACGGGTCGGTGCCTGGGGCCTTGCGGGCGATCGGGGCGGCAGTGATGTGGGTCGATGGGGGCATGGATCACTCTCTGTCTGGCGGTTGGCCGACGGCATTGCAGCCTCGGCACTGAAAAGCCGTTATCATAGCGGCCTGTTTGCCTACCTTGCCATGGACACCATGACCGAGAACGACTATCTGATCGCTTGGGGCCTCTACGCCTTCGCAGCCCTGGGTTGCCTGTTGGTGTGGTTTGCCATGACCCGCTGGATGTGGCGCTGGCTGCGCGAGCCGCTGCGGTTGCTGGTGGCGGTGCTGCTGTTCAGCCCGACCATCGTCGACCCGGTGAAGACCCAGTTCGCCCCGGCCGTGGCCATCACCGCCCTGGACCTGGTGCTCAAGGTCGGCAACAACGCCTGGCGGGCGATTTCCGATCTGTTCATGTATTGCATGATCGCGTTCGGCGTGTACCTGGTGTTCGTGCTGATCCGCTGGCCCATCGAGCGTGCCGCCAGGGTTCGTCGTGAGCAGAAGGCCGCCGCTGCGGCAGCCGCTGCTGCCGAGCCGGAGGATGACGACGAACCCTTCGCCGATGAGCGTTACGGTCGCCCGGCACCTGTCAGCGGTATGCGGGTCGAACCGCGCCTTTAACGTTGTACGCCCTGTATCGAGAAGCCTGGCATGTGTGAATTATTGGGCATGAGTGCCAACGTACCGACCGATATCGTCTTCAGCTTCACCGGGCTGATGCAGCGCGGCGGACGTACCGGGCCCCACCGCGACGGTTGGGGCATCGCCTTCTACGAGGGCCGTGGCCTGCGGTTGTTCCAGGACCCGGCGGCCAGCAGCGAATCGGAAGTCGCGCTGCTGGTGCAGCGTTATCCCATCAAGAGTGAAGTGGTGATTGGCCATATCCGCCAGGCCAATGTGGGCAAGGTGTGCCTGTCCAATACCCATCCGTTCGTCCGTGAACTGTGGGGCCGCAACTGGTGCTTTGCCCATAACGGTCAACTGGCGGACTTCAACCCCCGCGCCACGTTCTACCGCCCGGTGGGCGATACCGACAGCGAAGCGGCGTTCTGCGATTTGCTCAACCGAGTCCGTGAAGCGTTCCCGGAACCGGTGGACATCGAACAGGTGCTGCCGGACCTGATCGCCGCCTGCAGCGAATACCGCAGCAAGGGCGTGTTCAACTGCCTGCTCAGCGACGGTGACTGGCTGTTCTGCTATTGCTCGACCAAGCTGGCACAGATCACCCGGCGTGCGCCATTTGGCCCCGCACGGTTGAAAGATGTCGACGTGATCGTCGATTTTCAGGCCGAAACCACCCCCAATGACGTGGTGACGGTAATTGCCACCGAACCCCTGACCGAAAACGAGACCTGGACCCGCTACGAACCGGGCCAGTGGAGCCTGTGGCGACGCGGCGAATGTGTCAGCCAAGGTAAAACGGAATAAGGACGTCGAATATGTTGCTCAGCTATTTGCGACTGGTGTTGTTTGCCGTGGGTCTGTTGGTCGGTGTGCAGGTGCCGGGGTTTATCAGCGACTACGCCAAGCGCGTCGAAGCCCACTTGATCGAAGCCCAGACCGGCTTGCGCGGCTTCGATGCCACGGCGCAACAGTTCTTCAACGGTGACTTGCAGGCGCTGGTGGCCCATTACCGTGCCAGTGACGACCCGGTGTTTCGCAGCGATGCCAACAGCCTGGGCACCTTGCTTGACCGCCAGGTAGCGCTGGATAAGCAGTTCCAGGCGATGCAGGGCCCGTGGTACATCCGCGCGCTGCAAGTGGCGGTGGCCGCCGACCCGGCGATTCGCCAGGAAACCTGGAACGGCTACAGCTACATGCTGTTGCTGACCCCGGAAGCCATGGGCTGGGGCCTGGGCGGGGCGATGCTGTTGTCGTTCGGCATCGAGTGCCTGTTCCGCCTGATCGACTGGGTGGTGTTGGGCGGCAAGCGCCTGCGCCAGAGCCGACCGATTGAAGAGCGGGACCTCAAGGGGCTTTAAAGGCTGACGCGGTCAAATTGTGGGAGCGGGCTTGCTCGCGAATGCGGTGCGTCAGTGACATAGGGGTTGGCTGGCACACCGCATTCGCGCGCAAGCCCGCTCCCACAGTTTTAAATCGGTTCCTTCAGTGGCATGGGTTTGCTCAACACCATCAAGTCTTCGCCCACCTTCTGCGCGTACTGCTGCACCACGCTCTGGCACAGCGCCACAATCTCCTCCACCAACTCCACGCCCACTCGCCACGACACCACCACCTGCAGGTTCGGCGGCCGTTGTTCCATGGGCAGCATGGTCAATTCACCTCGTGCCAGCTCTTCACTGACCAATACGGGCGGGAACGCACCAATCCCGAACCCGTCCCGCAGCAGGCGGGTGATCGCTGACACCGAGTTCACACAGTTCATCCGTGGGGCGGATACGCCGTTAGCCTGCATCAGGCTGAGCACGTCCTGGTGCGGACAGGAGTTTTTCGAGTAGGTGATGATGCGCTCCTGGGCCAGTTCGGCGAGGGACGCGTAGTCGCGGTTGTAGATCGAGTGGCTGGCGACGATCCAGCCCATGGGGTGGCTGGCCAGTTCCAGGCTGCGCAAGGTTTCCTGGCGCAGCAGGTCGGTTTGCAGGATCAGGTCGAGAAAGCCTTTTTGCAACTGATCGCTGAGGTTCAGCGCGGTATCGGCGACCAACTCGATTTCTACCCGCGGAAAGTTGTCCGTCAGTTCTGCCACCAGCGCGCTCAGCCAGGTGTGGATCACCGTGTCCATCACTCCGATGCGGATACGCCCGACCTTGCTGCTGGTGGTTTCCAGGGACTGCTTGAGCCCTTGCATGGTCGCCATCATCTGCTCGGCATAATCGAGCACCTTCAAGCCTTCCGGCGTCAGGCTCACACCTCGGGAATCGCGCAGGAACAGCTTTACCCCCAACTCGCTTTCCAGCACGGCGATGCGGCTGGAGATCGAGGCCTGGGTGGTGAACAGCTTCTCTGCCGTGAGGCGAAAGCTCTTGAGCTTGGCCACCCAGACGAAGGTTTCGAGGAACTTCAAATTCATGGGATCAACTTTTCTTATGCATGGATTGTTTTTTATTAGTTGGACGCAGCGTGCCGCAACCGCCAAAAATCGAGCTGTCTCACGATAAGCGTCGTTGGGGCTCGGGACAACATCGTTGCGAGATCTTGGTAAAAGATCCCACACTACAAAAAAATAAAGCCTACAGGAGCCCTACCGTGAGCCGCCTGCTATTGAACTGCGACATCGGCGAAAGCTTTGGCAACTGGACCTTGGGTCTGGACGCCGAAGTCATGCCGTTCATTGATTGCGCCAACGTAGCCTGCGGTTTCCACGCCGGCGACCCGAGCATCATGCGCAAGACCGTCAGCCTGGCCTTCAAGCATGGCGTGCAGGTGGGCGCGCACCCGGCGTACCAGGACCTGCAGGGTTTCGGCCGCCGCTCCATGGCCTACACCCCGCAGGAAATCCAGGACCTGTTGCACTACCAGGTCGGCGCCCTCGACGGTATTTGCCGGGCCCAGGGCGGGCGGGTCAGCTACGTCAAACCCCATGGCGCGATGTACAACGACATGATGGCCAAGCCTGCGCAATTGCGAGCGGTGATCCAGGCCGTGGCGGCCTACGACGCCAGCCTGCCATTGATGCTGATGGCCACCCGTGACAACAGCGCCGCCCAGGCCCTGGGTGACGAATATGGCGTGACCCTGTGGTTCGAAGCCTTTGCCGACCGTGCCTACGACAGCGCCGGCCATCTGGTCTCCCGCCAGTTGCCGGGCGCGGTGCATCATGACCCGGAAAAGATCATCCAGCAGGCCTTGATCATCGCCCGGGGAGAACAGTTGGTCGCCAGTGATGGCAGTCCGTTGCACCTGCAAGCCAATACCTTGTGCGTGCATGGCGATAACGCCAGCTCAGTGGCTGCCGTGCAGCGCATCCGCGAGGCGTTGACCCCAGCATGAAGCCACGGATTGAAGTGGTGGCCATCGACTGCCTGATGGTGCGCCTGTTTGAGGTGATCGCCGAAGACAACATGCCCTGGATGCTCGCCGCCACCCGCCGTTTGCGCGAAGGTTTTGGCCCGGCGCTGGTGGACCTGGTGCCGTCCTACACGACCCTGATGGTGCACTACGACCTGCTGGCGCTGGACCCTGGCCAGGCACGGGCGTTGATCGACCAGGCGCTCAAGGAATTGCAGCCCGAACCCAAGGGCAGCGGGCGATGCCATGTGTTGCCGGTCTGGTATGACCTGAGTGTCGGCCCGGAGTTGGCGTTGCTGGCGCAGCGCAGTGGCCTGGCAGTGGGGGAGGTGATTCGCCGTCACAGCCAGCATGAGTACCAGGTATTCGCCTTGGGCTTCGCCCCGGGGTTTGCCTTTATGGGGCTGGTGGATGAACAGCTCGCTACACCGCGGCTCAACACCCCGCGCAAGCGGGTGGCGGCGGGCAGCGTGGGCATCGCCGAGCGGCAGACGGCGGCTTATCCGGTGGTCTCGCCAGGTGGCTGGAACCTGATCGGCCGCACACCGGCCAAGTTGTTTGACCGCGAACGCGACGGCTACAGTCTGATGCAGCCGGGGGACACCGTGCGTTACGAAGCGGTCAGCCATCGCGAATTCATCAACCTGGGTGGCGATGACACACCGTTGGAGGCCCAGGCATGAGCCGCTTGTTGATCGAGGCCAGCACCCCGCTCTGCTTGTTGCAGGACGCTGGACGTTTTGGCGTAAGGCACTTGGGCGTGACCCAGGGCGGCGCGCTGGATTGGGTGTCGATGTCGTGGGCCAATTGGTTGCTGGGCAATGCCCTGGATGCGCCGGTGGTGGAAATCACCTTGGGTGGCTTCACCGTGCAGGCCGAGGCCTATTGCCTGCTGGCGCTGGCCGGGGCGGACTTGGGCGCGTATGTCGACGAGCGCGCGATCAGCCCGGGGCGCAGCTTTATTCTGCAAAAGGGCCAGCGCTTGCGTTTTACCCAGCCATTCAGCGGTGCGCGGGCTTACCTGGCAGCGCCGGGCGGGTTTGATGCGCCGCAGGTGCTGGGCAGCTGCGCCACGGTGGGCCGTGAAGAACTGGGCGGGCTGGATGGCTTTGGCCGGTCACTGGCCGAAGGTGCGCAATTGACCTATTCGGGCGTGGGCGGTGCGATGCAGGTGTTGTCCGCCGGGCAATTGCCGAAGCTGGATTCCAAGGCGCCACTGGAGGTGATCCTCGGGGCGCAGATCGGTCAGTTTGGCGGGCAGAGTCTGTTTGATGTGTTCAACAGCGAGTGGACCCTCGACAGCCGTGCCGACCGCATGGGCATGCGCTTGCTGGGTACGCCGCTGGAGTATCAGGGGCCGTCGCTGATCTCGGAAGGCATCCCGCTGGGGGCGATCCAGGTGCCGCCGGACGGGCAGCCGATTGTGTTGCTCAATGACCGGCAGACCATTGGCGGCTACCCACGATTGGGCGCGTTGACGCCATTGGCGTTGGCGCGGCTGGCGCAGTGCTTGCCGGGGGAGAAGGTGAGGTTGGCGCCGGTGGTGCAGGAGACGGCGCATCGCCAGCAAGTGGAGTATTTGCAGTACCTTGCCAGAAACTAAAGACCGCCGCAGGACAAAATGTGGGAGCGGGCTTGCTCGCGAAGGCGGTGTATCAGCCAATATATTCGGTGACTGACACTGCGCTTTCGCGAGCAAGCCCGCTCCCACATTTGATCGTGGTTGTCTGGGAAACAACTTACTTCGACAAAAAGCGCATCCCTTCCTCAAGCCCGCGCAACGTCAACGGAAACATCTGGTCCTCGATCAAATCCCGGACAATCCCGGTGGACGCCGTATAGCCCCAGGTATCTTTCGGGTACGGATTAATCCAGATCAGCTTCTTGTACTTCTCCATGAACCGCTGCATCCACACATACCCGGGCTCTTCATTCCAGTGCTCGACGCTGCCGCCGGCCTGGGTGATTTCATACGGCGCCATGGCCGCATCGCCGATAAAGATCACTTTGTAGTCGGCACCGTACTTGTGCAGCAAATCCTGGGTCGAGGTGCGTTCCGAGCCCCGGCGCATGTTGTTCTTCCACACCGATTCATAAATGAAATTGTGGAAGTAGAAATACTCCAGGTGCTTGAACTCGGTCTTGCACGCCGAGAACAACTCTTCGCAAGTCTTCACATGGGCATCCATCGAGCCGCCGATGTCGAACAGCAGCAACAGCTTGATGGTGTTGCGCCGCTCCGGGCGCATCTGGATATTCAGCAGCCCGGCATCGCGGGCCGTATGGTCGATGGTGCCGTCAATGTCGAGCTCTTCCGCCGCACCCTGGCGTGCGAACTTGCGCAGGCGGCGCAGGGCGATCTTGATGTTGCGCGTGCCCAGTTCCACCGAATCATCGAGGTTCTTGTACTCGCGCTGGTCCCAGACCTTGACCGCCTTGCCCTGGCGCTTGCCGGCATCCCCCACGCGTATGCCTTCGGGGTTGAAGCCGCCAGAGCCGAAGGGGCTGGTACCGCCGGTGCCGATCCACTTGTTGCCGCCGGCGTGGCGTTCTTTCTGTTCTTCGAGACGTTTCTTGAATTCTTCGATGAGCTTGTCGAGGCCGCCGAGGGACTGGATCTGTGCGCGCTCTTCGTCGGTCAGCGAGCGTTCGAATTCCTTGCGCAGCCAGTCTTCGGGGATCAGCGCCTGCAGGTGATCGTCGAGTTTTTCCAGGCCGTTGAAGTAGGCGCCGAAGGCCCGGTCGAACTTGTCGAAATGCCGTTCGTCCTTCACCAGGATCGCCCGGGCCAGGTAGTAGAACTCGTCCATGTCGGCGAAGGTCACGCGCTGTTTCAGCGCGTTGATCAGGTCCAGCAGCTCACGCACCGACACCGGCACCTTGGCTGCACGCATTTCATTGAACAGGTTGAGCAGCATGGCAATCGCCCTTATCGGTTACCGCGACGGCTCATGAACGCCAGGCGTTCCAGCAACTGCACGTCCTGCTCGTTCTTCACCAGGGCACCGGCCAGGGGCGGGATGGCCTTGGTGGGGTCGCGCTCGCGCAATACCGCTTCGCCGATGTTGTCGGCCATCAGCAGTTTCAGCCAGTCCACCAGTTCGGAGGTGGACGGTTTTTTCTTCAGGCCCGGTACTTTGCGCACGTCAAAGAATACGTCGAGGGCTTCGCTGACCAGGTCTTTCTTGATGTCCGGGTAGTGCACGTCGACGATCTTTTGCAGAGTGGTGCGGTCCGGGAAGGCGATGTAGTGGAAAAAGCAGCGGCGCAGGAACGCGTCCGGCAGCTCTTTTTCGTTGTTGGAGGTAATGATGATGATCGGGCGCTTCTTGGCCTTGATGGTCTCGTCGATTTCGTAGACGTAGAACTCCATCTTGTCGAGTTCTTGCAGCAGGTCGTTGGGGAACTCGATGTCGGCCTTGTCGATTTCGTCGATCAGCAGGATGACCCGCTCCTCGGACTCGAAGGCTTCCCAGAGCTTGCCCTTTTTCAGGTAGTTGCGTACGTCGTGCACCTTGTCCACGCCCAGTTGCGAGTCTCGCAGGCGGCTCACCGCGTCGTACTCGTACAGGCCCTGGTGCGCCTTGGTGGTGGACTTGATGTGCCAGGTGATCAGCTTGGCGCCAAAGGATTCGGCCAGTTGCTCGGCGAGCATGGTCTTGCCGGTGCCCGGTTCGCCCTTGACCAGCAGTGGCCGCTCCAAGGTGATGGCGGCGTTGACGGCCAGTTTCAGGTCATCGGTGGCAACGTAGGCCTGGGTGCCTTCGAACTTCATCTATCAATCCTCGAACGTGACGCCGAACGGTGCAGGACCGAAGCGGGCGAGTAATCAGCTTGGCCCGACTATACCGCGCAGCCCCGGCGACTGTGAACGCAGACGGGCTATTCAGTCTCTGAATGGGCAGTCACGTTGAAGATCAATCTGTCGAGGGCTTGGGTTGTTCATAGCGGGCGTTGAAGGCCTGGACAAAACCATTGCGCAAAATCTGCAAAAACGCCTGGAACGCGCTGATATCTTGCTGGTGCACGTTGCCGCTGAGCTCCACGCGGGTGGCGAACTGGTTTTTCTGCTGGTTCTTCAGCACGGTTTCGCTGACGCCAACCACCGCCTCCCAGATCGACCGGAAGATGCCCTTGTCCTTGTTCTCGACATCCTGCTGCCAGTTGAACACTTCGACATTGCGCAGCAAAGGCTTGATGTAGCCGGTCAACTGGCCTTTTTCGGCCTGGGCTTCCACCACCAGGTCGCCGGTGCCGGCATTGAAGTCGAACTTGCCGTAGGCCGAGGCGAAGTCATTCATGCGCTTGAGTTCGATATCCCGGGCCCGGAAGCGGAATTCGAAGTTTTCGAAATTGCTCAAGGGGTCGAACGTGGCGGTGGCTTCCAGCGGTGCCTGGCCCAGAAACAGCGCCTTGCCGTCGAAGCGCGCGTCGCGCTGGCCTTTGACATCCACCACGTTGGTCAGGTTGTAGAAGCTGGCGTTGACCTGGGTCGCGTACATATTGACCGGCGGTTTCGAACTGAAGTTATGGAACGCGATCTTTCCGTCGTCGATGCGTACCTCGTTCAGGGTGATCGGCAACAGTTTGCTCAGTTGGGCCCGCCAGTCGGTGCCCTGACCGGTCTGGGACGCCTGTTTGTTGGTGCCGCCGTCGACGAAGTTCAGCTCCGGCTTGATGAACTGTGCCTCGGCCACCACTGCGTGGTCGTACCACAGCGAATGCCAGCTGACCGACAGGTCGATCACCGGCGCCTTGACGAACGGTACCGGCACCTTGCCGTCGACCTTGACGATCTGCAGGCCGTTGATCCGATAGGCGCCGCGCCACAGTGCGAGGTCGACATCGGTGACCTGGCCGCGGTAATCGCCCATGTCGGCGAGTTTGTCATTCAGGTAATTGCGCACCAGATAGGGCAGGGCGATATCCAGGACGACCAGCAGTACCACGACCCCGACGAGGGTCCAGAGCGGCCAACTGTAGCGACGTTTCATAGGAAAATTCTCCATCCGTGTAGGCGATTGACTGCTGGCGCCGCCGGACGTTCGCTTGACTGGACGCCTTGCAGCACGAGGCATACCCTTGGGGCCTTCCTGAAATTGCCTTAAGGACCCGTCATGAGCCGCATTTTTGCAGACAACGCGCACTCCATCGGTAACACGCCCCTGGTTCAGATCAACCGTATCGCGCCGCGTGGCGTGACTATCCTGGCCAAGATCGAAGGGCGTAACCCGGGGTATTCGGTGAAGTGCCGGATTGGCGCAAACATGATCTGGGATGCCGAAGGCAGCGGCAAACTCAAGCCGGGCATGACCATTGTCGAGCCGACTTCCGGCAACACCGGGATCGGCCTGGCATTTGTTGCCGCCGCCCGTGGTTACAAGCTGTTGCTGACCATGCCCGCCTCCATGAGCATCGAGCGCCGCAAGGTGCTCAAGGCCCTCGGCGCCGAACTGGTGTTGACCGAGCCGGCCAAGGGCATGAAGGGCGCGATTGAAAAAGCCGGCGAAATCCTTGCCAGCGACCCGGCCAAGTACTTTATGCCGGCCCAGTTCGAAAACCCGGCCAACCCGGCGATCCACGAGAAAACCACCGGTCCGGAAATCTGGAATGACACTGATGGCGCGGTGGACGTGCTGGTAGCGGGCGTGGGCACTGGCGGCACCATCACCGGGGTGTCGCGCTATATCAAGAACATCCAGGGCAAGCCGATCCTGTCGGTGGCGGTCGAGCCGATCAGTTCGCCGGTGATTACCCAGGCGCTGGCCGGTGAAGAGATCAAGCCCAGCCCCCACAAGATCCAGGGTATCGGCGCCGGTTTTGTGCCGAAGAACCTCGACCTGTCGATTGTCGACCGGGTCGAACTGGTCAGCGACGAAGAATCCAAGGCCATGGCGTTGCGCCTGATGCAGGAGGAGGGGATTCTGTGTGGTATCTCCTGCGGCGCGGCGATGGCCGTGGCGGTGCGACTGGCGGAGAAGCCGGAAATGCAGGGCAAGACCATCGTCGTGGTGCTGCCGGACTCCGGTGAACGCTATCTGTCGAGCATGCTGTTCGCCGATTTGTTCACCGATCAGGAAAACCAGGCTTGATTCAAATCAGCGCGATGGCGTGGCCCTTATGCATAATTGGCCCGTTATCGCGCACCGCTAGATGCTGATTGTTGGAGTGCGCGGGTTTTTCCCGAGGCCCGGAGTGTTTATCATGGCCGGCTGCTACGTCTGGTTTCCCCTTAACGGGAGGCTAATGGCCAGACGCCTATTTCCAGGAGTTGCTGCATGACCTTTTCTTTGGCCGCCAAACTGTCGGTGTTGCTGCTGTTTATCGGCAGCACGCTGTATGTGCATTTGCGTGGCAAGGCCCGTTTGCCGATGTTGCGTCAGTTCGTCAACCATTCAGCGCTGTTCGCCCCGTACAACGCCTTGATGTACATCTTCTCCGCCGTGCCGTCCAAGCCGTACCTGGACCGCAGCAAGTTCCCGGAGCTGGACGTGCTCAAGGACAACTGGGAAGTGATTCGCGAAGAGGCCATGCACCTGTTCGACGAGGGCTACATCCGCGCCGCGGAGAAGAACAACGACGCCGGTTTCGGCTCGTTCTTCAAGAAGGGCTGGAAGCGTTTCTACCTCAAGTGGTACGACAAACCGTTGCCGTCGGCTGAACTGCTGTGCCCGAAAACCGTGGCCCTGGTCAGCAGCATTCCCAACGTCAAGGGCGCGATGTTCGCCCTGTTGCCAGGTGGCAGCCACCTCAACCCGCACCGTGACCCGTTTGCCGGTTCCCTGCGTTATCACCTGGGGCTGTCCACGCCGAACTCCGACGACTGCCGTATTTTCGTCGACGGCCAGGTGTACGCCTGGCGCGACGGTGAAGACGTAATGTTCGACGAGACCTACGTGCACTGGGTGAAGAACGAAACCGAGCACACCCGGGTGATCCTGTTCTGCGACATCGAACGCCCGCTGAGCAACCGCCTGATGACCCGCATCAACCGTTGGGTCAGCGCGCAACTGGGGCGCGCCACCGCGCCGCAGAACCTGGATGACGAACGCGTTGGCGGGATCAACCAGGCGTATGCCTGGAGCAAGCGCTTCAGCGACAGCTTCAGTGGCGTGGTCAAGCAGTGGAAGCGCAAGCATCCGAAGGCTTATCGCATCCTGCGGCCAGTGCTGGCGGTGGTGGTGCTGACGGCGCTGGGGTATTGGTTATTTGGTTAAGGCGTTTGCAGGCACGAAAAAACCGCTCCGATGAGCGGTTTTTTTATGAGTTGGATTTGTACGGGCGAAGTTATTGCAAAGCATGTCCCCAGCTGGTTATAGTCGGCCGCAGGTGTTTCCAGACACCTTGTTCATCCCTTCATAAAAGATCAGCACATGCCAGCTTCCCTGCGCATAGCGGTAGTCGATTCAGCGGTCAACGCTGCGGTCGTGCCGTGCGGGAGCCAGCAGCCTGCGCAGATCAGTCACTACCCCCCACCTGTCAGTAGCACGCCGGTGTACGCAGTCGTATCACCGCCGGGTGTTGGCATTTCGGGCTGATCAGCTGATGGCTGTTCCCCTGTGCCCGCCTGAAAAAACCTACTGAATTTCAGCTGTTGCTGAGTTGGCTTTTTGCCTGATCACAGGTGGTATCCATGTCTGTTCTTTCGAAACAATCCGTGGCCGCGGCGGCCTCGACGAGCCTGTTTGTCTTGCTGTGGAGCAGCGGGGCGATTTTCTCCAAATGGGGCCTGGCCCACGCTTCACCCTTTGCGTTTCTGCTGATCCGTTTCGCCATCGCCCTGGCGGGGTTGGTGATACTGGTACCGATCCTCAAGCTGAAGTTGCCGCGTCCCGGCAAGCCGATGCTTTACGCGGCGGCTACCGGGCTGGTGCTGTTGGGGGCCTACCAGATTTTCTATCTGCTGGCCCTGGACCTCAAAGTCACGCCCGGCATGATGGCAACCATCATGGGCGTGCAGCCGATCCTGACCGTGGTGTTGATGGAGCGCCGGCGCTCCTGGAGCCGGATGTTCGGCCTCGCGCTGGGATTGGCGGGGTTGATCATGGTGGTGTACCAGGGCATCGGGATGTCCGGCATGTCCCTGGCAGGCATGCTTTTTGGCCTGTTGGCCCTGGCCAGCATGACCTTTGGTTCGATCATGCAGAAGCGCATCACCGATAACCCGTTGGGCACGTTGCCTGTGCAATACCTGGCCGGCTTGCTGTTGTGCTCGGTGTTTGTGCCGTTCCAGCCGTTCCACTTTGAACACAACACCGGCTTTTTCGTGCCGGTGCTGTGGATGGGGCTGGTGGTGTCATTGCTGGCGACGCTGTTGCTGTACCGGCTGATTGCCCGGGGCAACCTGGTGAATGTCACCAGCTTGTTCTACCTGGTGCCCGCGGTGACGGCGGTGATGGACTACCTGATCTTCGGCAACAAGCTGGCAATGTTGAGCTTGCTGGGGATGGGCTTGATCATCGTCGGATTGGCTTTTGTGTTCCGTAAGGGCTGATAAAACCAACGCTGTAGGAGACAAAAAGCTCCTACAGCTTGCGGGCCAATTTCCCCGGCCGAAGCACCAGCCACAACGCCCCTGCAATCAACAACCCGCCATACAGATGCGCCATGGACAACGGCTCATCCAGCAGCAACGCGCCCCACAACACCCCGAATGGCGGAATCATGAAGGTCACGGTCATCGACTTCACCGGGCCGATGGACGTCAGCAAGCGGAAGTACAGGATGTAGGCAAACGCCGTGCATACCAGCCCCAACCCCAGCAGCGACAACCAAACAGGCCAGCCACCCCAGCTGACCGGTGGATGGCTGATGGCACTCCAGGCAAACAGCGGCAGCAGGAACAGCGTGGCCCCGAGCATGCTGCCCAGGGCCGCCAGGCGACTGTCCAGCCCGCCCTGTTGATCGAGCCAGCGGCGTGCCAAAAAGCCGGCAAAGCCATAGCAGGTGGTCGCCAACAGGCATGCCAGCGCACCCATCAACAATTCCATGTCGAAGGCCACCGGCCCGGCGCGGGTCAGGATGCCAACGCCGAACAGGCCCAGGCATACCCCGGCGATTTTCGATGGCGTGAGGCGCTCACTGAAGAACAACCCGCCAATCAGCACGCCCATCAGTGGCGTCGTGGCATTGAAGATCGCCGAGTAACCGGCCGGCAGCACTTGGGCCGCCACTGAATACATGGTCGCGGGAATGCCCGAGTTGATCACCCCGAGCAACAGGACCGTCTTGAACTTGCCCTGGAAATCCCAACTCACCCGCATCATGGCGAGGATCAGCAGCAGGCCGGTGGCAGCAATCGACACCCGGAAAAACGCGGTAGGAAGGGTGCCGATTTCCGGCGCGATAATTCGCATGAACAAAAAACTCGCGCCCCAGATAGCGGCCAGCACCAACAGGTGCAGGGTGTCGACAGGTCTCACGGAGGAACTCCAGTTTGATAAGGGCGGAAGTGTTGCCCACCGACCTGTCTGACACAATCGCTAATACATGTTTTACAGCACGAAACGCGTCACCAAGCCATTGAGGTCCACCGCCAGCCGCGACAGTTCCTGGCTGGCCGCCGAGGTCTGGGTGGCACCGGCGGCGGTTTGCGTCGACAGGTCCCGGATGTTCACCAGGCTGCGGTCCACCTCACGGGCCACCAACGCTTGCTGTTCGGCGGCGCTGGCGATCACCAGGTTGCGCTGGCTGATCTGTGAGATTGCCGCCGTGATTTTCTCCAGTGCACTGCCGGCGCTGTTGGCTCGCTGCAAGGTCTGGCCGGCGTGTTCGGCGCTGCTGTTCAGGGCGCCGACGGTGTCCTGGGTACCTTGCTGGATACCGTTGATCATCTGCTCGATTTCTTCGGTGGAGTCCTGGGTGCGTTGTGCCAGGGAGCGCACTTCGTCAGCCACCACGGCAAAACCACGACCGGCCTCGCCCGCGCGGGCCGCCTCAATCGCCGCGTTGAGTGCCAGCAGGTTGGTCTGCCCGGCAATCCCGCGAATCACTTCAAGCACCTTGCTGATGTCCTGGGCCTGCGCCGCCAGGCCCTCGGCCTTGGTCGAGGCACCGAGGACTTCGTCCACCAGGTTCTGGATCGAGCTGATGGTTTCGCTGATCTGGTAGTGACCGTGCTTGCTGTCTTCGTCGGAGGCCTTGGAGGCTTCGGCGCTGGAAACCGCATTGCCCGCCACTTCATCGACTGCCGCGCTCATCTGCGTCACGGCGGTGGCAGCCTGTTCGATCTCGTCGTTCTGCGCTTGCAGGCCGCGGGTGCTCTGCTCCATTACCGAACTCATCTCTTCCGCCGCCGAGGCCAACTGCTGCGACGATTCGCTGATGCCACGGATGGTTTCCTGCAGGTTGGCCTGCATGGTGGCCAGCGCGGTGAGCAGTTGCGCCGGCTCATCCTTGCCCTCCACGACGATCGGCCGGCTCAGATCGCCGGAGGCGATGGTGCGGGCCACTGTCAGTGCCTGGCCAATGGGCGCGGTGATGCTGCGGGTCAGCAGCCAGGCCAGCAGTAAAGTTGCCATTAGGGCGGTGACGATGATGGTGCCGACCACCCATTGGGCGCTGGTGTACATCTGCGCCGCCGACGTTGCGGCGTCTTCCACACCTTTTTGGTTGAAGGTGATCATGTCTTCCAGGCTTTTATTGAGGACCATGCCTTGGGGTGCGAGGCGGCTGTTGAGCAGGTCCATGGCGTTTTGCTGCTGGTCCTGGTCGACCAGTTGAATCATCTGGCCGACGATCGTCATATAGCTCGCAACGTTGGCTTTCAACTGTTTGAGCAGGTCGCGTTCCTGCTCGTTGCTCAGCAGGGTTTCGTGACGGTTCAGCAGTTCTTCAAGGTCGCCACGCTGGCGGGTGATCAGGTTTTTGCTGTTGTCACGCACCCGGGACTCATCGGTGGTGAGCAAGCGCAACGCTTCCAGACGGATGCTGGCGACGTAGGCGGCGCTGTCGTGAATGTTTTCAATACTCGGCATCCACGCCTCTTCGATGATCAGTGCGCTTTCCCGCAGCTTGGCCATCTGGCCTAAACCAAACAGGCCGACCACGATCAACAGGCTGGCCAAAACCCCAAAACTCAGACTGGCGCGCAGGCCGATCCCCATATTCCTCAATGACATCTCAATGCTCCTTTGGCGGTTAGAACCTGTTCCCGGATCGGTCTTCTGACCTTGTTAGGTGGGAGAGGGCGCGCTATATAGCAAAGTGCCACTAGCTAGGGTAGTCAGGGTTTCCCTTACGTTGGATCCAATGGTCGAGAAGCCACCAGTACCGGAGCAGTAGAGCAAAGACTCTTATTTACCCCGGCTCGCACAGGCAGGCCACGTCACACAAGGCCTGTAGATGAAACGTTTGATGCGGGGAGGGTGACGCGCGGGTTTTTTGTTGACCGGTTAGTCGAATTAAATAAAGAGTAAATAAATGTACGAAATGAACAATCTTGTACAAGTCTGAATGAAAAATGATCCTTCTCCTGTTCCCGCACACTGGCTAAGCTCAGCTCACTCCAAATGCCCGCAGAGGTTTCCCGAATGCCGCAGCCAACGCCCGCCCTCGACATTGCGCAGATGATCCTCGACGGCTTCGACGACTACCGCGAGCACTTCCGCCAGATCACCGACGGCGCCCGGGAGCGCTTTGAAAAGGCGCAGTGGCAGCAAGGGCAGGCGGCATCGGCTGCGCGCATCAATCTTTACGAAGAGAAGGTCAGCGAAGTCACGGCGCGGCTGCGGGCGGCTTTCGATGAAGCCGTGTTGCTCGACATTGCCGACTGGCCGCTGGTGAAAAGTGCCTACATCAGCCTGATCGACCTGCGGTTTGACGATGAGCTGTCCGAGACCTGGTACAACTCGACGTTTTGCGGGCTGTTCAGCCATGACCTGATCAGCGACGGCTGCATGTTCATCCATACCACCCGGCCGAGCCTGCGCCGCGCCCGGGCGGCGCAGACCCGAACCTACAAGCCGGGCGGCAAGCTGGCAGGCATGCTGGAACAGATTTTCGCCGACTACAGTTTCAGCGAACCCTACGCCGACTTGCCCGCCGACCTGCGCCGCCTGGAGGCGCAATTGCGCGAAAACCTGCCGGACTGGGTGTGCAAGGACCCGGACCTCAACGTCGAACTGTTTTCCTCGGTGCTGTACCGCAACAAAGGCGCGTACCTCGTCGGACGCATCTACACCCGCGACGAACAGTGGCCGCTGGTGATCCCGCTGCTGCATCGGGAAGGGCGCGGCATCCAGATCGACGCGCTGATCACCGACGAGGCCGATGTGTCGATCATCTTCTCGTTCACCCGCTCCTATTTCATGGTGGACGTGCCGGTGCCGGCGGAGTTTATCGGCTTCCTCAAGCGCATCCTGCCGGGCAAGCACATCGCCGAGTTGTACACCTCCATCGGCTTCTACAAACACGGCAAATCCGAATTCTACCGGGCGCTGATCAACCACCTTGCCACCACCGATGACCAGTTCATCATGGCGCCGGGCGTGCGCGGCATGGTCATGAGCGTGTTTACCCTGCCGGGCTTCAACACCGTGTTCAAGATCATCAAGGACCGGTTTTCACCGTCGAAAAACGTCAACCGCGCCACCGTGATCGAGAAGTATCGGTTGGTGAAAAGTGTCGACCGGGTAGGGCGCATGGCCGACACCCAGGAGTTCGCCGACTTCCGTTTTCCGTTGAGCAAATTCGAGCCTGAATGCCTGGCCGAACTGCTGGAAGTCGCCGCCGGTACCGTCGAAGTCGAAGGCGATACGGTACTGATCCGCCACTGCTGGACCGAGCGGCGCATGACCCCGCTCAACCTCTACCTGGAAAACGCCAACGAAGCCCAGGTGCGCGAAGCCCTGGAAGACTACGGCCTGGCGATCAAGCAACTGGCGGCGGCGAATATTTTCCCGGGCGACATGCTGCTGAAGAATTTTGGCGTCACCCGCCACGGTCGCGTGGTGTTCTACGACTATGACGAAATCTGTTTCCTGACCGAGGCCAACTTCCGCCACATCCCCGCGCCGCGTACCCCGGAAGATGAAATGGCCTCCGAGCCCTGGTATTCCATCGGTCCGCTGGACGTGTTCCCCGAGGAGTTCCCGCCATTCCTGTTTGCTGATTCCGGCCAGCGCCGCCTGTTCGACGAACTGCACGGCGAGTTGTACAACGCCGACTACTGGAAAGGCCTGCAAGAGGCGATTCGCGCCGGCAAGGTAATCGATGTGTTTCCTTACCGGCGCAAGGGCCTGGACAATGAATGAGGGGAGCGCGCGGCGGCGCTTTTCTGCGACAATCCGCCCCCTGCCTACATAGACGACCTTTGCGTACCTGATGACTGACCAAGCGCCCGCTATCGACCAACTGCTGAAAAACCTCGATCACGCCATGCTCGCCGACCGCCACCGCTTGCGGCGGCAGCTGCTTGAGCTGCGCAAGAAACCCGATGAGGAAAAACTTGCGCAGTGGGTGACGCGGATGCAGGCCTCCTGCGCCCAGGTGACGGCGCGGCGCGCCAGCCTGCCGGTGATTCGCTATGACGACAGCCTGCCGATCGCCGCCAAGCGTGACGAGATCAAGGAAGCGTTGCTCAAGCATCAGGTGCTGATCATTGCCGGTGAGACCGGTTCGGGTAAAACCACCCAGTTGCCGAAAATCTGCCTGGAAATCGGCCGCGGCCAATACGGCCTGATCGGCCACACCCAGCCGCGGCGGATTGCGGCGCGCAGCGTAGCGAGCCGGGTCGCGGAAGAGTTGGCGACGCCGCTGGGTTCCCTGGTGGGTTATCAGGTGCGGTTTGAAGACCAGAGTGATTCCAACACCCTGATCAAGCTGATGACCGACGGTATCCTGCTGGCCGAAACCCAGAACGACCGCTACCTCGAACGCTACGACACGATCATCGTCGACGAAGCCCACGAACGCAGCCTGAACATCGACTTCCTGCTGGGTTATCTGAAAACCCTGCTGCCGCGTCGCCCGGACCTCAAGGTCATCATCACCTCGGCCACCATCGACCTGGAGCGCTTTTCCAAGCACTTCGACGATGCGCCGATTGTCGAGGTGTCGGGCCGCACCTTCCCGGTGGAAACCTGGTATCGCCCGCTGACCCTGGAGCAGGACGAGGAGGGCAACCGCGTCGAGGACGACCTGACCGTCGACCAGGCGATTCTCGCCACCCTCGATGAGATCGCCGCCTTCGAGCGCAGCGAGCGCAAGAGCCCCGGCGATGTGCTGGTGTTCCTGCCCGGCGAGCGCGAGATTCGCGACGCCGCCGACATGCTGCGCAAGGCCCAGCTCAAGCACACTGAAATCCTGCCGCTGTATGCGCGCCTGTCGCCGGCGGAGCAGCAGCGGATCTTCCAGTCGCACCCGGGCCGGCGTGTGGTGCTGGCGACCAACGTCGCGGAAACCTCGCTGACCGTGCCAGGCATTCGTTATGTGATCGATAGTGGCACCGCGCGCATCAGCCGCTACAGCTACCGGGCCAAGGTGCAGCGACTGCCGATCGAGGCGATTTCCCAGGCCAGTGCCAACCAGCGTAAAGGCCGGTGCGGGCGGGTCGAACCCGGTATCTGCGTGCGCTTGTACAGCGAAGAGGATTTTATCGGGCGCCCGGAATTTACCGACCCCGAGATTCTTCGCACAAACCTCGCGGCCGTAATCCTGCAGATGCTGCACCTGCGCCTGGGCGAGATCACCGATTTCCCGTTTATCGAGCCGCCGGACGGCAAGGCCATCAGCGACGGTTTCAACCTGCTGCAAGAGTTGTCCGCCGTTGACCGCAACAGCCAGCTGACACCGATGGGCCGCCAGTTGGCGCGTCTGCCGGTGGACCCACGCATGGGCCGCATGTTGCTGGAGGCGGCCAAGCTTGGCAGCCTGCAGGAAGTGCTGATCGTCGCCAGCGCCATGTCGATCCAGGACCCGCGCGAGCGTCCGCCGGAGCGCCAGCAAGCCGCCGACCAGGCTCACGCACAATGGAAGGACGCGGATTCGGACTTCGCCGGGTTGGTGAACCTGTGGCGTGGTTTTGAAGAGCAGCGCCAGGAATTGACCGCCAGCCCGCTGCGCAATTGGTGCCGCAAGAATTTCCTGAACTACCTGCGCCTGCGGGAATGGCGTGACTCCCACCGCCAGTTGAGCCTGATCTGTCGCGACATGCAGTTGACCGTCAATAAAGAACCGGCGGACTTCCCCAAACTGCACAAGGCGGTGCTGTCCGGCCTGCTCAGCCAGATTGGCCAGAAGACCGAAGAGGGCGATTACCTCGGCGCGCGTCAGCGGCGTTTCTGGATTCACCCGTCGTCGGGTATTGGCAAGAAGCGTCCGCAATGGCTGATGACCGCCGAGCTGGTGGAAACCACCAAGCTGTACGCGCGGATGGTGGCCAAGATCGACGCCGACTGGATCGAGCCGTTGGCCGGGCACCTGATCAAGAAAAACCACTTCGAACCCCATTGGGAAAAGAAGCGCGGCCAGGTGGTGGCGTTTGAGCAGATCACCCTGTTCGGGTTGATCATCGTCGGGCGCCGGCCGGTGCATTACGGGCCGATTGATCCGGTGACGTCTCGCGAGCTGTTTATCCGCGAAGGCCTGGTGCGCGGCGAGATCCAGTCCCGGGCCCGCTGCCTGACGGCCAACCAGCAATTGCTGGAGCAGCTCGACGAACTGGAAGCCAAGGCCCGCCGGCGCGATATCCTGGCGGACGAGGAAACGCTGTACGCCTTCTACGATGCGCGCCTGCCCGCCGAGATCCACCAGACTGCGACCTTCGACAGTTGGTACAAGGTCAACAGCCAGAAAGACCCGCAGCTGTTGATCATGCGCGAAGAAGACGTGCTGGCCCGCGAGGCCAGTGAAGTCACCGCCGCCCATTACCCCGACACCTTGCACCTGGGCGACCTGGCCCTGGCCTTGAGTTATCACTTCGAACCCAACCATCCACGGGACGGTGTGACCCTGCGCGTGCCGGCGCCGCTGTTGCCGGCCTTGCCACCCGAGCGCCTGGAATGGCTGGTGCCGGGTGTGATCGAGGCCAAGTGCATTGCCCTGGTGCGCAACTTGCCCAAGGCCCTGCGCAAGAACTTCGTGCCGGTGCCGGATTTCGTCAAGGCGGCGTTGCAACGTATCGAGTTCGGCCAAGGCTCGTTGCCTCAGGCCTTGGGGCGTGAGCTGCTGCGCATGACCGGGGCACGGGTCAGCGATGAAGCCTGGGCCGAGGCTGCGCAGCAGGTGGAGAGCCACCTGAAGATGAACCTGGAAGTGGTCGACGGCCAGGGCAAGTTCCTCGGTGAAGGCCGCGACCTGGCCGAGTTGACCGCGCGTTTCGCCGAGGCCAGCCAAGCTGCGTTGGCGGTGCCGCAGACTGCGAAGAGCCAGCAGCCGGTGGAGGCCAAGGTGTTCGCGGCGGTGGCCGAGAAAACCCAGCAAAACATCGCCGGGCTTTCGATGACGGTGTATCCGGCCTTGGTCGAAGAAAACGGCACGGTCAAGGAAGGGCGTTTCTCTACCGCTGCCGAGGCTGAGTTCCAGCACCGTCGAGCCTTGCAGCGCCTGCTGCTGCAACAACTGGCCGAGCCGGCAAAGTTCCTGCGGGGCAAATTGCCGGGCCTGACCGAGTTGGGGTTGATGTACCGCGAGCTGGGGCGTATCGAAGCCCTGGTGGAAGACATTCTGTTGGCCAGCCTCGACAGTTGCGTGCTGGAAGGCGAAGCCAGCCTGCCGCGGGACGGCGCCGGCCTGGCCGCCCTGGCCGAGCGCAAGCGTGGCAGTTGGACCGAGCACGCCGAGCGCCAGGCGCGCCTGACCCTCGAAATTTTGAAACTGTGGCATGGCCTGCAAAAACGCTTCAAGGGCAAGATTGACCTGGCCCAGGCGGTGGCGCTGAATGATATCAAGCAGCAACTGAGCAATCTGGTGTATCCCGGTTTCGTACGGGAAACCCCGGCGCAATGGTTCAAGGAACTGCCGCGCTTCCTCAAGGCCATCGAGCTGCGCCTGGAGAAATTGCCAAGCCAGGTGCAGAAGGACCGGGTCTGGAGTACCGAGTTGGGCGGCTTGTGGAGCCAGTATCAGAACCGCCTGAACAAACACGCCCAGGAAGGCAAGCGCGACCCTCAGCTGGAGCTGTATCGCTGGTGGCTGGAGGAATACCGGGTTTCGCTGTTTGCCCAGCAGTTGGGCACCAAGGTACCGATTTCCGACAAGCGCCTGAGCAAGCAATGGAGCCTGGTCGAAGCGTGACCGACGTGCGGCAAGCAACTGTGGCGAGCGAGCTTGCTCGCGCTGGGCTGCGAAGCAGCCCCATAAGGTCTCTCTGAAACACCCGGGTCACTTTATTGGGGCCGCTTCGCGATCCAGCGCGAGCAAGCTCGCTCGCCACAGGGAAGGTGTTTGCGCGGGATAGGCGCCAAGTGTCCGATGTTGTGGCAAACTTCGCGGTTATAAATGCCGGGATCGTCGAGTTGGGCTGGTGCAGCCGTGGCGCGATGGAATAAAGCGTTTCCAGTTTGAAGGCCGCTGGGCGGCATAAAACTACTTACGGTTTGGTACGACGGTACCAATACCCTTCTGCCTGAACAGATTTAGAGGAACGACCGTGCATAACGTCGTCATCAGCGGCACAGGCCTGTACACCCCGGCCAACAGCATCTCCAACGAAGAGCTGGTGCAGTCTTTCAATGCTTACGTGCAACAGTTCAACCTGGATAACGCCGCCGCCATTGAACGCGGTGACGTGGAGGCCCTGACCGAATCCAGCGCCGCCTTTATCGAGAAGGCCTCGGGCATCAAGAGCCGCTTTGTCATGGACAAGGCCGGCATTCTCGACCCGCAACGCATGGCGCCACGCCTGCCCGAGCGCTCCAACGACGAATGGTCGATCCTCTGCCAGATGGCCGTCAGTGCTGCCGAGCAAGCCTTGCAGCGCGCCGGCAAGACCGCCGCCGATATCGACGGTGTGATCGTCGCCTGTTCCAACCTGCAGCGGGCGTACCCGGCGATTGCCATCGAAGTCCAGGAAGCGCTGGGTATCCAGGGTTTTGGCTTTGACATGAACGTGGCGTGTTCCTCGGCGACCTTCGGTATCCAGAACGCCGCCAACAGCATCCAGCTGGGCCAGGCGCGGGCGATCCTGATGGTCAACCCGGAGATCTGCACCGGCCACCTGAATTTCCGCGACCGCGACAGCCATTTCATCTTTGGCGATGCGGCCACCGCCGTGATCCTGGAGCGGGCCGACCTGGCCACTTCCGAGCATCAGTTCGACGTGGTGAGCACCAAGCTGCTGACCAAGTTCTCCAACAACATTCGCAATAACTTCGGCTTCCTCAACCGCGCGGCGGAAGAGGGGATTGGTGCCCCGGACAAGCTGTTCGTGCAGGAAGGCCGCAAGGTCTTCCGTGATGTCTGCCCGATGGTCGCCGAGTTGATCGGCAAGCACCTGTCGGAAAACCAGCTGAATGTTGGCGATGTGAAGCGTTTCTGGCTGCACCAGGCCAACCTCAGCATGAATCATCTGATCGTGAAGAAACTGCTGGGCCGCGAGGCTTCTGTGGAAGAGGCGCCGGTGATCCTCGATACTTACGCCAACACCAGTTCGGCGGGTTCGGTGATTGCGTTCCACACCTACCAGGACGACTTGCCCAAGGGCGCTGTGGCTGTGCTTAGCTCGTTTGGCGCCGGGTATTCGATTGGTAGCGTGATCCTGCGCAAACGCTGATCATGTTTTGAAATCGAGGTCTTGAATGGCAGCAGCGGACGACGCGCACCTGCTTGAACGATTGCTCAAGGGTGAGCAGCGGGCCTACAAGGAGTTGGTCACCACTTACCAGAGCGCCATGCGCGCCGTGGCCTATGCCATCGTTGGCCAGCGCCATGCCGACGAGGTGGTGCAGGACGCCTGGCTGTCGGTGGTGCGTAACCTGGCGAAGTTCGAGGGGCGTTCCAGCCTCAAGACCTGGCTGCTGACCATCACTGCCAACTCGGCAAAGGGCCGCTACAAGCAAAACCGCCGGGAAGTACTGCTCGATGACTTGCCGGCGCCCCATGGCACCATCGGTGATGATCGCTTTGTGCCCGAAGATGGCCACTGGGCCGTCGCGCCGTTTGCCTGGCACCAGGACACGCCCGAAGCCCTGCTCACTGAAGACGAATTGCGTAAATGCCTGGAGCACACACTGGCCAGTCTTTCCGAGCTGCAAAGCAGCGTACTGCTGCTGCGTGAGCGCCAGGGGCTGGAGTTGGAGGAGATTTGTAATCTTCTGACGCTATCGCTCTCCAATGTTCGTGTGCTGTTGCATCGAGCACGGCTTAAAGTCTTCGCCACGGTGGAGCATTTTGAGGAAACCGGCGAATGTTGACCTGTAAGGAACAAGTGGCACATTCCAGTGACTATCTCGATGGGCAACTGACCTTTCGCGAGCGCCTGCTGGTGCGCCATCACCTGATGTTCTGCCCCAACTGCCGGCGCTTTATCCGGCAGATGCGCTTGATGCAGGCGACGCTGAAGATCCTGCCCGAGCCGCCTATCGCCGATGTTGATGCGTTGGCCGAACGCCTGGCCGCCGAGCGCTCCCGCGACCAATAATATCCATCATTTTTCACACTTAAACGAAGCCCGCATCGATAAAAGATGCGGGCTTTTTTTTTGCTCAAAAAACAACCAAGATGAAAAATATTTCATTTTTCTCGGGTGTTTTTACATTTTGTATCATCTGCCATTTTCACCAGTTTCCGGGGCTGGAGCCTTGATTTCCGTAGGCTCTGGCTTATTTCGAATGGCTATTAAAAAGTTCCCGAGTAACAAAATCTTTATGTTCCAGCAACCCGGCTGAAATATCCCCTCGCCAAGATCGCCCCCCAACACCAGCGGCTCTAAACCGCGTGTTTTACCAATGCACAAGACCATCAATTAGGGGAATTCTTCGATGATCCGCAAGCACTTCGCCGGTTTCGCGGCCAGCGCCTTGGCCCTGGCCGTTACCGCCCAGGCTTTCGCCGGTACTGTCACTACTGACGGTGCCGATATCGTTGTCAAAACCAAGGGCGGCCTTGAGGTTGCAACCACCGACCAGAATTTCAGCTTCAAGCTGGGTGGTCGTTTGCAGGCCGATTACGGCACGTTTGATGGCTTTTACACCAAGAATGGCAACTCGGCGGACGCCACGTATTTCCGACGCGCCTACCTCGAATTGGGCGGCACGGTGTACAAAGACTGGAAATACCAGATCAACTACGACTTTTCCCACAACTCCGGCAATGCCGATGATGGCTACTTCGACGAAGCGTCCTTCTCGTACGTAGGCTTCAAGCCAGTGGTGATCCGCGCGGGTCGTTTCGACCAGGACTTCGGCCTGGAAAAAGCCACCAGTTCCAAGTGGGTGACCGCCATCGAGCGTAACCTCGGTTATGAAGTCGCCGACTGGATCAACTCCCACGAGAACGGCATGGGCCTGCAGGTCAGCGCCGTGGTGGCTGACATGGCCTACCTGTCCTCCAGCGTGTCGTCCAAGGACATCAACGACAAGGACGGCAAAGGCGTGAAGCAGTTCAACGGCCGTGCCGTGTTTGCGCCGATGCACGACAGCGGCAACGTTTTGCACCTGGGGGTGGACGTGGCGGTGCGTGACCTGAAGGACACCTCGTTCGACTCGCGGATCCGTCCTCGCCTGGACGCTCGTGGCGTTGCCACCAACGGCGGTAACGATGCCGGGGCCAACGGCAACCGTGCGACCTTCGGCGGCGGTGTAGGGCTGGACTCCGGCAACCTGACCGCGAACGACGCCTACGACACCGACACGGTGTTCGGCGGCGAATTTGCCTTCGCCCGCGGTCCGCTGTCCCTGCAGGCCGAATACCTGAACCGCAAGATGAAGGCCGACAGCAGCGCTTATCAGGATGTGAAGGCCACGGGTTTCTACGGCCAGGTGGCCTACACGCTGACCGGCGAGTCCCGGGTCTACAAACTCGACGGCGCCAAGTTCGACACCATCAAGCCGCAGAACAAGCAGTTCGGTGCGTGGGAAGTGTTCTACCGCTACGACAACATCAGCGTTGACGACAAAAACGTGGTGCGTAACAGCGCGACCCGTGAAGTGGGTGACGCCAAGGCAAGCCTGAACACCATCGGTGTCAACTGGTACGCCAACGAAGCGGTGAAGGTGTCTGCCAACTACCTCAAGGTCAGCACTGACAAGATCCAGAACGCCAATGGCGACGACAGCGGCGACGCCATCGTGGCCCGCGTGCAATACGTGTTCTAGGCACCTGTAATACCGCTCCAAAGCGCTCTTTCTTCATCCGTCAAAGCGCTCCTCATTTGGTTTGCCCCGCCGTTTGGCGGGGCTTTTTTTTGCGCCGTGTCCTGTAGGCGCGAGCTTGCTCGCGAAGAACCCGAGATCACCGCGTTCTGTCAGAATGGTCGCGTTGTCGTTAACGATCATCGCGAGCACGCTCGCTCCTACACAAAGCCGTGACCGTCGGGGAATTGGATGCCGTTACAACGTTTGAATAACCTGTCCGAGATTGCGCCCGATGAATGGAACGCGTTGGTCCCCGTCGATCAGCCGTTTCTGCGCCATGCGTTCCTCAGTGCCCTGGAAGACAGCGCCAGCATCGGCCCGCACTCCGGCTGGCAGCCCGAGCATTTGCTGCACTATGAAGGTGGACGGCTGATTGCCGCGTTGCCCAGCTATCGCAAATGGCATTCCTATGGCGAGTACGTGTTCGACCACGGTTGGGCCGATGCCTGCGAGCGGGCGGGCATCGACTACTACCCGAAATTGCTGACGGCCGTGCCCTTCAGCCCGGTCAGCGGCCCGCGCCTGTTGGCCGCCAGCGCCGAAGACGGTTTCGAATTGCTTAAAAGCCTGCCCGGTTACCTGGAAATCGAAGGCCTTTCCAGCGCCCATATCAACTTTACCGACGCCCTGGCAGACACCGCACTGGCCCGGCAGCCGGGTTGGCTGCAACGCCTGGGCTGCCAGTTTCATTGGCAAAACCGCGGCTACCGAGACTTCCAGGACTTTCTCGACGCGCTGAGTTCGCGCAAGCGCAAACAGATGCGCAAGGAGCGCGAGCAAGTGGCGGGGCAGGGCATCGAGTTCGAGTGGCTGCAAGGCCATGAGTTGAGCGAGGCGCAGTGGGATTTTGTCTACGCCTGTTACGCCAATACCTACGCCATACGCCGACAATCGCCCTACCTGTCCCGGAATTTTTTCAGCCTGCTGGCCGAGCGCATGCCCGAGGCGATTCGCGTGGTGCTGGCCAAGCAAGGTTCACGGCCGGTGGCCATGGCCTTCAGCCTGATCGGCGGCGACAGCTTTTATGGGCGTTACTGGGGCTGCCTGGCCGAGTTCGACCGGCTGCATTTCGAGACTTGCTTCTACCAAGGCATGGATTACGCGATTGCCCATGGCCTGCAGCGTTTCGACGCCGGCGCCCAGGGCGAGCACAAGTTGATTCGCGGGTTTGAGCCGGTGATCACGCACTCCTGGCATTACCTGCGACACCCGGGATTGAAGACCGCCGTGGCGGATTTCCTGGAGCGCGAAAGCGTGGGGATCCTGGCGTATGCCGAGGAGGCGAGGGCAGCCCTGCCTTATCGGCAGGGCTGAACCTGTCTGGCTCAGGCGGTTTTTTCCGCGCCCAGCCATCGATAGGTAATGCCGCCGACCACTGCACCGAGGATCGGCGCCAGCCAGAACATCCACAACTGCTGGAGCGCCCAACCGCCGACAATCAGCGCCGGGCCGGTACTGCGGGCCGGGTTGACCGAGGTGTTGGTGACCGGGATCGAGATCAGGTGGATCAGCGTCAGCGCCAGGCCAATGGCAATGGGCGCGAAGCCCGCCGGCACACGGCGGTCGGTGGCGCCGAGGATGATCAGCACGAACATCGCCGTCATCACCAGCTCGCACACAAACCCCGCTGCCATCGAATAACCACCAGGCGAATGCTCGCCGTAGCCGTTGCTGGCCAGGCCCGAAGCCAGTTCGAACCCCGGCTTGCCGCTGGCTATGAAGTACAACAATGCAGCGGCAACGACGCCGCCGATTACCTGGGACACGATGTACGCCGGTAACTCCCTGGCCGGAAATCTTCCGCCCACTACCAGCCCCACCGACACTGCAGGGTTCAGGTGACAACCGCTGATGTGCCCGATGGCAAATGCCATGGTCAGCACCGTGAGCCCGAACGCCAGGGCCACACCGAGCACACCGATCCCGACCGGGGACGATGCGGCCAGTACCGCACTGCCGCAGCCACCCAACACCAGCCAAAACGTACCCAGTCCTTCCGTAACGGAACGTTTGAACAGTGACATGAACACATCCTTAATAGATTGCTCTATCTGATTAACGGGTCTGTGATGCATCCCTGCTGCCTTAAATCAGGGCCCTCCTGGGGCCTGATTGGAGTACAGCAGGATTGTGTCGCAAGACCAGCGGGATAGAGAAAACTGTCAGAATTGTTCGGAATTGAGGTCGCAGTTAACCAACGGAATCAGTCTATTCCGACGAAGCCACCGGTCTGGTGTTGCCACAATCGCGCATACAAACCGCCGTGTGCGAGCAATTCGGCATGGCTGCCGGTCTCGGCGATCTGGCCTTTTTCCAGCACCACCAGCCTGTCCATTCTGGCAATGGTGGAAAGCCGGTGGGCGATGGCGATCACTGTCTTGCCCTGCATCAGGGTTTCCAGGCTTTCCTGGATCGCCGCTTCGACTTCCGAATCCAGCGCGGAGGTGGCTTCGTCCATGATCAGGATCGGCGCGTCCTTGAGCAGTACCCGGGCGATGGCGATGCGCTGGCGTTGCCCGCCGGAGAGTTTCACCCCGCGTTCGCCTACGTGGGCGTCGAGGCCGGTGCGGCCCTCGGCGTCCGACAGCAATGGGATGAACTCGTCGGCGCGGGCCTTGTGCACGGCGGCCCAAAGCTCTTCGTCGGTGGCGTCCGGCTTGCCATACAGCAAGTTGTCGCGGATCGAGCGGTGCAGCAGCGAGGTGTCCTGGGTGATCATGCCGATCTGTTCGCGCAGGGTTTCCTGGGCGACGTCGGCGATGTTCTGGCCGTCGATCAGGATACGGCCGCCTTGCAGGTCGTACAGGCGCAACAGCAGGTTGACCAGGGTGGATTTGCCCGCGCCGGACGGACCGATCAGGCCGATCTTTTCACCCGGTTTAATCGCCAGGTTCAAGCCGCTGATGATTCCGCTCTTCTTGCCGTAGTGGAAATCCACCTGATCGAACCGCACCTCGCCATGGGGCACTTCCAGGCGCGGGGCATTTTCCCGGTCGGTCACTGCCAGCGGCTGGGCGATGGTTTTCAGGCCGTCCTGGACCATGCCGATGTTTTCGAAAATGCCGTTGACCACCCACATGATCCAGCCGGACATGTTGACGATACGAATCACCAGGCCGGTGGCCAGGGCGATGGCGCCCACCGAAATCAGGGATTGGGTCCACAGCCACAGGGCAAGGCCGGTGGTGGTGACAATCAGCAGGCCGTTCATGGTGGTAATCACGATGTCCATGCTGGTCACGACGCGGCTGGCCAACTGGGTTTTCTCGGTCTGCTCGACAATGGCTTCCCTGGCGTAGTTCTGCTCGAAATTCGTATGAGCGAACAGCTTCAAGGTGGTGATGTTGGTGTAGCCGTCGACGATCCGCCCCATCAGTTTTGAGCGTGCCTCGGAGGAGATGACCGAGCGCTCCTTGACGCGTGGCACGAAGTACCGCAGGGCCAGGCTGTAGGCGACGATCCAGGTGATCAGCGGAATCATCAGGCGCCAGTCGGCTTCGGCGAACAGCACCAGGGCGCTGATGGCGTAGATCGCCACGTGCCAGATCGCGTCCACGGCGGCCACTGCGGAGTCGCGCAGGGAGTTGCCGGTTTGCATGATGCGCTGGGCAATGCGCCCGGCGAAATCGTTCTGGAAGAAGTTCAGGCTCTGTTTGAGCACATAGCTGTGGTTTTGCCAGCGGATCAGGCTGGTCATGCCGGGGCTGATGGTCTGGTGCACCAGCAGGTCATGCAGGGCGCCGAAGATCGGGCGCAACAGCAGGGCGACCACGGCCATCCAGATCAGCTCGGTGGCGTGGATCTGGAAGAAGTTGGCGGGCGGCGTGCCCTGGGCCAGGTCGATGATGCGGCTCAGGTAGCTGAACAGCGCCACTTCGATCAGCGCGCCGATCAGGCCCACCACCAGCAAGGCGGCAAAGCTTGGCCATACCTGGCGCAGGTAATAGACGTAGAAGGGTAGGACTTTGTCTGGAGGGGCCGCGCTGGGAGGTTCGCGGAAGATGTCGATCAGTTGTTCAAAACGACGATAGAGCATTGGGTCTGACGCCCGCGCGGCGGGCTCTCCTGTTCAAATGCGCGCGACGCCTTGCGGGCCCCGCGCGAAACTCCCTGTAGCCTTCAGTCGATGCGCTTGGCCGACTTGATCAGGACAGGATCGATTGGCACGTTCTGCATGCCCTGTTTGGTGGTGGTCTGCGAGTTGACGATGATGTCGACCACGTCCATGCCCTTGACCACTTTGGCGAACACCGCGTAACCGGCATCACGGCCCGGGTCGAGGAAGGCATTGTCCGCAACGTTGATGAAGAATTGGCTGGTGGCGGAGTTCGGGTCGTTGGTACGCGCCATCGACAGGGTGCCGCGCACGTTATGCAGGCCGTTGCTGGCTTCGTTCTTGATCGGTGCTTCGGTCGGCTTTTGCGACATTTGCTGGGTAAAACCACCGCCCTGCACCATGAAGCCCGGGATTACCCGGTGAAAAATGGTGTTGGTGTAGAAGCCTTTGTCGACATAGGCCAGGAAGTTCTTGGTACTGATCGGGGCCTTGACCGGGTCCAGTTCGATCTCGATGTCGCCATTGGTGGTGGTGATCAAGACGTGGGGTGCCTTGGCAGGTTCGGCCGCCATCAGGTTGGCAGCGAACAGTACGGAACCGGCAAAGAAGGCGATTTTTTTCAGCATGGGTCAGTGATCCTGGGTTGTGGTTTCGACTGTCTTGAGAAAATCGAGCAGGGTGTTGTTGAAGCGTTCGGGTTGGTCCAGCGGCGTGGCATGGCGGGAATCCTCGATCACCACCAGCCGCGCATCGGGCAGCAGTTTTACATAGATTTCTTTCTGCGCCACGGGGGTGTAGTCGTGGTCGGCGCTGATGACCAGGGTTGGACAGGATATTTTCGAAAGTTGTTCCTGTACGCCCCAGCCAACAATCGCATCGAAGCTGGCGAGGTAAGCACGTTTGTCGTTTTTTGCCCAGCGTTCGGCCATCTTGCGCCGCAGTTCGGCCTGTTCGGGCTTGGGAAACAGCAGGCTGCCCAGGGCCTTGCCGATAGTGTTCAGGCTGAGGATGCGCGCCAGGCTCCAGCGCTTGGCCCACTGCCAATAGTCGCTGGCGCTGCGAACCTTGACCTGGGGCGCACTGTTGACGATGCACAGGCTCTTGAGCATTTGCGGCTCATCCACTGCCAGTTGAAAGGCGATCATGCCGCCCATGGACAGGCCGACCACGTGGGCCGGCGGCAAATGCAGGTGTTCGATCAAGGCCATCAGGTCGGCGGTGAAGCCGGCGATGCTGTAGCGCTCACGGGGTTTGTCGGAGCGGCCGTGACCGCGCACATCCACCACCACCAGGCGATAGTGTTGGGACAGCACGGGCACTTGCAGTTCCCAGTCCAGGCAACTGGAGCCCAGGCCGTGGATCAGGATCAGCGGCGCGCCGTGGCCATATTCCTCGTAATGCAGGGTGCAACCTTCATGTTCGAAATAGGCCACGTGAACTCCTTGTTCAGGCTTGCTGCGGTGCGGCGAATGGCGCGTCCAGTGGTGCAGTGTCGAAGGTGCGCAGCAACTCGACGAGAATCTGCGTGGCCGGGCCCAGGGGTTTGTCCTTGTTCGAGTAAAGATAGAAGGTCGGGTTGCGGCTGCCACCCCGTTCCAGGGGCAGTAGCTTGAGCAGGCCTTCCTTGAGTTCGCGTTCGATCAGGTGTCGCGGCAGCCAGGCGAAGCCCAGGCCGCTGCTGACGAAGGTGGCGGCGGTGGGCAGGCTGCCGACGGTCCAGCGCTGCTCGGCGCCGAGCCAGCCGACGTCCCGTGGCTGCTGGCGGCCGGAGTCGCGGATCACCACCTGCATGTGGCTTTCCAGATCCTGGAAGCTCAGTTCGCGGTGCAATTGATGCAGCGGATGTTCGGGGTGGGCCACGGCGACAAATTCGACGTCGCTCATTTCCGTACCGAGGTAACCGGGAATGATGAACCCGCTGATGGCGAGGTCGGCCATGCCGTCCATCAACAGCTCTTCGACGCCGGACAACACCTCTTCGCGCAAACGCACCCGGCAGCCACGGCTTTGCGGCATAAAGGCAGTGAGGGCGCGCACCAGGCGGGCGTTGGGGTAAGCGGCATCGACCACCAGCCGCACCTCGGCTTCCCAGCCTTGTTCCATATGGTGGGCCAGGTCTTCCAGTTGGCTGGCGTTTTTCACCAGTTGCCGGGAGCGGCGCAGCAGCACTTCACCGGCTTCGGTGAGCACGGCCTTGCGCCCGTCAATGCGCAGCAGCGGCACGCCGAGCTGATCCTGCATGCGGGCCACGGTGTAGCTCACCGAGGATTGCGAGCGGTGCAGCGCTTCGGCCGCCTGGGCGAAGCCGCCATGGTCGACCACGGCTTGCAAGGTGCGCCATTGATCAAGGGTAACGCGGGGCGCTTTCAAGATGAGCTCCTCTTGTCCTAAGCTGGCGGTCCTTATTGGAGACTGCCGAATGAGAAAATTCTGTTGTGTGCTGCTGGCGTTGCTGCCGTTGAGTGCGTTTGCATTCAGTACCGATGTGACGAAAGACATTCAGGGCGTGAAGATCGATTACAGCGCGTCAGACGTCGACAGCACTATCAGTTCGATCCAACTCACCAACTACGGCCCCAATGACGCGGAGTGCAAGGTACGCTTTACCAATGGTCCGGAAGCCCCGCGTACGCGCAAGGTCACGGTCGCGGCAGGGAAAACCACCAACACCACGGCCAATTTCAGCCGTGCCATCATCAAGATGCGTATCCAGCTGACCTGCGCACCGAAATAAGGCAAAAGCGGAGCTTGCGTACAGCAATACTCCGCTTATAAACAAATTTCTAGATGGGTTATAGCAGTTTTTTACGCTTTTTAATCGAACGGACCCTGTCTAACCTTTACTCCATCGCCTTACAGCATTCACCGATGGAGCTTACATAATCATGGCCCGTGTTCTGATCATCGAAAGCAGCGCCCGTCAGCAGGACTCAATCTCCCGCCAGCTGACCCAACAATTCATCAGCCAATGGAAAGTCGCCCACCCGGCTGATCAGATCACCGTACGAGACCTCGCCAACAACCCGGTTCCGCACCTGGATGCCAATCTGTTGGGCGGCTGGATGAAACCTGCCGAGCAGCGCAGCACGGTTGAACAGGCCTCCCTGGACCGCTCCAACGAACTGACCGATGAGCTGCTGGCCGCCGATGTATTGGTCATGGCCGCGCCGATGTACAACTTCGCGATTCCCAGCACCCTCAAAGCCTGGCTCGACCATGTGCTGCGTGCCGGTGTGACCTTCAAATACACCGCCACCGGGCCCCAAGGCCTGTTGACCGACAAGCGTGCCTTTGTGCTGACCGCCCGCGGCGGCATCCACGCCGGTGGCAGCACCGACCACCAGGAACCCTACCTGCGTCAGGTCATGGGCTTTATCGGCATCCATGACGTCGCGTTCATTCATGCCGAGGGTGTGAACCTGGGCGGTGATTTCCAGGAGAAGGGTTTGAACCAGGCCAAGGCGTTGTTGGCCCAAGTGGCGTGAGATGTTAATCGTCAGATAATCGCCTGCTGTTTAGATAGCTCCACGCAACCCTTCAAGTACGCGTATCGAACCTCCCTTTGCACTTTTTGCTCCTGAGTGCTCCCGCCCGACTGACGCTTTTAGCGAGGTCGGGTTTTTTTTGCCTTGAGTTTCGTAACGCGCGGAAAACCGCTAATGTCGCGCCCATTCAAAATGAGGCGAGCATGGGCTATCTACTTGTTGTGACGCTGATCCAGGCGTTTTCCTTCAGCTTGATCGGCGAATACCTGGCCGGTCACGTCGACAGTTATTTCGCGGTGCTGGTGCGTGTACTGTTGGCCGGGCTGGTGTTTATCCCGCTGACCCGCTGGCGCTCGGTGGAGCCGGCGTTCATACGCGGCATGCTGTTGATCGGCGCACTGCAGTTCGGCGTGACCTACGTGTGCCTGTACCTGAGCTTTCGCGTACTGACGGTGCCGGAGGTGTTGCTGTTCACCATCCTGACACCGTTGCACGTGACCCTGATCGAAGACGCCCTGAACCGCCGCTTCAACCCGTGGGCGCTGGTGGCCGCACTGGTGGCGGTGGCGGGGGCAGCGGTGATTCGCTTCGACCAGATCACCCCGAACTTCTTCATGGGCTTCCTGCTGCTGCAACTGGCCAACTTCACCTACGCCGCCGGGCAGGTGCTTTATAAGCATCTGGTGGCCCGTCATCCGAGCGATCTGCCGCATTACCGGCGCTTTGGCTACTTCTACCTCGGCGCGTTGGCGGTGGCGTTGCCGTTGCCGGCGTTCCTGATGTTCGGCAAGGCCAACTACCTGCCGGAAGCGCCGTTGCAGTGGGGCGTGCTGGTATTCCTCGGGCTGGTCAGCACGGCACTGGGCATGTACTGGTGGAACAAGGGCGCTTGCCTGGTCAACGGTGGCACATTGGCGGTGATGAACAACCTGCATGTGCCGGTGGGGTTGTTGCTGAACTTGCTGATCTGGAATCAGCATGAACCGTTAGGCAGGTTGCTGCTGGGCGGGTTGGTGATTCTCGGGGCGGTGTGGATCAGCCGGCTGGGCCTGCGGTCGTCGGCGCCAATTGCGTCAGCAAAAAATCAATGAATGCGCGGGTCTTTTGCGGCACGCGTCGCGCTGACGAATAAACCGCATTGATGGTGATTGCCGGCGCCTGCCATTCGCAGAGCACCGGCACCAGGCGCCCGGCGCTCAGGGCGTCTTCGACGATAAAGTCCGGCAACAGCGCGATGCCCATCCCGGCCTCTGCCGCCTGGGCCAGCAGGTCGCCGTTGTTGGCGTGCAGAGGGCCGGTAACGTTGACCCGCTGGGTTTCCTGGCCCTTGCTCAATTGCAGGCTGACGCCGCTTTGCAGATACCCATAATTGAGGCACTGGTGCTGGCGCAGGTCTTGCGGGGTCTGCGGTATGCCCGCGCGTGCCAGGTAGGCTGGCGCAGCCACCATGATCCGTGGCGCAGGTGCCAACTGGCGGGCGATCATCGTTGAGTCGGGCATGCTGGCGATGCGGATAGTCACGTCGAAACCACCGCGTACCGGGTCGACCTGTTGGTCGCTGAGCACCAGTTGCAGCTCGATATGCGGATGCTGTTCATGGAACAGCGGAATCAGTCTTCCCAGGCGATGCAGTCCGAACGACATCGGCGCATTGACCCGCAACACTCCCCGTAGCTCACCGATACCATCCCGGGCCCGCTGTTCGGCTTCGTCCAGGGCGGCCAGTACTTCACGCGCAGCTTCAAAATACTCGGCCCCGGCCTCCGTCAAATGCAGGCTGCGGGTGGTGCGCTGAAGCAGTTGCACGCCTATGGCTTCTTCCAGCGCCTGAATCTGTTTGCTGACTTTTGAGCGCGGTACGTCCATGGCTCGCGCGGCGGCCGCGAAGCCGTTCTCGCCGACCGTGACGACAAACGCCCGCATGCATTCGATACGGTCCATGATTGTCCCTTTTTTAGAATCAATTATTCTCTATTTTAGGTAATTGTCTCGATTTTATCCATCCCATAAAGTTACTTCCAAGCCGCCAGCCAAGCTTCACAGCGGCGCTGAACGCACCCCTTACCGAATCGAAACCATTAAAAGGAAGTCACCATGTCTATTCGCGAATTGCTCAACCCAGCCAACTCCACCCTGATCCTGATCGACCACCAGCCGCAGATGGCCTTTGGCGTGCAGTCGATCGATCGCCAGACCCTGAAGAACAACACGGTGGCGCTGGCCAAGGCGGCGAAGATCTTCAACGTGCCGACCATCCTGACCTCGGTTGAGACCAAGAGCTTCAGCGGCTACATCTGGCCGGAACTGCTGGACGTGTTCCCGGACCAGCAGCCGATCGAGCGCACCTCGATGAACTCCTGGGAAGACAAGGCGCTGGTGGCTGCGGTGAAGGCCACCGGGCGCAAGAAGCTGATCATGGCGGCCCTGTGGACCGAGGTGTGCCTGAACTTCCCGGCCCTGGAAGCCCTGGCCGAAGGCTACGAGGTGTACATCGTCACCGACGCCTCCGGCGGCACCAGCAAAGAAGCGCATGACATGTCGGTGCAACGGATGATTCAGGCGGGCGCGGTACCGGTCACCTGGCAGCAAGTGCTGTTGGAATACCAGCGTGACTGGGCTCACAAGGAAACCTACGACGCGGTGATGGGCCTGGTACAGGAGCACAGCGGCGCTTACGGCATGGGCGTGGATTACGCCTACACCATGGTTCACGGCGCGCCGCAGCGTCAGGTCAAGTAAGGTCCAACGCAAAAAAAACGGCACAACTCGGGTTGTGCCGTTTTTTGTTGTTACATCACTGCCTTTTCCGCCGGGGGCAGGTGACTGGCCCCCAGCACCGCCGGCAACATCCCCGCCCGCAAGTCACCGCCGCTCGGCTGCTGGTACAGGCTCAAACCAAATTCCGGCAGCACCGCCAGCAGGTAGTCGAAGATATCGCCCTGGATCCGCTCGTAGTCGGCCCACGCGGTGGTGCGGGTGAAGCAGTAGATCTCCAGCGGAATGCCCTGGGCGGTGGTCTGCATCTGCCGCACCATGCAGGTCATGTTCGGCTGGATCTCCGGATGGCTTTTCAGATAGGCCAGGGCATACGCGCGGAAGGTGCCGATATTGGTCATGCGTCGGCGGTTGGCGGACATCGCCGCGACATTGCCCTGGGCTTCGTTCCAGGCCTTGAGCTCGGCCTTCTTGCGGCTCATGTAGTCGGTCAGCAGGTGTACCTGGGTGAGCTTCAGCTCTTCGTCGTCGCGGATGAAACGCACGCCGCTGGCGTCGATATACAGGCTGCGCTTGATCCGCCGGCCACCGGAGGCCTGCATGCCGCGCCAGTTCTTGAACGACTCGGACATCAGGCGCCAGGTGGGAATCGAGACGATGGTCTTGTCGAAGTTCTGCACTTTGACGGTGTGCAGGGTGATGTCCACCACGTCACCGTCCGCGCCGACCTGGGGCATTTCGATCCAGTCGCCGACCCGCAGCATGTCGTTGCTGGTCAGTTGCACACTGGCGACGAACGACAGCAGGGTGTCCTTGTAGACCAACAGAATCACCGCCGACATTGCACCCAGACCGGAAAGCAGCAGCAGTGGCGAGCGGTCGATCAACGTGGCGACGATGATGATTGCGCCAAACACGAACAGCACCATCTTCGCCAACTGCACATAGCCCTTGATCGAGCGGGTGCGGGCGTGTTCGGTGCGGGCATAGATGTCCAGCAGGGCGTTGAGCAGTGCACTGATCGCCAGCACCATGAACAGAATGGTGAACGCCAGGGCGACATTGCCGATGAACAGGGTGGCGGTCTTGCTCAGGTCCGGCACCAGGTACAGGCCGAACTGGATCACCAGCGACGGCGTCATCTGCGCCAGGCGGTGGAAGACTTTGTTGTGCCGCAGGTCATTGAGCCAGTGCAGCGCGGGTTGCCGGCCCAGCAGCTTGACGGCGTGCAGGATGAGGTAGCGGGCCACTCGTCCGAGCAGCAATGCCACTACCAGCAACACCACCAGCGCAAGGCTGGAATGCAGCAGCGGGTGTTCGTCGAGGGTGCCCCAAAGGTCTTTGACGTTGAGCCAGAGCTGTTTGATATCCATGGGTAAACGCGATTCTTCTGTAAGACGTGACGGGCCGATTAGAGCATTTAAGTACGTCAAAGTTGTGGTTGTGGACAAATCCCCTGACAAAAAAGCGCCTGATTAACCCAGTTCGCGTAAAGAAACTCGGCCTCGGCGCCCGAAACCGTTACCCTATGCAGCTGTTTTTTTGTATTTCTTCGAGGTAGCACCCGTGTTTTCCCAATTCGCCCTGCACGAACGCCTGCTCAAAGCCGTGGCCGAGCTTAAATTTGTCGAGCCAACGCCTGTGCAAGCAGCGGCCATCCCGCTCGCGCTCGAAGGGCGTGACCTGCGGGTGACGGCTCAAACCGGGAGTGGCAAGACTGCCGCTTTCGTCCTGCCGATCCTTAACCGTCTGATCGGCCCGGCGAAAGTCCGTGTCAGCATCAAGACCCTGATCCTGCTGCCGACCCGCGAACTGGCCCAGCAGACCTTGAAGGAAGTGGAGCGCTTCTCGCAGTTCACTTTCATCAAGTCCGGCCTGATCACCGGCGGCGAAGACTTCAAGGTCCAGGCCGCCATGCTGCGCAAGGTGCCGGACATCCTGATCGGCACCCCGGGCCGGATGATCGAACAACTGAACGCCGGCAACCTGGACCTCAAGGAAGTTGAAGTCCTGGTGCTCGACGAAGCCGACCGCATGCTCGACATGGGCTTTGCCGACGACGTGCAGCGCCTGGTGCAAGAGTGCGTCAACCGCCAGCAGACCATGCTGTTCTCGGCCACCACCGGTGGTTCGACCCTGCGCGACATGGTCGCCAAGGTCCTGAACAACCCTGAGCACCTGCAGGTCAACAACGTCAGCGACCTGAACTCGACCACCCGTCAGCAGATCATCACTGCTGACCACAACGTGCACAAAGAGCAGATCCTAAACTGGTTGCTGGCCAACGAGACCTATCAGAAGGCTATCGTGTTCACCAACACCCGGGCCATGGCCGACCGCATCTACGGTCGCCTGGTGGCTCAGGAGTACAAGGCGTTCGTCCTGCACGGTGAGAAAGACCAGAAGGACCGCAAGCTGGCCATCGACCGCCTCAAGCAAGGCGGCGTGAAGATCCTGGTCGCCACCGACGTTGCCGCCCGCGGCCTGGACGTGGATGGCCTGGACATGGTGATCAACTTTGATATGCCCCGCAGCGGCGACGAATACGTGCACCGTATCGGTCGTACCGGGCGTGCCGGCAACGATGGCCTGGCGATCTCGCTGATCTGCCATGGCGACTGGAACCTGATGTCGAGCATCGAGCGCTACTTGAAGCAGTCGTTCGAGCGCCGCACCATCAAGGAAGTCAAAGGCACCTACGGCGGGCCGAAGAAGGTCAAGGCATCGGGCAAGGCCGTTGGCGTGAAGAAGAAAAAGGTCGACGCCAAGGGCGACAAGAAGAAGGCCGGTGCCAAGTCGCCGACCAAGCGCAAGATTGCCAACCGTCCAAAGACCGACAACCTGTCGTTGGTCAGCAAGGACGGCATGGCGCCTCTGAAGCGCCGCAAGCCGGAAGCACCGGCTGCCGAGTAAGGCTTGAGCCATAAAAAAACCGGACAATGTCCGGTTTTTTTTCGCCTCAGTTTTTAGTTTTGTCGGTCGCCTCATTGAGTTCCGTGAGGCGCTGGTCGATCAGTTGGCACTTGTCGGGCAGGTCTGCGCTGGCGGTTTCCAGCTTCATGTTCTGCAGTTCTTCGTTGATCTCCTTGGCCTTCTCTGGATTCTGTTGGGTGAGCTCGGTCACCTTCTTGGCCAGTTGCTCACGTTTGGCGGTGGCTTCTTCCGGCGTGCAGGCCCAGGCGGGCAGGGCGGCAAGCAGCGTGGCGGCGACGGCCATATTCAGCAGGGTTTTCATGATTCGGACCTCCATGGCGGTGATGAACGGTTGAGGGCCGTGAGCACTGAAAAGTTCAGCGAAATCGCGTCCGTCCGCTAGGCTGAACGGACGACGGGTCCGGCATGTCACACCTTTGAAGGGCCTATTTCGTGTGCCTTCAGGAGGAATCAGGATGACGACTTACGATTGGGATTTGATCGAACGACTGCTGCATGAGGTACAGAACGGTGGCGCCAGCTTCGCCCCACGCAAATACGCCGAGGAAGAAGCGACTAAAAGGGCCGCCGCCGGAGAGCCCATCGGTAATCTCGATGAATTTAAAAAGCTCGCGGCGGATTACGAGGCGTTGTTGTTCAAGCACGGCTTTATTGAGTCGCGGTCAGAGGAAGAGTGCGGCAATGGTGAGAACTTCAAATTGACCCAGCGCGGCTCACAGTTGCTGAGCCTGATCGACAGCTGTATCCCCGGTGATAATCACCCGCGTCAGGTGCTGGACGAGCAGGCGGATGCTCTGGATCCGGCGACGTTTGATGAACTGGCTTCCAAACCACAGATTGCCTGATGACTATGGGGTGCCAGCCTTCAGGCATTTAAGGGCCTTGAAGTCGCTGCGCACCTTGTCGATCTTTTGTGTCAGCTTCTGGCGTTGTTGCACGGTGCTTTCCGCCATCAGGTCGACGATCAGGCTGCGGGCAGCGGCTTCGGTCTGGGCGTAGGCCTGGCGATATTCCGGCGTCCACAGGCTTTCGCGGTTCACCAGCAGTTGCTCGATCTTCTGTGGGAAATCGCTGCTGTGGCGGTCTTTGACGGCTGCAATAAATAGTGTTTGCCAGTGGGCGCGGTTGCCAATCCATTGTTGGTTCTGCTCACCCAAGGCGATCGACCAGGCGGTGACGCGATTCTGCTGGCTGGCACTTAACGGCCCGAGCCACGCATCGAGGCGCTTGTTCATGCGCTCGGCGCGTTCCTTGATCTGCTGCTCGAGGGGCGGTTTCAGGTATTCGTCCTGACGCTTGCGCAGGTCCTTGGCGAACGCTTGCTCCATATCCTGTACTTGCTGGTCGTCCAGCCCCTGCAGTAGCTCGACGGCGGACGGCGTGATCGCACGGGCGCTCTCGGCAATGGCTTGTTTGGCTTCGGCGGTACGGGTTTGCAGGGCGGCGTCAGTCACCTGGTTGGTGTCGACCATCTGTTGCAGGCGATCGAGCCAGTCCAGGTAGCCCGGCAATTGTGTGGTGCAATGCCAGGCCAGGTGTTCCTTGAGTGTGTCGTTGAACCAGCTCTTCTGCCCGGCGTTCATTTCCAGGTAGTCGCTGAGGGTCCAGGGGATGATCACATCCAGATTGCGATAGGCCAGGCCCACCCGATTGCAGCCGGCAAGCACCAGGCTGAGGGTCAGCAACATCACCAGAAATTTTAACCGACGCAGCATGAGCGAGTCCTTGCGCAGACGAGAGTATTGCATCTGAACCCGTCAGGGCAGCGACAGTTCAGCCCATCAATAAAACGCCCGCTCGGCCTTCAGGGTCAACAGCCCGTCGCATTGCGAGTTGTGTCCGGAGTAGGCCGAGCAATCGCCGCCGCTGAGGCTGGAGTCGCTGTAGATCAGGTTCAGGTCGACGCCCATCCATGGCCTGGAAAATTGTACCGACCAGTCGCTGAAGCTGCGGATCGAGCTGCCATCGGCCACCGAGACCGGGGTGCCGAGCTGGTGGGTGGTGTATTTCATGCTGACGCCGATGCCGAACGGCTTGGTGCCGCCGAGGTCGGCGAACAGGGTGCTGTCCTGCCGGTCCGGGTCGTTGCTGAAGGAGGCGCCAAAGCGATTGCCCAGCAAGGTCAGGCCGCCGTAGAACTCCTGGCTGTCGAGGGGGCTCAGCTTGGGATAGCTGTAGTGAATCATCCCCAGTTCATAACCCAGGGTCTGGTCGAAGGGGCGTTTGAAACCCAGGTAGGAGTCGACTTCCAGGTTGCTGGTAGGGGAAATGCCCATGCTCGGTGAGAATTGGCCGAGGTACAGGCCGCTGCCGTGGCTCAGGTCCAGGCCGCCATGGAACGAGTCGCTCCCGGGTGCCGTGGGCTTTACCAGGCCTTGAGCCATGCTTCGGCTGGGTGTCGTGCCCAATTTCAGGTCGAAATCACCCAATTCACGCTGGAAAACCTGCGCTTCGGCGAGGGGGCTGGCCAACAGGGCACCGGCCAGGAATATGCAGGATTTGAGCATGCTTCACTCCATGAAAAGCGAGGAGCAGTAACGGGAAATATCAGGCAAATGCCCGATCTAGACGTGTGCAAGCATACCGGCGATGGTTCGCAGATGAGGCCCGTTCGTCGATTGGCGTAATAAAGGGGTGTATCAGGGGGTAGTGCGGGCTCTAGTCCTAGCGCCTTGAAAGGCAAAGCGCATAGGGACCAGGTGTAATGCGCGAGTCTTACTTTTTACCCAGGGTGATCTGCTTGGACGGGCCGAAAGTCTGGCCGCTTACGCCTTTGGCAATCTGCTGGATTTCGCCGCCCTGCTTGAGGAATGCAGCAATTTGGCTGTTGATCGATTCGCTGGTTTCAACGGCGGGAGCTGGCTTTGCTTTGCTGTTGGATGCTTTTACGCGCATGGCGGCCACTAACCTGTAGAAAATTAACTTGGCCATGCATCGTACATGAAATGCTTGACAATTGCTTGGCAAATATCCCCCTGAAATATACGCAGGGTTTATGAATCGCCTGGATTATTAAGTGAAATACTCACCTAACTTGCTGTTTTAACTCGAATCCCTCGAGGAAATCCGGCCGTGGGTACTGGCCGGATTCAGCCCGATGACCTGACGAGCGGGGCGCTTCTCGGCAAACCCATGATTTTTCAGGCCTGTACGCCGGTACGCGGGACCGCCGTCGTCAACTCGGGTAGAATGCCGCCCACGCAATGAGGGTATTTGAGATGGCTTTAGTCGGGCGCTACAACAGCTTGCAAGTGGTTAAACACACTAACTTTGGTTTGTACCTGGATGGTGATCAAGAGGGCGAAATCCTCTTGCCCAACCGATATATCCCCAAAGATATTCCCAGTGAAGATGAAGACTGGCTCAACGTTTTCATTTATCTGGACAGCGATGACAAACTTATCGCGACCACCGAAAAACCAAAAGTACAGGTGGGTGAATTTGCCAGTCTGAAAGTGGTTGAAGTCAACAGTATCGGTGTATTCCTCGATTGGGGCCTGCCCAAGGATCTGCTGCTGCCTTACTCCGAAGAAAAGCGCCAGCTGACCGCCGGTGAGTATTGCGTGGTACACGTCTACCTCGACAAACACACCAAGCGCATCACCGCCACCGCACGCCTTGACCGCTACCTGGACAAGACCCCGGCCACCTACAAGGTCGGCCAGGAAGTTGACTTGCTGGTGGCCGAAGCCACCGACATGGGCTTCAAGGCCATTATCAACAACAAGCACTGGGGCCTGATCCACAAGAACGAAGTGTTCAAGTTCCTGCGCCCGGGCAAGGAAGAGAAAGGCTTCATCAAGGAAATCCGCGCCGACGGCAATATCAGCCTGAGCCTGCAGCCTGTGGGTGAAGAAGCGGCCTCCAGCCTGAACTCGAAGATCCTCGCCAAGTTGCGCGACAACAACGGCACCTTGCCGGTCAGCGATAAAAGCGACCCTGCACTGATCAGCAGTTTGTTCGGTGTCAGCAAAGGCAACTTCAAGAAGGCCATCGGCGCCCTCTACAAGCAGGGTCACATCGTGATCCACGCGGATCGCATTGAACTAAGCTGATCGCGGTTTGCTCTTCTGTAGGAGCACGCTTGCTCCTGCAGAAGGCCGCCTCAATGTCCAGAAAAACGCTTTTCGCCTACCTCGGTACGTTGCTTGCCTTTCTGATGCTTGATGGCCTGTGGCTCGGTGTCCTCATGGGCCCGACCTACAAAGCGCTGCTCGGCCCGTTGATGCTTGATCAGCCGCGCCTGTTCCCAGCCGTGGCGTTCTATCTCCTCTATGTATTCGGTTGTGTGGTGCTTGTCGTCCTGCCTGCGTTGGCGAGCGGCGGCTGGCAGCGTGCCGCGCGGCTTGGTGCACTCCTGGGATTGGTAGCCTACGGCACCTATGACCTGAGCAATTGGGCAACCCTGCAGGGCTGGTCGGCCGGTTTGGCCTTCATGGACATCGCCTGGGGCACCTTCCTGACTGCCGTTTGCTGCACCGTGGGCTATCAATGTGCGCGCAGGGTGCACAATTGATTGTGTACAGGATTGCCCTGCACCATCCCTGAGCGAATCACCACCGTTCAATCGTCTCTACGCCTCCTGAAGAGCCAAGCTCCACGGGGGATTGTGCCGAGTTTTATTGCATTGGCACGCATTCTGCTCAACAACTCGTATACAAACCATGCCGCCTCCCGTACGCACTCCCGTCGCGGGTGGCAGGCCGGTATTTATGAGGAGCCCTGCGATGACCGAACAATTGCCAAAAGGCTACAGCCCGCGCCTGTACAACCAGGACCTGGGACCGCTGCCGCAAAAATGGAACTGGTACAACATCTTCGCCTTCTGGATGAGCGACGTGCACAGCGTCGGCGGCTACGTATTCGCCGCCAGCCTGTTCGCCCTGGGGCTGGCCAGTTGGCAGGTATTGATCGCCTTGCTCGCCGGGATTTGTATTGTGCAATTGATCGCCAACCTGGTGGCCAAGCCGAGCCAGCAGGCGGCAGTGCCGTACCCGGTAATCTGCCGGTTGGCCTTTGGGGTATTCGGGGCGAATATCCCGGCGGTGATTCGTGGGTTGATCGCAGTGGCCTGGTACGGGATCCAGACATACCTGGCGTCCAGTGCATTGATCATCGTGGTGCTGCGCTTTTTCCCACAGATGGCGGTATACGCAGAGCCGCACTTTGCCGGCCTGTCGTACCTGGGCTGGTTCGGTTTCCTCAGCCTGTGGACGCTCCAGGCGCTGGTGTTCTGGGCGGGCATGGAGTCCATCCGTCGTTTCATCGACTGGGCGGGGCCTGTGGTCTATGCGGTGATGTTTGCCCTGGCAGGCTGGATCGTCTGGAAGGCTGGCTGGGCCAATATCAGCTTCACCCTGGCGGAAAAATCCCTCTCAGGCTGGCAGGCGTTTGGCCAAATCATCGTGGCAACCGCGTTGGTGGTGTCGTACTTTTCCGGGCCGACCTTGAACTTCGGTGATTTCAGCCGCTACTGCCGCACGATGAAAGACGTGCGTCGCGGAAATTTCTGGGGCTTGCCGGTAAATTTCCTGGCGTTCTCCCTGGTCACCGTGGTGATCGTCTCGGGCACCTTGCCGGTGTTCGGCGAAATGCTCCACGACCCGATTGCCACCGTTTCGCGCATCGACAATGACATGGCTGTGTTGCTGGGGGCGTTCGCCTTTGTCACTGCGACTATCGGCATCAACATTGTCGCCAACTTCGTCTCGCCGGCCTTTGACTTCGCCAACGTGGCACCGAGCAAAATCAGCTGGCGTGCCGGTGGAATGATTGCGGCGGTGGCCTCGATCTTCATCACCCCATGGAACCTGTTCAACAACCCGCTGATGATCCACTACACCCTCGATATCCTCGCCGCGTTTATCGGGCCGTTGTTCGGGATTCTGCTGGTGGATTTCTACCTGATCAAAAAACAGAAGATCGACGTGGATGCGCTGTTCGATGACAGCCCGAGCGGGCGCTACTACTTTGACGGCGGCGTGAACTGGACGGCGGTCAAGGCGCTGGTGCCCGCGACGCTGGTGGGCGTCGCGATTACCTTCACCCCGGTGCTGCAGGGCATGGCCAATTTCGCCTGGTTTACCGGCTGCTTCCTGGGTGGGCTGTTTTTCCTGGTGTTGGCGCGGCGTGAACAGGTTCGCGCGCCTGTGTCGATGGTTGCCGGCTGACCAGCACCGATCCGGCCACCAACAAACCGGCGCCTGCTACCACCAGCGCCGGTTGCAGGCCACCGCTGAGGTGGCTGCTCACCGACGCCAGCAACGGACCGCTCAATTGGCCGATCGCAAAGCTGGCGGTCAGCAACCCGGTGCTGCGCTGGTAGCCGTGGGGGGCGACCTCACGCAAGCGCGCCATCACCAGTTGCATGCACGCCAGGAATGGCCCACCGCACAGCAATACCCCCAGCGCCAGCCCCCAACCGTTGCCCAGCAGGCAGGCAAACACGCCGACCGCTTGCAGCCAAAGGGTTGTCATCAGCCAGCGACGGGTGGTGTCCGGGTCCTTGCGGCGCAAACTTGCCGCCACCACGCCAATCGCGGCAGCCAGGCCAAAGCAGGGCCAGAACAGGTCTGCTTGCCATGCGCCCTTGAATTGCGCGCTGGCCATCTGTGACAGGAATGTCGCCGGGATGATGTAGCCAAGGCCATACAACACGTAGATCCAGCACAGGTGTGTGATGCTGCCGTTGCTGGCCACGTCGGTGTGGCTGGCAACGGGCGAGTCGGCAGCGGAAGGCTTGGGCAGGAACGGCAGGATTGCCAGCAGCATGACCAGGGCGACTACCCCATACACCAGCCACAAGGTTGCAGAGTCTTGCCCCAACAGGTTGGAGCCCAGCGCCAGCAACCCGGTCAACAGAATTCCCAGCCCCGGCCCGGCAAATACCAGCGCACCCAGGCGTGGGCGTCCGGCCGCAATGGCCAGCGGCTGGCTCAGGCTGGTAATCATCACCAGCGCCCAGGCACTGGCTACACCGGTGCCAAAGCGCAACAACAGATGCGGCCAGAACCCGTGGGCCCAGTACGACGCCAGGGTCAGCAGCACACACAGCCACAGCCCGCCGTACAAACGCCCGCGTACATGGTGATGGCTGCGGGCAAAGATCGAATCCACCGCACCGACGAAATAACCCAGGTAGTTGGCCGCCGCAATCAGGCCGGCGCCGGTCAGGTCGATCTGCCCTTCACTGAGCAAATGCGGCATTTGCGGGGTGAGCGCGAATCGACCTATGCCCATGGCCATCATCAGGGCGATAAAGCTGGCGAGTAAGCGGATCAGCGGTGACATGGTGGTTTTTCCTGGGAGCAGCGAGTGACCATCAGGCTAAAGCGGATTGACTTTCTTTAAAAATGAATAATAGTGAGTAACTTGTTCAGTTTTGGAGAATGGTGATGGAGTTCAGTCAATTGCGGATTTTCCAGGCCGTGGCCGAGGAAGGCTCCATCACCCGTGCCGCTGAGCGCTTGCACCGGGTGCCGTCCAACCTGTCGACCCGGCTTAAACAGATGGAAGAACAACTGGGCGTCGAACTGTTCGTGCGCGAGCGCCAGCGCTTGCAGCTTTCTCCTGCAGGCAAAGTGCTGCTGGACTACAGTGCGCGCCTGCTGGCCCTGCATGACGAAGCCCATGGCGCGGTGCAAGGCGGGCAACCGGCTGGAGACTTTGTGCTCGGCAGCATGTACAGCACGGCGGCGATTCATTTGCCCAAGCTGCTGGCGCGTTACCACAAGGCGTATCCGATGGTGAACCTGCAGGTGCAGTCAGCTCCCAGCGGTGAACTGCTGGAAGGCTTGATCACCGGGCGCCTGGACGCCGCATTGGTGGATGGGCCGTTGACCCTGGCCACCCTCGACGGCGTGCCGCTGTGCGAAGAGCGCCTGCTGCTGATCTGCGAGGCGGATCATCCGCCGGTGCGTGGGCCGCAGGATGTTGCCGGCCGTTCGGTGTTCACTTTCCGACGCAGTTGTTCTTATCGGGCGCGCCTGGAAGCCTGGTTTTCCCACGATCGCGTGGCCATGGGCCGGGCCATCGAGATCGAGTCCTACCAGGGCATGCTGGCCTGTGTAATCGCCGGTTCCGGCGTGGCGTTGATGTCGGAATCGATGCTCGACAGCCTGCCGGGCAAGGACAGCGTGTCCATTCATCCGCTGGCCGAGCCTTTTGCCAGCGCCACCACCTGGTTGATGTGGCGCAAGGGCATGCTCGGCGCTAACCTCAACGCGTGGATTGACCTGCAGCAGGAGGGCAAGGTGCTACCGGAAACCGAAACCCGAGCGATTGCTTGAACGATCCGTCAGGATTTTGATCAATTCAGTAATAGTTCGTTGTGGTTTCGTTCAAGCAATACGTAAGACTTAAGACTACTATCTGTAGGAAGCGGCCACAGAATTCCAGCCGCTCGGCATTACCCCAAGGGGGCACCATGAAAGAGAAACTGCAAAACTGGCTGCACGACCTCGGCGTCGCACTCGGCTTGATCGAGCCACCGCTGCAACCGGTGCCAATCCGCACCGATGACGAGCAGCGTCGCCCGCGTCGCAGGTAAGTCCTGGAAAGCGCTCAAGCATGTTTGTTTGGGCGCGGCCAGGTGGTTTGCCTATGTATTGGAGTCATGATTGATCATGACCCGTTGCTGTGTACTTCAATTCTTCGTCTGGCTTTGGCCGGACGTTTTCATTTCCGGGGTTTGGTGGTTTTCTCAAGACACCTGCTTTCGGAATAATCCTTCAAATATTTAATTTAACAATGCCACGGTCATACCGATTGGTAGTCCGGACGTGTGCGCGTCAGTCGAGTTTTGCCATTAAGTATCGGAATTGGACTACCTGTTTGTCAGAGTCGACGGGCTTATTTGATTAATAGGATAGGCGTAGGTTGAGTTTCATCACGAAAAGATTTGTAGCGTTTGCAGTTCTTGCAAGCCCCCAACTTCATTGAGTTGCGCTCTCCGGAGTAGGAGCCAGTCAGAACTGTTGGAGACAAAACCATGATGTTCTCTTCCGTTCCGCCAGTCGCCGCGTCACTTATTGCCACCACCGAAAACATCTTGCATATCGCCCCTGCATCGCGTGGCTGGAAAGCTGATGCACCCGGCAACGTGGTGTTTTTCCCGCCGACGTTAACCAAGCAGGCTCTGCTTATACAGATTGCACTGCTGCGCCCATCAACGCTCGTTGTCGCAGACCAGGTTATTGATGCCGACGTCATCAACCAATGGCGTATATCCCACCCATTTGGCGAACTCTATTTGGTCCGCAGAGGTACAAGTCTGGATAAGATCCGATTGGATCTGTGCGAGCGCAACAATGTTCGAGTGATTAACACGCCAGGGGTCAATGCGCCGCATGTTGCTGCCTATATTGCGCACTGGCTGACGCTGGCCGATGGCTCCTTGCCCCATGACATCTGTGTACTGGGATACGGCAATGTAGGGAAAGAGCTTGTTAAGTTGTTGCTTGCTCGAGATCCGGATGTTCGGATTAAGGTGTTGGATCGACGCGATCGAGTGTCGGACAGTTTCGGGAAAGCCTCTTCCGATTGTAGGGTTTCATTGGTTGACGACTGGCTTGAGGCGCTCGAGGGGGCCAATGCAGTCGCCCTATGCTTATCCCTGAATGATGAATCCATTTATCGCATTGATCGGACCCTCATTCAGTGCCTGCACAGAAAGGCTCGCCTTGTCTGTGTCGCCAAGCCGGATGTCTTTAGCGACGATGCGTTGCAGACCCTGGCAGTCTCCGAAGATATCCAGCTCATATTGGACTACGGCCCCAGGACACTGGATGCGTTTCGGGTGCGCACACAAGCGCTCGGCTGCAGTGTCTCCACGTGGTACAAGCCGGCGACGCTGACCACACAGGCGGCCACCACCGAAGCCTGCCATTGCGACCTCGACTATGCGGTCTCGGTGCAACTGAGCTTGATGGCCTTGCGCGGCCTTGTCCGGCGCAAACTCGCACACTCATTGGCGATCCCCTCTCGGCAAGCCGATGCCGGTGCGCCGCGTGTGTCGATCATCGGCAGAGGTATCAACGGGCTGCTCCAAGCCGTGATGTTCCGCCTGGCAAATTATCAGGTCACGGTTTATGGAGGAAATCAGCAGCGCGATGGTGCCAGTCACAAGCAGGTGAACATGCGTCATCTGTCGGCAACGGAGACGACTGCAAAACCGCTGCCTAACGATTACCTGACTCCCGCAAATCAGTACCTGGCCATTGAGTGCAATCGCGCAGGCATCGAGCTGTTTGAAAAATTCCTGGCCGACAACCCATCGCTGGCACGATTTGCACGATCGCGAATTGTACGAGCCTATGTGGACGACTCCAGTGGCACGGAGGCCGCGATCCGCGAGCAACGGGATATTGAAAACAGGCCTTGGCCGAGTGGCAAGCCGGGGCGAGAGCTTGCAGAGATCAGTCAGCTGCAATTTCAGGCAATGTATGGAGTTCCCGAGGTCGGGCGGGCGATTGAGGTGTCGGGCTACGATCTGGAATTTATCCATTTAATGGATGAGATGGTGACGCTTTTGCAGCGCTCAGGGGTTGAGTTCCTGCCACGGCACCTGAGTCCGGTCCAAATTGCCGATCTGAGTAGAGAGCACTTTGTCGTCACGGCCATGGGGGTGGACGAGCCAGAGGTCATCCCGATCATTGGCTGGTTTTTCAAGCTGCGCGCCGTTGATGATGAAGGTGTCGACATGCGCGGACTCAAGCTGCAGTACGACCGGCCAATCGGCGTCATGAATTGCCGCCTGGACGGGAACTGCATCCTTGTCTCCGCCGGGCAGGTGCCGCCCGATTCGACGCCGCAGTACAAGGAACAGATACGGGCGGCGTGCCTGGCTGCCGTTTCTCGACACTTTCCAAAGTCCTGCAGCCGCGCAATCGAACGTGGCGACTTGCAACAAATCGAATGTGCCAGGCCCGGCACCGCAGATGGACTTTCAATCGTGCATTGGTCCGCCTACAACCGCATTGTCGCGGGGGCAACTTATGCCGGGGGCACCACGCAGGGATTGGTATGGGCGTCTTTGGTCCAGGAAGTCATCCAGGCCAGAGCGCCGGCGGTTTCGGCAATGTGGGAATAAAAAAACGGGTGCGACATCCGACGTCGCACCCGCTGAAGAAAGCTTCTTTCAACTGTTTTTTCAGATCGCCCGAGCCGCAACAGCCTCCGGACGACGGGACAGCAAGCTCACCAGCACAAAACTCACCAGGCCCACACCCAGGCTGTAGTAGATCGGCGTATTGGCGTCCAAACCATCCTTGATCATGAACACCAGCGCGGTCACAAAACCCAGGGTCATGGAGGTGATCGCCCCGGAAGTTGTCGCACGCTTCCAGAAAATCGCCCCGATCAGCGGGATCAACATGCCGCCCACCAACAGGTTGTATGCCAGGGTCAGTGCGCTGATCACATCACTCACCACCAGCGCGATACCCAACACAGCGATACCGGTCAGCAAGGTAAACAGACGGTTGATCTTCAAGCTTGACTGCTTGCCACCACGCAGGCGCGGCAGCAGGTCTTCGGTCAATACGGTGGAAGCGGCGAGCAAGCCGGCGCTGGCGGTGGACATCATCGCGGCCAGTGCAGCGGCGATCACCAGGCCGCGGATACCGTCGGGCAGCGAGACTTTGACGATGGCGGCGAACGCATTGTTGACGTTGTCCAGGTCCGGGATCAGTACGTGGGCGGCCATGCCGATCAGCGCACAGGCCAGGCCGTAGAGGATGCAGTAGAAACCGGCGAAGGTGCCTGCGTACTGGGCGACCTTTTCGTCACGGGCGGTGAACACCCGTTGCCAGATGTCCTGGCCGATCAGGATGCCGAAGAAGTAGATCATGAAGTAGGTGATGATGGTGTCCCAGCCGATTTCAGTGAAGCTGAAATTCGACGCGGGCAGCTTGGCCACCAATTCATCCCAACCGCCGACGCGGTACAGACAGATTGGCAGCAGGATAAACATCAGGCCGACCGTCTTGATCACGAACTGCACGATGTCGGTCAGGGTCAGCGACCACATGCCGCCAATGGTCGAGTACACCACCACCACGCCACCGCCTACCAATACCGACATCCAGAACGGCAGGTCGAACAACACTTGCAGCACGGTGCCGATGGCCAGGATCGAGGTCACGCCGATCATCAGCGCGTAGGCCAGCATGATCACCGCACTGGCCTGGCGGGCCATGGGGTTGTAGCGTTTCTCCAGGACCTGGGTCACGGTGAAGATTTTCAGTTTCAGCAGCGGCTTGGCCAGGAACAGGTTCAGCGCAATGATCCCCGCGCCCAGCGCGGCGCACAGCCAGAAACCGGAAATACCATGTACATAGCCCAGGCGCACGGTGCCGACGGTGGACGCACCGCCCAGCACCGTAGCGGCCATGGTGCCCATGTACAGCGTCGGGCCGAGGTTGCGGCCGGCCACCAGGTAGTCTTCATGGGTCTTGGCGCGGCGCATGCCGTAGTAGCCGAGCACCAGCATGCCGGCGGCGTAGATGAGGACGACGAATAGATCTAAGGCCATGACGGCGAGTCTCCGATTATCTTTTTTATGTGGGGCTAAAGGGGGCTGTGTGGCGAGGGAGCTTGCTCCCGCTGGGCTGCGCGGCAGCCCCAATCCATTCCATGCAATTCATCAGGCGGCCTCGCGACTGCTGCGCAGTCGAACGGGAGCAGGCTCCCTCGCCACAGTCGGCCCGTAGACGGCAGCCGGTTCAGGGAACACGCGAAGCAGTGTCAGGTACACCAGCGAGGCCAGGCCCAGGGTCACCGGCAAGCTGATGTCGATGCCGTCGGCGAGGTTGCCCAGCGGCCCGACAAACTGCCCCGGCAGGTTGACGAAGCACAGGCCCACCAGCGCACTCGGGATCCAGGCCCCCAGGCCGCGCCAGTTCCAGCCATGGCTGAACCAGTAGCGCCCGCCGGTTTCGCCGCGAGTGAACACTTGCAGGTCATCCGGGCAGTAGTAACCCCGGCGCACGATCAGGCCGATGATCATCATCACCATCCACGGCGTGGTGCAGGTGATGATCAGCACGGCGAAGGTCGACACGCTCTGCACCAGGTTGGCGGCGAAACGTCCGATAAAGATGAAGGCAATCGACATCACCCCGATCAGCAGCGTCGCCTTGACCCGGGACAGCAGGCGCGGGAATACGCTGGACATGTCCAGGCCGGTGCCATACAGCGAGGTGGTGCCGGTGGACATGCCGCCGATCACCGCGATCAGGCACACCGGCAGGAAGAACCAGCTCGGTGCCACCGCCAGCAGGCCGCCGACATAGTTGTTGGCCGCGATGTAGTCCGGTGCCTTGACTGCCACGATGGTCGCGGTGGCCAAGCCGAACAGGAACGGGATCAGGGTGGCGATCTGCGCGAACACCACCGCCAGCATGATCCGCACCTTCGAGGTTTCCCGCGGGATGTAGCGCGACCAGTCACCGAGGAACGCGCCGAAGGAAATCGGGTTGCTCATGGCCACCAGTGCTGCACCGATAAACGCCGCCCAGAAGCCGGTCTGGCCGAGGGCAACGGTGCCGGCGAAGTGGCTGTCGAAGGCCGGCGCGAAGGCGAAGATCCCCAGCAGGAACAGCAGGCTCGCCGCCCACACTGCGATGCGGTTGACCCACAGCATGAAGCGAAAGCCGTAGATGCACACAGTCAGCACGAGAATGGCGAAGACGCCGTAGGCCAGGCCCAGGGTCAGGTCGGTTTCCGGCAAGCCCACCAGCCGTTTCGCACCGCCCACCAGTGCATCGCCTGAACTCCACACCGACAGTGAAAAGAACGCGATAGCGGTCAGCAGCGACAGGAACGAGCCGACAATCCGCCCGTGCACACCAAAATGCGCACCGGAAGACACGGCGTTGTTGGTGCCATTGATCGGACCGAACAGACCCATGGGGGCGAGGATCACCGCACCCACCAGCACGCCCAGCACAATCGCCCAGACGCCGGCCTGGAACGACAAGCCAAACAGCACCGGAAAGCTCCCCAGCACGGCGGTGGCGAAGGTGTTGGCACCGCCGAAAATCAGGCGAAACAAATCCTTCGGCCCGGCGGTACGTTCGTGGTCCGGGATCTGTTCGACGCCGTTGGTTTCTATGTTGCGAATACTGTTTTCGTTGTTTTTATTATTCATGATCTGCTCCGATCACATTGGCTAATGGGGCGGCAGCCCTTCCGGCATAGCGGACAAATGTTCGTGACAGGCCAGCCACAGGCCTTCTTTTTGTTGTGTGCGATCCCCTTGCCGCTTGAAGACAATGGTCTCGCGTTCCTGGCTAAAGAATTGCTCCCCGTTCATGCGCAGCTCGGTGGCCACGTCATGCACAAATACCGCGACGTCACCGTGCAGGCTGACGAAAGCGTTGCTTGAGGTGCAGGAAAGCACCTCAAATCCCTCGTCCCGGCGCCAGCTGTCCCACAACACCTGGTAGGCATCGCGACTCAGCAGCGGCTGGGGGAGGGTGTAGAACACGAAGCTGGCATCGGCACTGAACGCACCGAAGTAGGCGTCGCGATCATTGCGGGCGAAGGCCGACACCAGGTCGGCCGCGGCTTTTAATACCTCGGCCTGGGCGCTCATCAGCGGTGCGCCACGCCCGGCAATACGCAGAGCATTTCGTACAGCAGGTTGGCGCCCAGCAGCGAGGTGTTGCCGGTGGTGTCGTACGGCGGCGAAACTTCTACCAGGTCACAACCAATCAGATCCAGGCCTTGGCAGCCGCGGATGATTTCAATCGCCTGGATCGTGGTCAAGCCACCGATTTCCGGGGTGCCGGTGCCGGGCGCCCAGGCTGGGTCGATGCCGTCGATGTCGAAGCTCAGGTACACCGGGCCACCGCCGACTTTCTCGCGCACTTCAGCCATCAGGGGCGCCAGCGAGTGATGCCAGCATTCTTCGGCCTGGACCACACGGAAGCCCTGTTTGCGGCTCCAGTTGAAGTCTTCGGCGGTGTAGCCCTGGGCGCGCAGGCCGATTTGCACCACGCGGTCGCAATCCAGCAAGCCTTCTTCCACCGCGCGCCGGAAGGTGGTGCCGTGGGCGATTTTCTCGCCGAACATGTGGTCGTTGACGTCGGCGTGGGCATCGATGTGCACCAGCCCGACCTTGCCGTGTTTCTTGTGGATCGCCCGCAGGATCGGCAGGGTGATGGTGTGGTCACCGCCCAGGGTCATCGGGATCACGTTGTGTTCGAGGATCTCGTCGTAGGCTTCTTCGATGATGCGCACAGCGTCCAGCAAGTTGAAGGTGTTGATCGCCACGTCGCCGATGTCGGCAACCGACAGCGAGTCAAACGGCGCGGCGCCGGTGGCCATGTTGTAAGGGCGGATCATCACCGATTCGGCGCGAATTTCCCGCGGCCCGAAACGGGTGCCGGCACGCAGGGAGGTGCCGATGTCCAGGGGCACGCCGACGAAGGCGGCATCCAGGCCCTTGGCCGATTGCAGATGGGGAAGACGCATCATGGTGGCGATGCCGGCGAAGCGCGGCATTTCGTTGCCGCCCAGTGGTTGGTGGAAAATCTTGTCCACGGGATTGCCTCATCGTTTTGTTTATTAGAAGCCGATTCTGCGAAATGCATGGGAAGGGAAGAATCGGCAGGGGCAAATACTTAGTTCAGATTTTTCTAAACTAATGCCTGAGGTAAACTCGGTTCAAATGTGGGAGCGGGCTTGCTCGCGAATACGGTGTGTCAGTCACGGAGGGTTCGATTGATCCACCGCATTCGCGAGCAAGCCCGCTCCCACAGGTTTTATGTTTGCCTCTGGAGAGCCCATGGCCAACGCCTTGCCCGACCTGAAACTCCTGCGCATCTTCGTCAGCGTCGTGCGGCACCAGGGTTTCGCCAATGCCCAGCACGAACTCAACCTGTCGACCTCGGCCATCAGCACTTACATGAGCCAGCTGGAAGCCGCGTTGGGCCTGGTGCTGTGCCATCGCGGGCGGGGCGGGTTCAGCCTCACCAGCAAGGGCGAGTTGTTCCATCAGGAAACCCTGCGCCTGCTGGGCGAGCTGGAAGGCTTCGAGCAATACGCCGCCGCGCTCAAAGGCGAACTGCGCGGCACCCTGAAACTCGGCGTACTCGACTCCACCGTCAGCGACAAGGCCTTGCCGTTTGCCGAAGTGATCGGCGCCTACAGTCAGGAACACCCGGCGGTGCATTTGCACCTGTCGGTGATGAGTCCTTACGAGTTGCAACTCGGCGTCCAGGACAATCGCCTGGACCTGGCCATCGGTGCGTTTTCCAACCGGATGAGCGGGCTGATCTATATGCCGCTGTACCGCGAACAGCACTGGCTGTATTGCAGCACCCGTCACCCATTGTTCAACGAGCGGCGCATTCCCGAACAAGTCATCACCCAGCAACGCATGGTCGGTCGTGGTTACTGGAGCCAGGCCGAACTGGCGCGTCACGGCTTCAAGCACAGCGCCGCCACGGTGGAAAGTATGGAGGCGCAATTGATCCTGGTGCTGTCCGGCGCCTACATCGGCTACCTCCCGGAGCACTACGCCCAGGCCTGGGCCGACAAAGGGGATTTGCGGGTACTGCTGCCGGCGACCTTTGGTTACCAGGCGCCGTTCTCGATGATCATGCGCCGGGGCCGCAGCCGCGAACCCCTGATCCAGACCTTCCGCGATTTACTCAAAGCCCAGCTCAACCAGGCCTGAAAACCCATGTCCAGACCCCAATGCTCCCGCTGCCTGCGGCCCACCACCCATTGCCTGTGCGCGCTGATTCCCCGGCTGGATAGCCGAACCCGGGTGTTGCTGTTGCAGCATCCGAGTGAGGTCAATCACGCCTTGAATACCGCGCGGTTGGCGGCGCTTGGCTTGGTGAATGCGCAGTTGGTGGTGGGGGAGGTGTTTGAGGATTTGCAGGCGTTGTTGAATCCGCCGGGTTATCAGGCGCGTCTGTTGTTTCCGGACGAAAATGCCCAACCCTTGCAGGCCTATACGCCATCCGACGAACCGTTGCTGCTGGTGGTGCCGGACGGCACCTGGCGCAAGGCGCGCAAGTTGCTGCACCTCAATCCTTTATTGGCGGCGCTGCCTCGGGTGACGCTGGCGGAAGGCGCCGTGTCCCGTTATCGGCTGCGCAAGGCACCGGGGCCCGGGGCGTTGTCGACGGTGGAGGCCATCGTGCAGGCGTTGCAGGTGCTTGAAGCGCCCACCTCATTTGAGCCGCTGCTGAAACCGTTCGAGGCATTGATCGAAGGACAGATTGCCGCGATGGGCGATGAAGTGTTCCAGAGAAACCACGGCCCCGCCTGACTTATTCCATTAAGCGATAAGCACCACACTTTGCGTGATATGGCCCGCCAGCCTTTCCCGGTATGATAGTCGCCCCCGCAGTCTGGATTGCGAATACGCCATGACCTTGCAGTACCCCACCATCGCCGATTGCGTCGGCAACACCCCGCTGGTCCGCTTGCAGCGCCTGCCGGGCAACACCAGCAATACCTTGTTGCTCAAGCTCGAAGGGAACAACCCGGCCGGCTCGGTCAAGGACCGCCCGGCGTTGTCGATGATCACCCGCGCCGAGTTGCGTGGGCAGATCAAGCCCGGCGACACCCTGATCGAAGCCACCTCCGGTAACACCGGGATTGCCCTGGCCATGGCCGCGGCGATCAAGGGCTACAAGATGGTCCTGATCATGCCCGACAACGGCAGCGCCGAGCGCAAGGCGGCGATGACCGCCTACGGCGCCGAGTTGATCCTGGTCACCCAGGAAGAAGGCATGGAAGGCGCCCGCGACCTCGCCGAGCGTATGGCTGCCGAAGGCCGTGGCCTGGTGCTGGACCAGTTCGCCAACGGCGACAACCCCGAGGCGCACTACACCACCACTGGCCCGGAAATCTGGCGCCAGACCCAGGGCACCATCACTCACTTCGTGAGTTCGATGGGCACCACCGGCACCATCATGGGCAATTCGCGCTACCTCAAGGAGCAGAATCCCGAGATCCAGATCGTCGGCCTGCAACCGATGGAAGGCGCAGCGATCCCGGGGATCCGTCGTTGGCCCGAAGAGTACTTGCCGAAGATCTACAACGCGGCTCGCGTCGATCGCATCATCGACATGGCCCAGCGTGAAGCCGAAGACACCACCCGCCGCCTGGCCCGTGAAGAAGGGATCTTCTGCGGCGTGTCGTCCGGTGGCGCCGTGGCCGGGATGTTGCGCTTGTCCCAGGAGTTGGAAAACGCGGTGATCGTCGCGATCATCTGTGACCGTGGCGACCGTTACCTGTCGACCGGCATTTTCGACGCGCCCAACTGATGGCCAAGCACGAGAGAGGCCTGCGCTTCCAACCGACGGGCGGCAGCCGGGCCCCACAGATTCCCGTAGGCAAGAAGCAGCGCCTGACCATCGAGCGCCTGGCCAACGACGGCCGTGGCATTGTGTTCTTTGAAGGCCGCACCTGGTTTGTCGTGGGTGCGCTGGCCGGTGAAGAGGTGGAAGCGCGGGTGTTGGGCGCCCACGGCAAAGTGGTCGAGGCGCGCACCGAGCGCGTATTTACCGCCAGCGAACTGCGCCGTCCGGCACCCTGTGTGCACGCCGGCCGTTGCGGCGGTTGCAGCCTGCAACACTTGCCCCATGACGAACAACTCGCCCTGAAACAGCGCATGCTCGCCGAGCAATTATCCCGTGTGGCAGGTGTCAAACCCCAGGAGTGGGCCGCGCCTTTGAGCGGGCCGGAATTCGGCTATCGTCGCCGCGCCCGCGTGGCCGTGCGCTGGGATGCCAAGGCGAAGAAACTCGAGGTCGGCTTTCGTGCCGTGGCCAGCCAGGACATCGTCGCCATTGACGATTGCCCGGTGCTGGTACAGGCCTTGCAACCGATCATGCAGCGTTTGCCCAACATGCTGCGGCGCTTGAGCAAGCCTCAGGCGTTGGGGCATGTGGAATTATTCAGTGGTTCGTCGATTGCCGTGTTGTTGCGACACATGGCGCCCTTGTCCGAAGCGGACCTGACGATCCTGCAGGAATTTTGCACGTTCCATGAAGCCCAACTGTGGCTGCATGGCGAGGGCCAGCCGCAACCGGTCGAACCAGACCAGGCCTTGGGCTATCGTCTGGAACCGTGGGATTTGCAGTTGGCGTACCGCCCGGGAGACTTTGTGCAGGTCAACGCCGGGGTCAACCAGGCGATGGTCGCCCAGGCGCTGGATTGGCTGGCGCCAAAGTCCGACGAGCGGGTGCTGGATTTGTTTTGTGGCTTGGGCAACTTCGCCTTGCCGCTGGCCCGCCAAGTGCGGGAAGTGGTGGCGGTGGAAGGCGTGCAGGCCATGGTGGACCGGGCGGCACAGAATGCCGTCAGCAATAATTTGCATAATGTTCAGTTTTTTCAGGCCGATTTGTCCCAGCCTTTGACCGACGCGGAATGGGCCAAACAGGGCTTTTCTGCGGTACTCTTGGACCCACCCCGCGATGGTGCCCTGGAGGTTGTGCGCAAGCTCGCTACCCTGGGGGCTGATCGCCTGGTGTATGTGTCCTGCAATCCGGCAACGCTGGCGCGGGACACGGTCGAGTTGGTCAAGCAAGGCTACCGGCTAAAACGTGCCGGGATCCTCGACATGTTTCCCCAGACGGCCCATGTCGAGGCCATGGCGTTATTTGAAGCGGGCTAGGATGCCCGTTTAATCCGACTGGCCTGCATCTCCTGGGCCTGTGACCTGCCAGGGAGCGTGCACAAGCTTTTTTTGTAAAGCAGGTCAGCGATGATTTTGACGCACTAAAAGGTGCGTCGTAGGGAAGGTAAGCAAGATGGTACAGGTGAGAGCACACCAGCCGATCAACACCGACGGCAGTATCAATCTCGAGGCATGGCTGGATCATGCCATCAGTGTCGACCCGGCACTGGACCGTGAAGCCTTGAAAGCAGCCTGCGAGTTCGCTCGTGAGTCTGAACAGCAAGACAATGCGGCGAAGAACCTGTGGGCCGAAGGCACTTCAAGCTTTCGCACCGGGTTGGAAATCGCCGAGATCCTCGCCGATCTCAAGCTCGATCAGGATTCGCTGATCGCGGCGGTGCTGTATCGCGGCGTGCGCGAAGGGCATATTCAACTGCCCACCGTCAGCCAGCGTTTCGGCACCGTGGTGGCCAAGCTGATCGACGGCGTGCTGCGCATGGCGGCGATCAGTGCCAGCCTCAGCCCGCGCCAGTCGATGGTGCTGGGCACCCAGGGCCAGGTGGAAAACCTGCGCAAGATGCTGGTGGCGATGGTCGACGACGTGCGCGTCGCCTTGATCAAGCTGGCCGAGCGTACCTGCGCGATTCGGGCGGTGAAAACCGCCGACGACGAAAAGCGCAACCGCGTCGCCCGCGAGGTGTTCGACATCTACGCGCCGCTGGCCCACCGCCTGGGCATCGGCCATATCAAGTGGGAACTGGAGGACTTGTCCTTCCGTTACCTCGAACCCGATCAATACAAACAGATTGCCACGCTGCTCCATGAGCGGCGGCTGGACCGTGAGCGCTTTATCGCCGACGTGATGAGCCAGTTACGCACGGAATTGCAGGCCACCGGCGTTGAAGCCGACATCAGCGGCCGGGCCAAACACATCTATTCCATCTGGCGCAAAATGCAGCGCAAGGGCCTGGCCTTCAGCCAGATCTACGACGTGCGCGCCGTGCGTGTGCTGGTGCCGGAAATGCGCGACTGCTACACCGCGCTGGGTATCGTGCACACGCTGTGGCGGCACATCCCCAAGGAATTCGACGACTACATCGCCAACCCCAAGGAAAACGGTTACCGCTCATTGCACACGGCAGTGATCGGCCCCGAGGGCAAGGTACTGGAAGTACAGATCCGCACCCACGCGATGCACGAAGAGGCGGAGCTGGGCGTATGCGCTCACTGGCGCTACAAGGGCACCGACGTCAAGGCCGGGTCGAACCAGTACGAAGAGAAAATCTCCTGGTTGCGCCAGGTGCTGGAGTGGCACGAAGAGCTGGGCGACATCGGCGGTTTGGCCGACCAGCTGCGGGTGGATATCGAACCTGACCGGGTCTACATCTTCACCCCCGACGGCCACGCGATCGACCTGCCCAAGGGCGCCACACCGCTGGATTTTGCGTACCGGGTGCACACCGAGATCGGCCACAACTGCCGTGGCGCCAAGATCAACGGGCGCATCGTGCCGCTCAACTACAGCCTGCAGACCGGTGAACAGGTCGAGATCATTACCAGCAAGCACGGTACGCCGAGCCGTGACTGGCTGAACCCGAACCTGGGCTACATCACCACGTCCAGGGCGCGGGCGAAGATCGTCCACTGGTTCAAATTGCAGGCGCGCGACCAGAACGTCGCCGCCGGCAAGACCTTGCTCGAGCGCGAATTGGCACGCCTGGGCCTGCCGCAGGTGGACTTCGACAAGCTGGCCGAAAAGGCCAACATGAAGATCGCCGAAGACATGTTCGCCGCCCTCGGTGCCGGCGATCTGCGCCTGGCGCAGTTGGTCAACCTGGCCCAGCAACTGGTTGAGCCGGAGCGGGGCAGCGAGCAGCTGGAACTGATTCCACGCAAGGCCACCGGCTACAAGCCGGGCAAGCGCGGCGATATCCAGATCCAGGGCGTCGGCAACCTGATGACGCAAATGGCCGGCTGCTGCCAGCCATTGCCGGGCGACGCCATCGTCGGTTACATCACTCAGGGCCGCGGGGTGAGCATTCACCGCCAGGACTGTGCCTCGGTGTTGCAACTGGGCGGGCGCGAGCCGGAGCGGATCATCCAGGTCAGTTGGGGCCCGGTGCCGGTGTTGACCTATCCGGTGGACATCATCATTCGTGCCTACGACCGTTCCGGGCTGCTGCGTGATGTGTCGCAGGTGCTGCTCAATGAGCGGATCAACGTGCTGGCGGTCAACACCCGCTCGAACAAAGAGGACAACACGGCGCTGATGTCCCTGACCATCGAGATTCCGGGGCTGGACGCGTTGGGTCGGTTGCTGGGGCGTATTTCCCAGTTGCCGAACATTATTGAGACCCGGCGTAATCGCACGCCATGAGTAGCTGGACGAGCGCGGACTGAAATGTGGGAGCGGGCTTGCTCGCGAAGGCGATGTGTCTGTCAAATATCAGGCAACTGACACGACGCCTTCGCGAGCAAGCCCGCTCCCACATTTGATCCTCAGCGTTCCCACTTCTGCGGAAAGAGACTGATGTATTCACTTGAAGACCTGCTGCACCTGATGAACCGCCTGCGCGACCCGCAATACGGTTGCCCGTGGGACATCAAGCAAACCTACGCCACCATCGTCCCCCACACCCTGGAAGAAGCCTACGAAGTCGCCGATGCGATCGAGCGCGGGGATTTTGATCACCTGCAAGGTGAGCTGGGCGACCTGTTGTTCCAGGTGGTGTATTACAGCCAGCTGGCGCGGGAAGAAGGGCGCTTCGAATTCGCCGGGGTGATCGACAGCATTACCCGCAAGTTGATTCGCCGTCACCCGCATGTGTTTCCCACGGGAGACTTGTACGCGCCGCTGGATATTCCGCAGCTGAGCGAAGAGCAGGTCAAGCAGCGTTGGGAAGAAATAAAGGCCGAGGAGCGTGCGGAAAAGTCCGACGTCCCACAGCAGTTATCCCTGCTGGATGATGTGCCCACGGCCTTGCCGGCGCTTTCCCGCGCCGCCAAATTGCAAAAGCGTGCCGGGCAGGTGGGTTTCGACTGGCCGGCCGCGTTGCCCGTGGTGGATAACGTGCGCGAAGAGCTGGATGAAGTGCTCGAAGCCATGGCCGATAACGACCCGGCAGCCATCGCCGATGAAGTAGGTGACCTGCTGTTTGCGGCGGTCAACCTGGCCCGTCACCTCCAGGTCGACCCGGAAGCAGCCTTGCGTTTAGCCAACGCTAAATTCGAACGACGTTTCCGATTTATCGAACAGGCATTGCGCGAGACCCACCGTCCCATAGAAGATTGCACCCTCGAAGAGTTGGACGCCCTGTGGGGCGAAGCCAAACGCCAGGAAAAGAATCTGTCCAGCTGCGGCTGAGCCGTTGCCCAAGTGAGTAAGCACCATGAGCATTTCCCTTCGCGACCAGTTGCTCAAAGCAGGCCTGGTCAACCAAAAGCAGGCCAAGCAGGTCGGCAAAGAGAAACAGAAACAGCAGCGCCTGGTGCATAAAGGCCAGGCCGAAGCGGACGACAGCCAGGCGCGCCTGGCCATCCAGGCGCATGCCGAAAAGGTCAAGCGCGACCAGGAGCTGAACCGTCAGCAGCAGGAAAAAGCCGAGGCCAAGGCCCGCGTTGCGCAGGTCAAGCAATTGATCGAAACCTCGCGCCTGCCCAAGCTGACCACCGAGGACTACTACAACTTCGTGGATGACAAGAAGGTCAAGCGCCTGTCGGTCAACACGCTGATGCGTAACAAGCTGAGCAACGGCTCCCTGGCGATCGTGCATCACGGTGGCGGTTACGAGGTGATCCCGCGCGAAGCCGCGCTGAAGATCCAGGAGCGGGCGCCAGAGCGCATCGTCCAGATGAACGTCCTGACCGAAAGCCAGGTGCCGGATGAGGATGATCCGTACGCCGCCTACCAGATCCCTGACGACCTGATGTGGTAATGCGTTAGAAACACACATTGTGGCGAGGGAGCTTGCTGTGGCGAGGGAGCTTGCTCCCGCTGGGGCGCGAAGCGCCCCCAAAATCCCAACCCCCAACCCCCAAAACACAAACCCCGCTCAAAAGGCGGGGTTTGTGTTTATAGACACTCCAGCTGCGTGGGGCTGGTTATCTACAGGATTTCAGAGTTTCAGGAGCTTTGCGCCTGGCGTTTCATCTCAAGGGTCTCGAGCTCGTTTTTATAATTATGAGCTTCGGTCTCGTCGTGAAACATGCCGACCAGCAGGTCTTGCTGGTGTACATCCCAGATGTGAATCCCGTGGGCTACTGCTTCATGGGACATATGTTCATCGTCGCGTTCAGTTACTTTTACAGTCATCTGCTTGCTCCAATCTCTGGTTGATCTGCGGCAAGGCGTCGCAGGCCTTTGTTATATGATTTGTTAGCTTGCTAAGTAAATAACCAGGAATTGCAACACACCTTTACAGAAACTGGAGTAATCCCGCGAGCCCACGGAAACCGCGACATTGCGTCGCAGGGCGCTGAGTTTTATGACAAAAGTTTCATGTTGGCGTCAGGCGACAGGCGAAAAAAAGCCCCGCGTACGCGAGGCTCTTTCATTGCGCAGAGGATCAGCTGCCTTTGACAGCCTTGCCGTCAACGGTACCGTCTTGCAGCATGATGTTGTATTCCTTGCCGTCAGTCTCGACCTGGCGCAGGGCAACCAGGATGCCGCCCCAGTCCTTGGCAAACCACATTTGGGTAATGCGCTTGCTTTGAGTCGGGTCACGCACGCGCTCGACCTTGATCGCATCGATGGAGCCGGCTTTGGTCTGGACCTTTTCCGGGCCGATCACGCGGAAGTCGTAGGTATCGACATCAGTGCCTTCGACGACGTTGTAGCTCATGCTTTTCTTGCCGGCTGCCACATCGCGCTGCAATGCCAACTGGTAGGTCGACTTGTCGAGCATGCCGCTTTGAAGGGCCACGTTGACCGGGTCCTTGTTTTCAAAGCCGGTGACTTTCTTGGCCGTCTGATCGAAGTCGAGGTTGATCTTCTTCGTCTTGCCCAGGCCACCGCGTTCGAAGGTGTAGCTCACCGGTTGCAGGGCGTCTTTGTCGAAGCGGATCACGCTGGTTTCAGTCAGGCTGGCGATCATCATGGAAGCCTTGAAATTCAAGGTCCAGCTGCCGTTGTCATTCTTGGTCAGGCTGCGTTCTGCCGAACCACTCATGGGCAACTGTTTCCAGTCGGCGGTGTAGCTGGCGGAGAAAGGGTGAAGGTCTGCCGCTTGCACGGCAGGCAAGGCGAACAGCGCAAAAGCGAAGAGCAGGGCGCGACGCATAAAGTCTCCTAGGTTCGAATCAAGTGGCCGCTGGCCGCAAGTAACTGACCGTCCAATAATGCACCGTGGTCGCCAAGAATCAACCGTCCCTCAGCGAACCAGCGAACAGCCAGCGGGTAAATCCTGTGTTCCTGGGCGTGAACCCGTTGCGCAAGCGTCTGCGCAGAGTCCGCAGACTCTACCGGAACTACTGCCTGTACGACCAGAGGCCCGCCATCGAGTTCCTCGGTGACAAAGTGCACGCTGCAGCCGTGCTCGGTGTCGCCGGCCTCCAGGGCACGCTGGTGGGTGTGTAACCCTTTGTATTTTGGCAGCAGGGACGGGTGGATATTCAGCAGACGCCCGTTGTAGTGACGCACGAAGTCAGCGCTGAGAATACGCATGAAGCCGGCCAGTACCACGAGTTTGGGGTTGAAGGCGTCGATCAGTTCGATCAAGGCGCTGTCGAAGGCCTCGCGGCCTTCGAAAGCCTTGTGATCCAGGGAGCGGGTGTCGATACCTGCGTCCCTGGCGCGTTGCAGGCCGTAGGCGTCGCTGCGGTTGGAAATCACCGCAGCGATGCGCACCGGGCTGTCGCCGGCGCGCGTGCTGTCGATCAGGGCCTGCAAGTTACTGCCGGTGCCGGAGAGCAGCACCACGACATCACAGGTTGCAGGCATCAGTGCGCCTTAAGGTTCTTCAGTTCAACCTGAGCCGCGCCTTCAGGGGCGGTAGCGATCTGGCCGATGACCCAAGGCTGTTCGCCGGCTTCACGCAATACGTTCAGCGCGCTTTCAACGTGCTCTTGAGCCACGCAGATGACCATGCCCACGCCGCAGTTCAGCACGCGGTGCATCTCGGTTTCGTTGACGTTGCCTTTCTCTTGCAGCCAGTCGAAGACTGCCGGGCGCTGCCAGCTGGCCACGTCGACAATCGCCTGGGCGCCTTCAGGCAGTACGCGCGGGATGTTGTCCAGCAGGCCGCCACCGGTGATGTGGGCCATGGCCTTGACCGCGCCGGTGTCCTTGATCAGCTTGAGCAACGGCTTCACGTAAATGCGGGTCGGGGCCATCAGCAGGTCGGTCAAGGGCTTGCCGTCGAGCTGGATGGTTTCGATGTCGGCGCCGGACACTTCGATGATCTTGCGGATCAGCGAGTAGCCGTTGGAGTGCGGGCCGGACGATGGCAGGGCCAGCAGGGCGTCACCGGCAGCCACCTTGGAACCGTCGATGATTTCGGATTTTTCGACAACGCCGACGCAGAAACCGGCCAGGTCGTAGTCTTCGCCTTCGTACATGCCTGGCATTTCAGCGGTTTCGCCGCCGACCAGGGAGCAGCCGGACAGTTCGCAGCCAGCGCCAATGCCGGTGACCACCTGGGTAGCGGTCTCGACGTTGAGCTTGCCGGTGGCATAGTAGTCAAGGAAGAACAGCGGCTCGGCGCCGCACACCACCAGGTCGTTCACGCACATGGCAACCAGGTCGATGCCGATGCTGTCGTGCTTGTTCAGGTTCAGTGCCAGGCGCAGCTTGGTGCCCACACCGTCGGTGCCGGAGACCAATACAGGCTGCTTGTAGCCGGCCGGGATCTCGCAGAGGGCGCCAAAACCGCCCAGGCCGCCCATGACTTCGGGGCGCGCAGTGCGCTTGGCGACGCTCTTGATGCGTTCGACCAATGCTTCACCGGCGTCGATGTCTACACCGGCGTCCTTGTAGCTCAGGGAGGGTTGCTTGCTCATGATCCAGGCCTTTAGGGGGGATTCAGGGGTAACGACCGAATGCGGCGGGTGTACCGAAACCTGAAGTTTCAGCACGGCCTGCCATTGACGGTCTGCGAAGGCGCGCGATTTTATCAGGCTTGAGGGGCAGCGGCCATCCTCGGGCCGACGGGCAGGGGCAATAGCTGTTAAAAAAATCGCTAATCGAGTCGGTCACAGGCCCTATTAAGGTATAGCCTTTAACTCGCTATCGTTATGACAGTACAAAAACTTGCCGAGACCCTGTGAATGTTTTGCCGGTCGCTGTGGTCACAGCCTTGCTCAACAGTGTTCACGCGGTCTGTTCCAACCGCTTATTTGCCGTTCGGGAATCTTCTTTCATGGGTCTGAGTAAATATTTTTTTGTGGGCTGCTTGTCGTTGGTCAGCCTGGCGAGTCATGCCGAAACCCTCAATGGTCTCTATCAGGTGCTGGAGCCGGTCAGCAGTCAGTCTCCCCAGGAGCGCGACCAGGCGACCCAGCGTGCCCTGCAAACCCTGGTGATCCGCCTGACCGGCGACGCCAAGGCCGCCGATGGCCCGGGCCTGGCGGCGATCCGCAAAGACCCGCAACAAATCATCAGTCAGTATGGCTACGACGCCGGCCCGCCGGAAAGCCTGCAGGTGGATTTCGACCCGGTCAGCACCGACCGCGCGTTGCGTGGCGCGGGCCTGGCGCTGTGGGGCAGCAATCGGCCATCGATCCTCGGTTGGTGGCTGAACGATTCCGTCGAAGGCAGCAGCCTGGTCGGTGATGGCCAGGCCGTCGCCCAGCCGCTGCGCCGCGCGGCCCAGCACCGTGGTTTGCCTTTGCGCCTGCCGCTGGGTGACCTGGACGAACAAATCGTCGCCACCGCCCCGAATCTTGAAAGCCCTGACGCCACACCGCTGCGCGCCGCGTCCGAGCGTTATGGGGCCGATGCCTTGCTGGCGGTGCATGCTCGCGAAGATGGCGGCCAATGGTCGGCCAAATGGCGCCTGTGGCTGGGGGATAAAAGCGAGCAGGGCACCGCCACCGGCACTGATACTGCCGCATTGGCTGACGCTGTGCTGCTGGCCGTCAGCGAACGCCTGGCACCACGCTTTGCGGTCAAGGCCGGCGCTGCCACCAGTGATCAGTTGCTGGAAGTGCAGGGCATGAATCTCGAGCATTACGCCGCCCTCGGCCATCTGCTGGAACCGTTCGGTGCCCAGCCAGTGCGCGTGGACGGCACTCGCATCGTTTATCGGGTGAATGGCAGCGCCGAGCAGCTGCGCACCCAGTTGAGCCTGGCCAAGTTGCAGGAAATCCCGGCAGGTGAAGCTCCGGCTCCGCAGCCGGTGGTAGAAGGCGCGCAACCGGCACCGGTCGAGCCGACGCCGCAGCTACGTTTTCATTGGTAAGTGTTCTTCCTTCTTATATAGAAGCAGGAAGCAAATAACAGAGGGAGTGGTTTATGGCGGATACGCGTCGTTGGGTGTGGCTTGGCGGGATTGTCCTGCTGTGCGTTTTTGTGTTCCTGCTGCATTCGATCCTGACGCCGTTCCTGGTCGCGTTACTGCTGGCCTACCTGTTCGATCCGGTGGTGGATCGCCTGGAAAAGATCGGCCTGTCACGTACCTGGGGCGTGGTGGCGGTGTTTGCGTTGTTCACCTTGATCATCACGGCGCTGGTCCTGGTGCTGGTGCCGATGTTGGCCAAGCAGTTGTTCAAGCTCTATGAGCTGGCGCCGCAGATGCTCGACTGGCTGCAACACACGGCCATGCCGTGGGCGCAGGCCAAGCTGGGGTTGGCAGACGGCTTCTGGAAGTTCGACAAGGTCAAGGCGGCCATCAGCGAGCACATGGGCCAGACCACCGACATTGTCGGCGTGGTGCTGAGCCAGGCGACGGCGTCGAGCCTGGCGCTGATTGGCTGGCTGACCAACCTGGTGCTGATCCCGGTCGTGGCGTTCTACCTGCTGCGGGACTGGGACATCATGATGGCCAAGATCCGCGGCCTGCTGCCGCGCGACCGTGAGGAGCGCATTGTCTCCCTGGCCGAGGAGTGTCATGAGGTGCTCGGCGCCTTCGTCCGTGGCCAGTTGCTGGTGATGCTGGCGCTGGGGATCATCTACGCGGCGGGGTTGATGGCGATCGGCCTGGAACTGGGGCTGTTGATCGGCCTGATCGCCGGCCTGGCAGCCATCGTGCCTTATATGGGCTTCGTGATTGGTATCGGTGCGGCGCTGGTGGCCGGGTTGTTCCAGTTCCACGGCGACCTGTACCCGATGCTCGGGATTGTCGCGGTGTTCATGGTCGGCCAGGCCCTGGAAGGCATGGTGCTGACGCCATTGCTGGTGGGCGACCGGATCGGCCTGCACCCGGTGGCGGTGATCTTTGCGATCCTGGCGGGCGGCGAGCTGTTCGGCTTTACCGGCATCCTGCTGGCGCTGCCGGTGGCGGCGGTGATCATGGTGCTGGTGCGCCATGTGCACGACTTGTACAAGGACTCGGACATGTACGCCGGAACCGACGAACCGGAGTTATAACCGCAGCATCACAAACCCGGCTCAAGGCCGGGTTTGTCATTTATCGGCTCTGGCGTTTCGCCATTGCGTCAAACATTCCTCACCAAATCCAGCAAGTTAACGCAAACCTTTGATTTTGCTTGTGGTCTGCTGCATTGTGCGCCCGGCGTCACGGGTATAAACTTTGCAAACTTTACACAGAGGTCACTAACGGTTCGATTGGAACCGTTCAGTCAGCATGAAACCGATTCAGCTGCCCCTAGGTGTGCGTCTGCGTGACGACGCCACCTTTATCAATTACTACCCAGGCGCCAATGCCGCTGCACTCGGCTATGTCGAGCGGCTCTGCGAAGCCGACGCCGGGTGGACCGAAAGCTTGATCTACCTCTGGGGCAAGCACGGCGTGGGGCGTACCCACTTGTTACAGGCCGCTTGCCTGCGCTTCGAACAGATGGGTGAACCGGCGGTGTACCTGCCGCTGGCGGAGCTGCTGGACCGCGGTATCGAGATCCTCGACAACCTTGAACAATACGAACTGGTCTGCCTGGACGATTTGCAGGCAGTGGCGGGGCGGGCAGATTGGGAAGAGGCACTGTTCCATCTGTTCAACCGCTTGCGTGACAGCGGCCGGCGCTTGTTGATTGCCGCCTCCACCTCGCCACGTGAGCTGCCGGTGAAGCTGGCGGACTTGAAGTCGCGGCTGACCCTGGCGCTGATTTTCCAGATGCGCCCGTTGTCCGACGAAGACAAACTGCGGGCCCTGCAACTGCGTGCTTCGCGCCGCGGGTTGCACCTGACCGATGAAGTCGGGCATTTTATTCTCACTCGCGGTACACGCAGCATGAGCGCACTGTTCGACTTGCTCGAACAGCTCGACCAGGCTTCCTTGCAAGCCCAGCGCAAGCTGACTATTCCCTTCCTCAAAGAAACCCTGGGCTGGTAGCCAGCCCTTTAAAACCGGGGCTTTCGGCAAATTACAGGCGCCAGAAAACCTGCGTTTGGGCCGTTTTGGCCACGCAAATGGCTGGCATAGGGTGTTAAGGGCTTAGATGTCATAGTCCAAACAAGAAGTCACATAGATCACGATTGAATTTGCAAATCGATGTGATAGAAGGCATAGTCTCGGCTTCTTTACACATCAGCCACGGTCGTGCCCATGCTAAATCGCTTCGCACCCCTCGTGCCTCTCGCACTCGTTACCCTGTTGTTTGGTTGCGCCACCCACACTCAAAACGTGGCTGAGCAGCAAAAACCAGTACAGCAGTCCCAGGCAAAATTCGTTGCGTCGCAGTCTTCCACTGTTTATCAGGAAGAGATCGCAACTGAAAAAGAACTCGCCGACTTCGCCGGCGCCAAGCCTTACCAGCTTCCCGTTCTGGCCGACAGCATTCTCGAACGCGGCATGTCCCTGATCGGTACCCGTTACCGTTTCGGCGGTACCTCTGAAGCCGGTTTCGACTGCAGCGGTTTCATCGGCTACCTGTTCCGCGAGGAAGCCGGCATGAATCTGCCGCGTTCCACCCGCGAAATGATCAACGTGGATGCACCGTTGGTCGCGCGGAACAACCTCAAGCCCGGTGATCTGCTTTTCTTTAGTACGGCTGGCCGTGGTCGTGTCAGCCACGCCGGTATCTACCTGGGCGACAACCAGTTTATCCACTCCAGCAGCCGCCGCAGCGGTGGTGTGCGAGTCGACAACCTGGGTGATAGCTACTGGAGCAAAACCTTCATCGAAGCCAAGCGCGCCCTGGCGATGGCCCCGACTACCGTTACCGCCAGCAAGTAAAGTTAAAGTGATACTTGAAGTTTGACGTGTAAGCGCTAGAATCCCTGGACATTGTTGTAAATTGATCGCGCGAGCTTTGCTTGCGCGTTCTGTTTTTCAACGTTCGGCAGCGAAAGCCGCATCCAGATCAGGATTGTTCTGCCCATGTCGACCTCGGCCCGCCTAATTCTTCTCGTTTGCGCCGCGCTGCTCAGCGCCTGCGCAAGCCGTCCACCGCCTGCTCCCGTGGCCGTCAAGCCCAAGCCGGTGTTCAACACCTATGCCACCCAAAGTTTCTCGCCTGCGGCCGAAGACGTGCTTTTTCGTGCGCTGGGCCTGGTCGGCACGCCTTATCGCTGGGGCGGCAATACGCCGGACTCGGGGTTTGATTGCAGTGGCTTGATCGGTTTCGTCTACCGTGACGCGGCGGGCATCTCCTTGCCACGTACCACTCGCGAGCTGATCGTGATGCGCGCCCAGGACGTGAGCGAAAACAACCTGCAGACCGGTGACCTGATCTTCTTCGCCACGGGTGGCGGCTCGCAGGTCAGCCACGCCGGGATCTACGTGGGAGAAGGGCGCTTTGTGCATGCGCCGCAAACCGGCGGTACGGTGAAGCTGGACACGCTGTCCAAAGCCTATTGGCAAAACGCCTACCTGAGCGCCAAGCGTGTGTTGCCAGCCGAGCACCTGGCACGAAACCCCTAGGAAAACACGAAACCAAATGTGGGAGCGGGCTTGCTCGCGAATGCGGTGGATCAGTCGACAACAAGCTGACTGACACACTGCATTCGCGAGCAAGCCCGCTCCCACATTTGTTTTGCGGTGTTTGCGAAGCTGGCTATTTAGCCGCCGACACTCGCCACACCTTGTTCCCCACGTCATCCGCCACCAGCAAATCCCCCTGCTTGTCGATCACCACGCCGACCGGGCGGCCCATGGCTTTCTCGTCGCTGTCGAGGAACCCGGTCAGCACATCCACCGGCTGGCCTTTGGGTTTGCCGCCTTCAAACGGCACGAAGATCACCTTGTAGCCACTGTGTGGCTTGCGGTTCCACGAACCATGCTGGCCGATAAACGCGCCATTGCTGAATTGCGCCGGTAGCTTGCTGCCCTCGGCAAAGGTCAGTCCCAAGGAGGCTGTGTGCGGGCCTACCGCGTAGTCCGGGGCAATCGCCTTGGCTACCAGTTCCGGGTTCTGCGGACTCACCCGCACATCCACGTGCTGGCCGTAATAACTGAAGGGCCAGCCATAGAACGCGCCATCCTTGACCGAGGTGATGTAGTCCGGCACCAGGTCGCTGCCGATTTCATCGCGCTCATTGACCGCCGTCCACAGCTTGCCGCTTTGCGGTTCCCAAGCCATGCCGTTGGGGTTGCGCAGGCCGGAGGCGAAGATGCGGTGCTGGCCGGTAGCACGGTCCACTTCCCAGATCGCGGCGCGGCCTTGTTCGGCTTCCAGGCCGTTTTCCGCGACGTTGCTGTTGGAGCCCACGCTGACGTACAACTTGCTGCCGTCCTGGCTGGCGACCACGTTCTTGGTCCAGTGATGGTTGATGCTGCCGCCCGGCAAGTCGGTCACCGTGGTGCCGGCTTCCTTGATCGAGGTTTCGCCTGGCTGATAGGGGAAGCGCAGCAGCTTGTCCGAATCGGCCACATACAGGTCGCTGCCCACCAGTGTCATGCCGAACGGCGAGTTCAGGTTCTCCAGGAACACCGTGCGGGTTTCGGCTATGCCGTCGTGGTCGGCGTCCCGCAGCAGGGTGATGCGGTTGGGGCTCGGCACGGCGGCCCCGGCGCGGCCCATGACTTTCTCCATCACCCAGCCACGAATACCCTTGGAATCGTCCGGCTTGGGTGGCGCATTGGTTTCTGCCACCAGCACATCGCCATTGGGCAGCACATACAGCCAGCGCGGATGGTCCAGGCCTTCGGCAAACGCCGCTACTTGAGTGCCTGCCGCCGCCGTTGGCTTGGTGCCTTCGGGCCAGCCGATGGCCGGGGCGATATTCACCGTGGGGATCAGGGTTTTATTCGGTTCCGGCAGTTTGGGCGAGGGCCCGGTGCCGTCGGACACTTGCAGGGTAGAGCTTTCGCCGCAGGCGGCGAGGGTGCCGGCGAGCATGATCAGTAGGGCAAGTCGGGTCTTGTGCATGGTTTTCTCCTTAATACCTGTAGCGGTAGAGGCACGCAGCGGCCCGATGGTTCACGCGCATGTCCGGCTTTAATTGACGCTCCACCCCCAACCCACTAACCTTCGCGGCTTGTTTCAGGTGCTCTGTGGCGTACGCGCCGACTGAGTGAAACAGGGAAGCCGGTGAGTGAGCGCATTTTTCTACAGTGCTGCCACGATCCCGGCGCTGCCCCCGCAACGGTAAATGAGTCAAGACGGTGCCTTAAGCCACTGTATCGCCCGCGATATGGGAAGGCGCACCTTCGGCATCCAATGCCACTCATGAGCCCGGAGACCGGCCTGATCCATCCAACAGCATCACGGTGGGCGATGCTTGGCTGTCTGTATGTGTCTTTTTCCTGCCCGCCGTTTTTGTCCAGCCCCAACGGAGAGCTGCCATGACTGAATCCCCCGATCGTGACGAACGCCACCTGGCGCGCATGCTGCGCAAAAAAGCCGTGATTGACGAGCGCATTGCCAATTCACCGAACGAGTGCGGGTTGCTGCTGGTGCTTACCGGCAATGGCAAAGGTAAGAGCAGCTCGGCCTTTGGCATGCTGGCCCGGGCCATGGGCCACGGCATGCAGTGTGGCGTGGTGCAGTTCATCAAGGGCCGCAACAGCACTGGCGAAGAACTGTTCTTCCGCCGTTTCCCCGAGCAGGTGCGCTTCCACGTGATGGGCGAAGGTTTTACCTGGGAAACCCAGGACCGCGCCCGCGACATCGTGGCCGCCGAAGCCGCCTGGGTGGTCTCCCGGGAAATGCTGCAGAACCCGGCCATCGGCCTGGTGGTGCTGGATGAACTGAACATCGCCCTCAAGCACGGCTACCTCGACCTGGACCAGGTACTCAGCGACCTGCAGGCCCGCCCGCCGATGCAACACGTGCTGGTTACCGGCCGTGGCGCGAAACCCGAATTGATCGAAATGGCCGACACCGTAACTGAAATGGGCATGCTCAAGCATGCGTTCCAGGCGGGTATCAAGGCGCAGAAAGGCATCGAACTTTGAATCAGCCCCGTCACTGTCCTGCTGTGCTGATCGCCGCACCGGCGTCCGGCCAGGGCAAAACCACCGTCACCGCCGCGCTCGCCCGTTTGCACCGCAACCTGGGGCGCAAGGTGCGAGTGTTCAAATGCGGCCCGGACTTTCTCGACCCGATGATCCACGAGCGCGCCAGTGGTGCGCCGGTCTATCAATTGGACATGTGGATGGTCGGCGAGCAGGAAAGTCGCCGATTGCTGTGGGAAGCGGCGGGGGAAGCCGACCTGATCCTGATCGAAGGCGTGATGGGCCTGTTCGACGGCACGCCGTCCAGCGCCGACCTGGCGCGGCATTTTGGCGTGCCGGTACTGGCGGTCATCGATGGCACGGCCATGGCCCAGACGTTCGGTGCCCTGGCATTGGGCTTGGCGCGTTACCAGGCGGACCTGCCGTTTGCCGGCGTGCTGGCCAACCGCGTCGGCACGCTGCGCCATGCGCAACTGCTTGAAGGCAGCCTGACCGAAGGCCTGCGTTGGTACGGCGCACTGTCCCGGGAAACCGGGATCGAATTGCCCAGCCGCCACCTTGGCCTGGTGCAGGCCAGCGAATTGAACGACCTCGACCTGCGCCTCGACGCCGCCGCCCAGGCCCTGGGCAGCAGCTGTGAGGTAGCGCTGCCACCGCCGGTGGAATTCGCTGCGCCCGAGGTAATCGAGGCCCAACCGTTGCTGGCCGGCGTGCGCATCGCCGTGGCCCGCGACGAAGCCTTCGCGTTTACCTACGGCGCCAGCCTCGACCTGTTGCGAGCGATGGGCGCCGAGCTGCGCTTCTTTTCGCCGATTCGTGATCGTGCATTGCCCGAAGCTGACAGCCTCTACCTGCCCGGCGGTTATCCGGAATTGCATCACCAGGCGCTGTCGGAAAATACCGCGATGCTCGACGCCATCCGCGCCCACCACGCTGCTGGCAAGCCACTGCTGGCCGAATGCGGCGGCATGCTCTATCTGCTGGACTCGCTCACTGATGTCGACGGCACCCGTGCCGAACTGGTCGGCCTGCTCCAGGGCGACGCCGTGATGCAAAAGCGTCTGGCGGCACTGGCCCTGCAAAACGTCGAACTGCCCGAAGGCCTCTTGCGCGGTCACACCTACCATCACTCGCTGACCAGCACCGAGTGGCAGCCGATTGCCCGGGGCCTGAGCCCGAATGGCGGGCGCGGTGCCGAGGCGGTTTATCGTCAGGGCCGGATGACGGCTTCCTACGTGCACTTTTATTTCCCGTCCAACCCGATGGCGGTGGCTGCCTTGTTTGCGCCAAGCCTTGAGACCGCCATCGCAGGCAAGCCCGCTCCCACAGTTGACCGAGTTGAAACGCAATCTACTGTGGGAGCGGGCTTGCCCGCGATGAGGCCATGACTGACAACGCCTTTCCGGAAGCCGACCGCGAAGCCGTCTACCGCGCTATCGCCGAACGCCGCGACATGCGGCACTTCAGCGGTGGCAGCGTGGCGCCGCAATTGCTCCATCGCCTGCTGCAAGCCGCGCACCAGGCGCCGAGCGTCGGCTTGATGCAGCCCTGGCGTTTTATCCGCATCAGCGACCGCAACCTGCGCGGCCAGATCCAGCAGCTAGTGGAAGAAGAACGCGTACGCACCGCCGAGGCTCTCGGCGAGCGCTCCGACCAGTTCATGAAGCTCAAGGTCGAAGGCATCAACGATTGCGCCGAAGTGCTGGTGGCTGCCTTGATGGACGACCGCGAGCGGCATATCTTCGGGCGCCGCACCTTGCCGGAAATGGACATGGCATCGTTGTCCTGCGCGATTCAGAATCTATGGCTGGCGGCTCGTGTCGAAGGGCTGGGCATGGGCTGGGTCTCGCTGTTCGAGCCCCAGGCTCTGGCCGATCTGCTGGGCCTGCCGCCCGGTGCCAAGCCGTTGGCCGTGTTGTGCCTGGGCCCGGTGGCCGAGTTCTACCCGGCACCGATGTTGCAGCTCGAAGGCTGGACCGAACCACGGCCGCTGAGTGACATGTTGTACGAGAATGTTTGGGGAGTGAGTCAATGAGTGTGGCCTTGCTGAGTGTCGCTGCCGTGGCGCTGGATGCGCTGCTGGGCGAGCCCAGGCGCTGGCATCCGCTGGTGGCGTTCGGCAATTTTGCCGGGCGCATCGAGCAACGATTCAACTCCGGCGGTCGGGGCTGGCGCAGCCATGGCGTCACCGCCTGGGTGATCGCGGTGGTGCCGCTGACCCTGCTGGCCACGGCGCTGTCGTGGGCGCCCTACATCGGCTGGGTCCTGGAAATCCTCGCATTGTATTGCGCCCTCGGCATGCGTAGCCTCGGCGAGCACGTGCTGCCGGTAGCGCAAGCATTGCGCAGCGATGAACTGGACGAGGCACGCAAACGCGTCAGCTACCTGGTCAGTCGCCAGACCAGCGAGCTGGACCGCACTGAAGTTGCCCGTGCGGCCACCGAATCGGTGCTGGAAAACGGCAGCGATGCGATATTTGCTGCGCTGTTCTGGTTTGTGGTCGCTGGCGTGCCCGGCGTGGTGCTCTATCGTCTGAGCAACACCCTGGACGCTATGTGGGGCTATCGCAATGAGCGCTTTGAACGTTTTGGCTGGGCCGCGGCGAAGATTGACGACGTGCTCAACTACATTCCCGCACGCCTGGTGGCGTTGACCTACGCGCTGCTGGGCAAAACCCGCCTGGCCCTCAAATGCTGGCGCACCCAGGGCCCGACCTGGGACAGCCCCAACGCCGGCCCGGTGATGGCTGCGGGTGCCGGTGCCCTTGGCGTGGAGTTGGGCGGTGCAGCGATTTATCACGGCGAGCTGCACCAGCGCCCGCCACTGGGCGAAGGCCCGCCGGCGGATGCGGATTCCATCGAGCGTGGCTGGCAACTGGTGCAACGCGGCGTGTGGCTGTGGTTGCTGATCCTGTGTGTGGGGGCTGAGTTTTATGCTTGAGCACGGTGGCCGCTTGCGCAAGGCGGCGATGCAGTACGGCATTCCAGAAGCAGACTGGCTGGACCTGTCCAGCGGCCTGGCGCCGTGGCCGTTCCCGATTCCGGACATCCCTCTGCGGGCCTGGGCGCGCCTGCCTGAAAACGACGACGGCCTGGAGCAGGCTGCCTGTGAATATTACGGCACGCCCCATGTATTGCCGGTGGCCGGCTCCCAGGCCGCGATCCAGTTATTGCCGCGCCTGCGCCGGGCCGGCAAGGTCGGTGTGCTGTCGCCGTGTTACGCCGAACACGCTGAAGCCTGGCGTCGCGCCGGCTACATCGTGCGCGAAGTGCTGGAGCAGGAAGTCGACTTCTTCCTCGACAGCCTCGACGTGCTGGTGGTGGTCAACCCCAACAACCCCACCGGCCTGAGCCTGACGCCGCAACGCCTGCTGGACTGGCATGCTCGCCTGGCCCAACGCGGCGGCTGGCTGGTGGTGGATGAAGCCTTCATGGACATCACCCCGCAACTGAGCCTGGCGGGCCAGGCCCATCAAGTCGGTCTGATCGTGCTGCGCTCGTTCGGCAAATTCTTCGGCCTGGCCGGAGTGCGGCTGGGGTTCGTGCTGGCCGAGCGCAAGCTGCTCAAGCTGCTCGCCGAACAGGTGGGGCCGTGGGCCGTCAGCGGGCCGACGCGGGTGCTTGGGCAAGTATGCCTGCGCGATACCGCCGGCCATGCGCAACAGCGGCTGCGTTGCGAATCGGCCAGCCAGCGCCTGTTTGATGTGCTTGAACGCCACGACTTGCGGCCCCAGGGCGGCTGCGCGTTGTTCCAGTGGATGATCACGGACCGGGCTGAGCAGCTGCATGAATTCATGGCCCAGCGCGGCATTCTGCTGCGCTTGTTTGTCGACAACAGCAGCCTGCGTTTCGGCCTGCCGGATACCGAGGCCGACTGGTTACGGCTGGAACAGGCGCTGAGCGCCTACAGGGAAGCCTCATGAGTACCTTGATGGTGCAGGGCACCACCTCTGACGCCGGCAAAAGCACGCTGGTGACCGCACTCTGCCGCTGGCTGGTGCGCCAGGGCATCCCGGTGGTGCCCTTCAAGCCGCAGAACATGGCGCTCAACAGCGCCGTGACTGCCGAAGGCGGCGAGATCGGCCGGGCCCAGGCGGTGCAGGCCCAGGCCGCGAACCTGGCGCCCCATACCGACATGAACCCGGTATTGCTCAAGCCTAACAGTGACACGGGCTCCCAGGTGATTATCCATGGGCGCGCCGTGACCACCATGAATGCGGTGGCCTATCACGATTACAAAGCCATCGCGATGCAGGCGGTGCTTGCCTCCCATGCGCGCTTGAGTGCGGCGTATCCGGTGGTGATGGTCGAGGGTGCGGGTTCACCGGCCGAGATCAACCTGCGGGCGAATGATATTGCCAACATGGGCTTTGCCGAGGCAGTGGACTGCCCGGTACTGCTGATTGCCGACATCAATCGTGGCGGGGTGTTTGCGCACCTGGTGGGTACGCTGGAATTGTTGTCGCCGACCGAACAGGCGCGGGTCAAAGGCTTCATCATCAACCGGTTTCGCGGGGATATTGCGCTGTTGCAGCCGGGGCTGGATTGGCTGGAAGCGCGCACGGGCAAGCCGGTGGTGGGGGTGTTGCCGTATGTGATGGATTTGCACCTAGAGGCCGAGGACGGCATCGACCAGCGCCAGATCGACAAGGCGGCGCAGGTGCTCAAGGTGGTGGTGCCGGTGTTGCCGCGGATCAGTAATCACACGGATTTTGATCCGTTGCGCTTGCACCCGCAGGTGGATTTGCAGTTTGTGGGGCCGGGGCAGGCGATTCCTTCGGCGGACCTGATTATTTTGCCGGGCTCGAAGAGTGTGCGCAGTGATTTGGCGTATTTGCGGGCCAACGGGTGGGACACGGCCGTGGCGCGGCACTTGCGGTATGGCGGGAAGGTGCTGGGGATTTGTGGTGGGTTGCAGATGCTCGGGGAGCAGGTGCATGACCCGCTGGGTTTGGAAGGGCCTTGTGGTTCTAGCGCTGGGCTGGGGTTGTTGGCGTTCAGTACGACCCTGGAGGAGGAGAAGCAGCTGCGTAACGTGCGGGGGCGGTTGTTGCTGGAGGAGGCCGAGGTGAGTGGGTATGAGATCCACGCGGGTGTAACCAGTGGCGCTGGCTTGGTGCGGGCTGCGGTGCAGTTGGACGATGGGCGCCTGGATGGGGCTCAGAGTGAGGATGGGCAGATCCTTGGGACCTATTTGCATGGATTGTTTGAGGCTCCGGCGGCCTGTAGTGCTTTGTTGCGTTGGGCCGGGTTGGAAGATGTGCAAGAGGTGGATTATCACGGGTTGCGGGAGCGGGATATTGAGCGGTTGGCGGATCTGGTAGAGCGGCATTTGGATACTGGGTTACTGCGTTCGTTGTGTGGGGTTTGAGTTGTTTGTAATGGACCGTGTACATATCCGTTGCTGCGGTAACGGCCGCTTATGG